>NZ_OX636706.1:1525000-1825000 GCF_951793255.1 Desulfovibrio piger
ACACGCAAACCGTACCGGAAACCAACTCAGGTGGGTGGGATGAATAATCCAAGGCGCTCGAGAGAACTCTGGCCAAGGAACTCGGCAAAATAACCCCGTACCTTCGGAAGAAGGGGTGCTTTTTAGGGTGAAGCGATTCACTCTGTCGAGCCCTGAAAAGCCGCAGAGAAATGGTGGTGGCGACTGTTTACTAAAAACATAGGTCTGTGCCAAGTCGTATAGACGACGTATACGGACTGACGCCTGCCCGGTGCTGGAAGGTTAAAAGGAGGAGTCAGCGCAAGCGAAGCTCCGAATTGAAGCCCCAGTAAACGGCGGCCGTAACTATAACGGTCCTAAGGTAGCGAAATTCCTTGTCGGGTAAGTTCCGACCTGCACGAATGGCGTAACGATCTCCACACTGTCTCGGCCAGAGACTCGGTGAAATTGAAGTCGCGGTGAAAATGCCGTGTACCCGCAGAAAGACGGAAAGACCCTGTGCACCTTTACTATAGCTTGACATTGGGATTTGAGCCTGCATGTGTAGCATAGGTGGGAGGCTGTGAACTCTGTACGCCAGTATGGAGGGAGCCATCGTTGAAATACCACCCTTGTTTGTTCAGGTCCCTAACTCCTTGCCGTGATCCGGTAGGAGGACAGTGTCTGGTGGGTAGTTTGACTGGGGCGGTCGCCTCCCAAAATGTAACGGAGGCATGCAAAGGTTCCCTCAGGCTGATTGGAAACCAGCCGTCGAGTGCAAACGCAAAAGGGAGCTTGACTGCAAGAGAGACATCTCGAGCAGGTACGAAAGTAGGTGTTAGTGATCCGGTGATCCCGAATGGAAGGGTCATCGCTCATTGGATAAAAGGTACGCCGGGGATAACAGGCTGATCGCATCCAAGAGTTCACATCGACGATGCGGTTTGGCACCTCGATGTCGGCTCATCACATCCTGGGGCTGAAGCAGGTCCCAAGGGTACGGCTGTTCGCCGTTTAAAGTGGTACGCGAGCTGGGTTTAAAACGTCGTGAGACAGTTTGGTCCCTATCTTCTGTGGGCGTAGGAGAATTGAAAGGGCCTGTCCCTAGTACGAGAGGACCGGGATGGACACACCACTGGTGGACCTGTTGTCGTGCCAACGGCACAGCAGGGTAGCTATGTGTGGAAGGGATAACCGCTGAAAGCATCTAAGCGGGAAGCCTGCCTTAAGATAAGTTCTCCCTGACGCAAGTCCTGAAGGGCCGAGGTAGACGACCTCGTTGATAGGCTGGAGGTGGAAGCCCTGTGAGGGGTGGAGCTGACCAGTACTAATAGCCCGTGCGTCTTGTTTTTTCGAAAAACCTTCCATCCCTGTTTCAATAAATTTGCCAAATTTCTTTGGTAGCCATAGAGGAGAGGGTACACCCGACCCCATTCCGAACTCGGAAGTTAAGCTCTCCATCGCCGATGATACTGCATAACGTCATGTGGGAAAGTAGGCCGCTGCCAAAGATTGTTCGAGACCCCCTTGCAGCTCTCAGCGCGAGGGGGTCTTTTTTGTCCCCGCTCCGCCGGGGATTTTTTTGTTTCGGGGACGGCAGGCAGACGCTTGAAGATTTGAAGAGAGAACAGCTTGCGGGGAGGGAAACCTTTTTGGAAAAAGGTTCTCCCTCCCCGCGCCCCTCCCTTCCAAAAACTTTCGTCGGTGGGTCTGCCTTTTGCCAGCGGGCCTGTGCATGGATGGGAATGGGGTTGCCTTGGCTGTGAAGAGGCTCAAATCGAAAATATTGTAAGGCATCGGTGTTGCCATCGATATCCAGCGGAATAGTTTTGCGAATTCCCGGGCCTGGTACGGAAAGCGCATGATGGTATTTTATGGACCATCAAGCCTTTTCAAGGCGTCCTTCCTCCTGCCGGCTGTTGATGGGGCAGAATTTTTTCCAGACAGGAACATCCCTCAACTTGCGCCAGCCATAAAAAAAGACTGCCTGTGATGCAGGCAGTCTTGATGAGCGGTTTTGGGGGAAGGAGGGGACGAGGGGGAGGGAATCTTTTTCCTCAAGGAAAAGGGGGCCCCTCCCCCTCCAAAGGTTTTCCTAGTCTTTTTTCTGGTCCTTGAGCATCTTCACGGCGCAGAATTTGCCGCACATGGCGCAGACATCTTCATGCTTGTGGTCTTCGCGGCGCTTGTCCAGCTGCTGGGGATCAAGAGCGGCTTCGCGCATCATGTCCCAGTCCAGGGCCTTACGGCCGGCGTTCATGGTGGCTTCGCGGCGCACGGCACGTTCGCGGCCCAGGGCTACTTCGCCCACATGGGCAGCCACGCGCGAGGCCATGACACCGGCGCGGACATCTTCTTCATTGGGCAGGGTCAGATGTTCGGCCGGGGTCAGATAGCAGAGGAAGTCCACACCGGCTTCCACGCCCAGGGCGCCGCCGATGGCACCGGCGATATGGTCGTAGCCCGGGGCGCTGTCGCAGCACAAGGGGCCGAGGACATAGAGGGGAGCGTTGTTGGTCAGGCGCTTGATGCCCTGGATCTGGGTGCGGACCTGATTCATGGGCACATGGCCGGGGCCTTCGATCATGCACTGCACGCCCTGTTCCAGAGCATACTTGGCCAGACGGCCCAGGGTGATGACTTCTTCCCACTGGGCGGCATCACCGGCATCCACACCGGCACCGGGGCGCAGGCCGTCGCCCAGGGACAGGGTGACGTTGAACTGGCGGCACACGTCGATGAGACGGTCGAAATATTCCAGCAGGGGATTTTCTTTGCCGTTTTCCAGCATCCAGCGGGCCAGCATGGAGCCGCCACGGGAGACGACGCCCATGACGCGGTCCTGCTTGACGGCCATTTCCGCGCCGCGCTTGGTCAGACCGCAGTGCACGGTCATGAAGTCCACGCCCTGGCGGGCCTGTTTTTCGATCTCGGCGAACAGGTCGTCAGGCTGCATGCTGGCGATGTCCCGGTCATTGTCCAGGATCTGCTGGCCCACGGAATACATGGGCACCGTGCCCAGCGGGCGCGGGCAGGCAGCCAGCATGCCGGTACGGATGGCATCCAGATCACCGGCGATGGAAAGATCCATGACCGTATCGGCCCCGGCTTCCAGGGCCACGGCCAGCTTGCGTTTTTCGGTGTGCAGACAGTTGCACAGCGGCGAGGTGCCGATATTGGCGTTGACCTTGATGCGGGAAGGCTGGCCCACGACGATGGGCGCCAGGCCCGCGTGGGCGGGATTGCCCAGCAGGACCATGCTGCCGGCTTCGATGGCGCTGGTGATGGTTTCAGGGGCAAGGCCCTCTTCCTGGGAAAGGGCGGCCAGATGCTGGTCGAGAAGGCCGCGCAGGGCGGCGTTACGGGAGAGGATGGAAGACATGGGTTTGCATCCTTGGGTTTGGACGCAGGGCGCAAAAAAAGCCACAACCTGTCTTTCGCGGGTGCGGCTCAGCTTCCCTACGGCAGTGCGAACTGCGTCAGGTTCACAGGGTCTGGGACTATCCCACTCTCAGCCGTGCAACTGCCGTTCACGGCTCCCCTAGCTGGCGGGCACTGTAGCGGGCTTTGCTCCGGCTGTAAAGTACGCCCCCGGAGGCGCGGCTTGCAATAGGCGGGCAGCTGGACTAGGGTCAGGCGTCATCGCCCGGCTGCAGCGACCGTTTCTTCAGGATGGCGGCAGGCCGGGACCGATGTCTGCTCAGGGCGCCGGGCGGCCTGGCTTTCGCTGTTCATGCGGAGGCCGTCTGCCGGACGGATGATGCGTCCTGAGCCCAGAGGAGAGCATGCAGCGTAAACGTTATCTCACTCCCCTGACATGGCCGGCCATCTCCTTTGCGGCCATGATCCTGCTGGGGACACTGGCCCTGTGCCTGCCCGTCTGTCATGGCGAAGGAGCTTCCCTCTCCGTGGTGGATGCTGCGTTCCTGTCTACTTCCGCAGTCTGTGTGACCGGCCTGTCCCCGGTGGACATCAGCCAGGTGCTGAGCCCTGTGGGACAGGGCGTGATGCTGGTCCTCATCCAGGTGGGCGGTCTGGGCGTCATGACCTATACCAGCCTGATCTTTCTCCTGTGGCGCAAGCAGGTGCCCTTCACCAGCCGCGAGGCCGTGAGCCAGGCCCTGCTGGGCGGGGATTTCAATATGGGGCAGTTCCTCCTGCAGGTCGTGTGCATCGTCCTGGGCGTGGAGCTGCTGGCCGCGCTGGTGCTGTTCCTGCATGATCCGGTGTTCTTTTCTCCCTTCAGTGCCCTGTTCCATGCGGTCTCGGCCTTCTGCAACGCCGGTTTCGCTCTGGCGCCGGACAATATGGTCGCCTTCCGGGAAGACGGCCTGGTCTGCACGGTCATCTGCATCTGCATCGTCCTGGGGGGCATCGGTTTCGGCGTGCTGCGGGAATGCCTGGGCATCCTGAGCCGGGGGCGTCTGGCACCGGTGACGCGTCTGAGCCGTCTGAGCCGCCTGGTCATCAATACCAGCCTGTTCCTCATCGTGGCCGGGGCGCTGCTGATCTTCGTGGTGGAGTGGCGTCGCGCCGGCAACGAGGATCTGGTGGGGGACGGCCTCCATCTGTTCCTGATCTCGCTGTTCCACTCCATCTCCGCCCGAACCGCCGGTTTCAATATGGTGGACATGGCCAACTGGAGCCACGCGAGCCTGATGGTCCTGATGGTCCTGATGTTCATCGGCGGCGGACCGGGGTCGTGCGCCGGCGGTATCAAGATCGTGACCTTCCGCCTGCTGGTGGGCTATGTGGTGGCCCAGGTGCGCGGGGATCGCCAGATCGTTTTCCACAAGCGGGGCGTGCCGCCGGAGAACCTGACGCGGGCCCTGACGCTCTTTTTGCTGTATACGCTGAGCATCTTCTTTTCCGTTTTTTTGCTGACCATCACGGAAAACGGCATCCTGCACCGGGTCGAGGGACAAAGCATGGCCTTCGTCAATTTGCTGTTCGAGGTGGTCTCGGCGCAGGGCACCGTGGGGCTGAGCGTGAACCTGACTCCGCAGCTGACCAGTGAAGGCAAGTGCATCCTGATATTCAACATGTTCGCCGGTCGTGTGGGGCTGCTCTCCCTGCTGCTGGCCCTGCGCAGCCTGCAGCCCAAAAAGGCCTATGCCTACGCGGAAAGCCAGCTGCCCGTGGGGTAACACCGGAGAAGGATAGTTTTGAAAGGACGCGGCCAAGACCGTGTCTGCGGCTGTTCCCGAAGCCGCCCCCGCGGGCGGCATCGGCGCCATCGTGACAAGGAGCCTGCATGGCAGAGAAAACTTTGGAAATCGGCATCATCGGTCTGGGGAAATTCGGCCTGCGCATGGCCACGACTCTGGCTTCCATGGGCCATACGGTCATCGGCATCGACATGTCCGATGCCCGTGTGCAGCTGGCCGAAGAGCTGCTGGATACGGTCTACAAGGCCGACGCCACCAGTCTGAGCGTCCTGCGCTCCCTGCATGTGCAGGATCTGGACTGGGTGGTCATCAGCGTGGGCGAAGGGGTGGAACAGTCCCTGAGCATCACGCTCAACGTCCAGGAGCTGGGCGGCCCCAAGATCTGGGTCAAGGCCTCCAACGAGGAACACAAAAAGATCCTGCAGCGCCTGCATGTGGACAGGGCCATCGTGCCCGAGATGGAAGCCGCCGTCATGGCCGCGCACCAGCTGTGCCATCCGGGCATGCTGGACCTGATCCCCAAATACGGCGGCATCGCCATCCAGGAGCTGCGCGTCGACAACTGGCACGGGCGCACGCTGGTGGACCTGAACCTGATCCAGTCCTTCGGGGTCATGGTCATGGGCATCCGTCCGGCAGGCGAGCGCGCTTTCCAGTTCGTCCCGCCGGCGCTCACCGTGCTGCACAAGGGCGACACGCTGGTGGTGGCCGGCCGGGCCGATGCCGTGCGCAAACTTGAGCCGTAACCTGACGGTTGCCGTTTTTGGCCAATAAAAAAGGACGCCTGGGGGCGTCCTTTTTTCGTTATGGGCTTTAGCCTGTTGAGCGCCTGACAGGCGCGAAACAAAAAACCACCCGCTATGCGGGTGGAGACAATACGTTATACACACAAAAACACCTTTCCGCTACGATGAAGTTGTTCAAGCCCATCGCAACATTAACGGAAAGGTGTTTTTGTTATGGGAACCAAGGCTCATAGCCTAGCGCATACGAAATGGTTGTGCAAGTATCATATCGTCTTTACTCCAAAATATAGAAGAAAAATAATCTTCGCACAGCTCCGTGAAAGTATAAAAGAAATTCTGCAATGCCTCTGCAAATATAAAGGGGTTGAGATTCTGGAAGGGCATCTGATGCCGGATCATGTCCACATGCTGGTGTCCATTCCTCCTAAAATCAGTGTGGCAAATTTCATGGGCTACCTGAAAGGGAAAAGTTCGTTGATGATATTCGATAAGCACGCAAACCTTAAATATAAGTTTGGCAACAGAAAATTTTGGGCCGAAGGATATTATGTCAGTACGGTGGGGCTTAATGAGGCAACGATCAAAAAATGAGAGTATTGCATAAAGAATGTTATAATGGCATACTCCAGTTAAGGAGTTCTTTATGCAATACTGTCCAAAATGTGCGTCAGAGCGGATTGTGAAGAATGGAAGACACTTGGAGCGTCAGAGATTTCGCTGCAAAGACTGCGGTTTTCAATTTACCCGTGACACTCCCAGAGGACGACCGGCAACGGAAAAGGCAATGGCCATCCTGCTTTATACTTTGGGCCTTTCGTTTAATGCCATAGCATGTATTTATGGAGTTGCAACATCGACCGTCATGCGTTGGGTCCGGGATTTCGCTGAAAAAACTTATGAAAAGCCTTCTCCTGGGGAAGCTGTCATCATAGAACTTGATGAGATGTGGCACTATTTGCATTCAAAAAAAACAAACTATGGCTCTGGAAAGCTTATTGTCGCGATACCGGTCAACTCATTGACTGGGAATGTGGCAATCGTGACCAAAGCACTCTTGCAAGATTGATGGCAAGGCTTCGCCGTTGGTCTGTCTGGTTCTTCTGTACCGACAACTGGAAAGTATATCCACGGGAAATACCCGAGGACGACCTCATTCAAGGAAAACGGGGAACCGTGCGAATTGAGCGAAATAATGCCCGCCAAAGACACTGGTTTGCCCGTTTCAAACGTAAATCTCAGGTGGTTTCAAGGTCCTTGCGAATGGTTGATCTCACAATATCTCTCTTTGCCAGATTTCATGTGAACGGGCAAAGAGAAGATATTTTATCATTCTTTTAGCAATACTCTCCAAAAAATATATCCAGGATCAGGAACGTCACGACATTATGAGAGACAAGCTGACATCACGCGAATATCAAGACCCCTTTAAGGGGTAGCCAAGGCGGCAAGGGCACTGGGCTTGAACAGCGTGAAAGCCAGCGTCTTTAGGCGCAGCCGGTAACAGGCCCTTACAGGGCCAGAGCAAACCACCCGCTTTGCGGGTGGTTCTGATTCAACTGTCCAGCAGGGCCCGTGTCAGGATGGAAAAGCCCGACAGGCCGATGACGATGGCCAGCAGGCGCTGGAAGCTGGCCTCGCCGATCTTGCGTGCCAGGGGATAACTGATGACCAGGCCCACGCCGCAGCCCAGCAGACAGGGGATCAGGCCCTGGAGCACGGGCCCGGTGTAATAGCCCGCCAGGTATTGCATGAGGACCAGAGGCAGGGAGAGCCCCAGAAAGTACAGGCTGATATTGCCGCGGGTGCGGTCCTTGTCCCAGTGGGCCAGCTGGGCATACATGCCGATGGCCGGGCCGCCGAGGCCGCTCACTGCCTGGATGAAACCGGCCAGCGCTCCGCTGACGGAGCCCCAGAGCCGGGGCGAATGCAGGGGCCCCGGCCGGTGGGCCAGCAGGTGCCAGACCATGTGGGCCATGAGCATGATCCCCAGGCCCACCTGCAGGGCACGCGCGGGGATGAGCGGCAGCAGGGCCACACCCAGCAGGGCGCCGGGGATGGTGCCCAGGAGCAGCAGCGGAAGATCGGCCATGCGGTAGTAATGGCGGAACTGCCAGCCCAGGATGGCAGGCAGCGGGATGCAGATGATGCAGGTGATGAGGGAGGCCGTCTTGATGTCCGTGACCAGCAGGACGATGGGCAGGGCGAAGATGCCCGCGCCCAGTCCGCTGATACCGTTGACGATTCCCCCCAGGGTCCAGCCGGTGAAGCAGATGAAAAATGATGCCCAGTCCATCAAATGGCTATACGGGGCTGTCTTGAGCTTGTAAAGCGGTTCGCCCGGCCTCTTGGTCCGGGGCAGGTGAAGGGCAGGGGCGTGCCCAGACCGGCAGATCGCGCCAGAAGGCCGTCAGGCGGCGTTCCTGGAGTTTCCAGTCAGGAGAGAAGCGGGCCAGCGTCTGCCGGTAGGCCGGGGAATGATCCATATGATGCAGGTGGCACAGCTCGTGCCAGCACAGGTGCTCCAGCAGGGACAGGGGCAGCAGGACGGCACGCCAGTTGAGGCTGATGCTGCCGCCGTCACGGCTACTGCAGCTGCCCCAGCGGCGGCGCTGGTCCCTGACAGTGACCCGGGCGACGGTGAAGCCGCCCTGACCGGCGAGCCGCTGCAGATAGGGGGGCAGCAGCTTTTCTGCCTGCCGGCGGCACCAGTGGCGCAGCAGCAGGGCGGCATCTTCCGGCGTGGCAGCGGCATAGAGCCGGAGTTCCTCATCCCGGACAAGGGCCAGCAGACGTTTGCTGCCGGCGCGCAGCAAAAGCGGCGGCTCTGTGCAGGAAGCGGCCTGGCGGCGGCCTTTGGACAGCGGCCCGTCGGAGATGATCTGCAGGGCCGTACCGCGCAGGGGAAGGAAAAGCTTTTCCGGCAAGACGAGCGGAGCGGGCGCGGGGCAGGCAGGGAGATGACGTTCCAGCCAGGGCAGGAACGAGAAGAGCAGGGCAGGCAAGGCCGTGGCGGGGATGCCGGCAGGCACGGTCAGGAGCAGGCCCTTGTCGGGGGACAGGCGCAGGCGCAGATTCCGGGCCCGGGCGGAAGGGATGAGGCGTGCCTCATGGCGGCTGCCGTCTGCCAGAGTGAACAGGACGGAGCGGTCGCCATCGAGGAGCTGGACGGAAGAAGGAGCGAAAAGGGGCTGCATGCCGTAAGCTTGCCACAGCTGTTGCGGGCCTGTAAACAGGGGAATAAAAACTATACGAATGATTTCAATGTGTTATTATAAATATGCTTGTTTTTTTATGGATTTGGCGTTATGCAGATGGCAGGCAGCCCGATAATTTTTTTCGGGAAAATGGAAAAAGTGCTTGCATTTGCTAATGAGATTTATTATCAATAGCTCAACGGGGAACGAAACAAGACCTCCTCAACAACAAGCACACCAACAGAGCCACGGCTCGGGAGACAGCATATGAAATCTTTGAAAGGTACCCAGACCGAGAAAAACATCCTGACCGCTTTTGCCGGTGAATCTCAGGCCCGCAACCGTTACGACTTCTTTGCTGCCAAAGCCAAAAGCGATGGCTACGTCCTGGTCCGCGACATCTTCCAGGAAACCGCCCTGCAGGAAAAGGAACACGCCAAGCGCCTGTTCAAGTTCCTCGAAGGCGGCGATGTGGAGATCGTGGGTGCATTCCCTGCCGGCATCATCGGCGCCACCGAAGCCAACCTGCTGGCCTCCGCCGCCGGTGAAAACCACGAGCACACGGAAATGTATCCTTCCTTCGCCGCTGTGGCCGAAAAGGAAGGTTTCTCCGAGATTGCCGCTGTGATGCGCAATATCGCCGTGGCCGAAGCCTACCACGAAAAGCGCTTCCTGGCCCTGGCCAAGGACATCAAGGAAGGCCGCATGTTCATGCGTGAAAAAGCCACCGTGTGGCGCTGCCGCAACTGCGGTTGCCTGGTGGAAGGTACCCACGCTCCCGATCTGTGCCCGGCCTGTGCCCATCCCAAGGCCCACTTCGAAGAACTGAACTACACCTTCTAGTCCTTTCCTGACGTAGCCTGCCCGCTACAGTATGGATACCCGGGGCCGTGGCAAGATGCCGCGGCCCTTTTTTTATACCGGGCAAAAAAGGCCCTCCCTTCGTGAAGGGAGGGCCTTTTGCGTTGCAAAGGAATATGCCTCAGGAGCAGGGCCGTCGCGGGGAGGACTTTTCCAGGCAAGGCAAGACCTGGAAAGACGTCTCTGCCGGGATGCGGATACGACGGGCAGAAAAGCAGGCAAAGAAAAGCGGGCAAGCCCGCAGCTGGCGCGTCGCTGTGGTTGTCCGGCATCCCGCGCCCTTCCGGCATCAGGCAGCGCTCGGGAACCGTTTCACCCCCTCCGCCATTTTCTTCAGGGCAGGCGCGGCCCCTGGCCCGAGAACAGGTCAAAGTTGTTGCCCAGGCGTCCGGCGCCATTGAGCAGGGTCTTGCTCAGGGAAAGATAGTCCGTGCTGCTTTTGCTGCGCAGCTGCCGTTCCCGGGCCTGGGATCCCTGGGCGGCATTGCGCTGGTTCCAGGCCTGGACTTCCTGATTGTAGGCCGCGCGTTCGCCCTGTTCTTCGATGGACAGGGCATCAAGTTCTCCTTTTTCCCGCAGGTCGAGCTGACTGTCCAGATGGCTGCCGCTGTCGATCTGCGCGCCCGAGGCCCCGGCCTGTGCCCGCTGTTTGCCGACCAGCAGGGATGTTTCCTGACGTTTGCGCACCGCCTTGTCGTAACTGTCTGCCCGGGTCTGCCGGGCTTCTTCTTCGGCCATGCGGGCATTCTCTTCAGCGATCTGCGCATTGCGCCGGGCCATGTCGGCGGAGAATTCCGCCTGCTTGCGCTGCTCTTCCTGACGGCTCACGGCACTCCAGGTGCCCACGGCGGTGCTGGCAAGGGTCACGGCGGCCCCCAGCAGGGCCGCGGTACTGCTGGCCACGGCCATCAGCGCAGCTCCTTGTGCCAGACGCTTTCCGTATGGCGGGCCCCCAGGTGGCGGTACAGGGCGTCACAGGGGCGGGAGGCCGGGGAACTGTACTGGACCACGTCCGCGCCGCGTTCCCTGAGCCCGGCCTCGGCCGCACGCAGCAGCTTCAGGACGGCCAGGCCCTTGCGGGCGGTCGGTGCCAGATACAGGCCATCCAGAGCGGCCAGACGTTTTCCCGGACGGTGCGGGCAATCCGTCAGGGTGAAGGCGGCGTAGCCCTGCAGGCTGCCGGAGCTGTCCCGGGCCGTCACCACATGCAGCATGCCCAGCCGCTCCCAGCAGGCATAGCGTTCCGTGTCCAGGGCGTAGACCTGCGGGCCGAACAGGGCGGCCTCGCTCTCGTCCCAGTGGGCCTGCAACAGGGGCGGCAGCTCCGGCAGCAGGCGTTCGAGCGGTTCACAGTGACAATGGATCATGCTCTCTCCTTGGTTCATATCTCCGCAAATTCCACATCCAGGCTCAGGGCCAGCAGGTGGAAGGGCAGGGGACGTTCCTGCACCAGCCAGATGGTGGCCGAGGGGCCGTGCCCTCCGGCGGGCAAAAAATCCACATCGCCGCTGAAAGGTTGGCAGGCCTCATCCCAGCGCCGGGGCAGGAAGGGGATGTCGTAAAGTTCGTCGCGGCCGGCTCCGTAGCGCCCGCCCACGCTGCGGTACAGGCGCAGGCAGCAGCGGCCCAGCGCCCGTTGCCGTCCCAGCGTGCTGCCGGATTCGCCGTTGCCTTCCACGGGCAGGGGCGACAGGACCGAAGCATAGGGCAGGCCTGCCTGGACGATACGGGCGGCAAAGGGCAGCCGGATGCGGCCCTGTCGCACTACGCAGCCTTCCACGGGGCTCCCGTCCGCCAGCACGGCCAGGGACTGGCCTTCCAGATGGTCGAGCCCGTCCACATCGTTGACCGCTGCTTCCCGGTGAAGGCTCAGACCGCAATCCACAAAAAAAGCTTCCTCCACAGGATCGCTGTCCTGCCACTGGGGGGCCAGACGTTCCAGACAGTACCGGGTGCCGCCGTCCGCATCCCGGCGGCGGACCACCAGCAACAGTTCGTCGCTGTCCGGGCCGGAGATGCTGCACACGGACAGCACCTCTCCGGCCGTTGGATGGCGGCTCCAGCCCCAGATGTCGTGCTCCTTGAGATAGGTCAGAGCCAGCAGCAGGCCGTCGTCGCGCACGATCCAGAGCACGGATCCCGGCGTCTGCTGGTAGGCCCACTGACGCAGGCGGTGCCCTTCGAACAGATGCGGCGCCAGGATGGAAAGGTCATTGCCCGCATAGCCGTCTTTTTCCAGCGAATAGAACAGGTCGCGCACATGGGCGCCGTGGCGCTGCACATGCAGGATGGCATTGCCGATGATGATGGGCGCAAGGCCCGCGCTGCCCCAGTAGGACTGGGCCGTGATGGTGATGTTGCCCGGGGTGATGGCACTGCCGTTGCCGCTGGCCATGTATTCGCTGCCCGAGGTGCCCAGCAGCAGGTCCCCGAAGCTGGCCGCCCAGGCGATGGTGTCGATGGAGCCGGACGCGATGAGGTATTCCACCGGATCGTCGTCCTGCAGGGGGCGGGACTTGCGGAAGTTCTCGAAGTCCCCGCTGCGCGAAAGGTAGAAGGCCTGCGGGCTGTCGCGTGTGCCCGCCAGGACCATGCGCTGCTGGTGGAAGGCCACCACGGACGGGTTGTTGCCGTCGGCGAACGGGTCCCAGTCCTCGCGCGGGGTATCGGCGGTGTCTGCCTGATAGTTGTTGTCCGAAAATGTCGTGCCGCTGCTGACGCCGATGAATCCGTAGTACCCGGCCTCCTCCCGGTAGATATTGTATTCCGTGGCGCCTTCCACGGCTGTCCAGGAGAGGTCCGTGCGGTTGCCCACCACCCAGTCGGAAGGATGCTTGCCGTTACAGCTGCCCGCCTCCGAAGCCAGCGACTGCTTGCCGTTGGCGTCCACGGCCACGATCTTGTAGCGCAGCGTGTAGCCGAATCCGGCGTCATCGTCGTTGTTGCCGCGTACGAACGTACAGCTGGGGGCTTGGGGAGCGGGCAGGCTGCTGTTGAGGGCCACGGCTTCCAGCGTCCAGCGGTACCCGTGGCTGCGGATGGCATTTTCCGGCAGGGGGGCCTCCGGCTCGCTGTCCGTACTGCGGACGAGCTTGTGCAGCGGATAGGCCGTGTGGGCCAGATAGACCGTATCCCCCACCTGGGCGGCGCAGATCTCCAGCAGATGCCGGGCCTCGTAGGGGGTGGACAGCCGGGGGATGCTCCCTTCCTGCGGGTCGAAGCCGTGGATGTCGGCGATGCTCAGGCCATTCCCCGAAAGGACGAGCACGAAGTTCTGCTCCGCCAGAGCATTGAAGCTGAAAGGCAGGAGCACGGCCTCGTCTTCGAGGCTGCCCAGGAACAGGGTCCCGGGGCGGCGGCGCACGTCGCCGTGCAGGCCGGGCAGCATGTTCTCCATGCATTGCACGGAACTGCCGTAACGGGAAAGGTCATAGCGGGCGGCCAGGATGGGGGAGACCTCGCCGCCGGTGAAGTTGTGCAGGGCTATGCGCATGGATCCTCGAAAAAGGTGGAGGTTGCGGGAGGGGCAGGGGAGCCAGGGAAAAGCCTGTGGGAGCTGTCCCGGATCGTGGGGAAAAAGGCAGCATCACAGGACGTGGATGGGGAATGGGATCGGCCAGACGCAGGATGCTCGTGTTCACGTTGCCGCATCTGTCCCAGCCCGTATGCTTCCGGGCACGGGCCGTGACGGCATGTGCCGGGGCCGGTATCCGTTGCAAAGAAAATGGGCCGTTCCCGCATCCGCCGGGGCTCAGGCCGCGCTTGCTTCTTCCCACTGCCACAGGCCCGCCGTGCCCGGCACCCAGACGCAGGCGGGCATGTCGGCCCTGGCCAGCCAGAGCTTGCCTTCGTTGCTGTAGTAGCTGTCCTTGGTGACATCCATGCCGTAGAGGAAGGCGAAGGGATGTTCCCGGCTGCCGTCCGGCTCTTCACCGGTCTCCGGGTCCACGGACAGCGGACGGTACACGGCCAGCATCCCGGTGGCATCCGGGGGCTGGTTCTCCAGCGCGGTCACCTCCTGCATCACCTCATAGACGATGCCCTTGTGGGCCAAGCGGTAGCCCTTGGCGTATGTCTGGCCGGCGGCCCAGTCCGTGAACAGTCCGGCTTTGGCGAAGGTGGCGAACTCGGCGGCGGCGAACGCCCCCGTCTGCACCATATCCGCCTGCATCCTGGCCATGAGGGCGGTGCGCGACTGCGCCCTGGCCTCGGCTACGGCCTGCGCGGCCAGCTCCTCGTCAGTGGGCGGGCGGTTGGCCTCTTCTTCCAGACGGGCCTTCTCTTCTTCCCACAGGGCCACGAAGGGGGCCACGCGCCCGGCGTAATCGTCGGTGGAAAGCTCCTCGTTGGGCAGTCCGTCGCCGGGCTCCACATGGCCCGCGCCATCGTGCCACTGGAGGGCGTGGAAGGTCTCGGACGTGATGCCGTCCAGGAACAGCACTTCCCCGTCCACAGAGATGATGCCGTCGGACGGGATGACGGTGACGTGTGTTTTCATGCTAGACCACCTTGATGAAGAAGTGCATGGCGAGATGCGGGTCGGTGTGGGTGCCGGATACCGAGCCGGACAGGGGATGCGTGTGGGAGCCGTTGCCGCCCGTTGCGGAAGTACTGGAACTGCCGCTGTCGTATAGGTTCCCGCTCTCCATATACCGTCCTTTAGTCGATATGACGGCAGAGAACGGGTGCGTGTGGCTGGGCATCTGCGTTGTACTCAGCGTCGTGGCCCCGGTACTGCCGGAAAGATCCACAGCGACATCTTCGCTGCCGCCTTCCGTGCCTTCGGGCTCGGCTTCGCTGGCACCGCGGACATAGCGGCCCCGCAGGTCAGGCACGGTGCCGTCCTTGCCGTCGCTGCCGCCGTCGCAGAGGATCCATTCTTCGCGTGCCTGCTCTTCTCCGGGCATGACGGCCCGGCGTCCGTCACTGCCGCCCGGCGTCGCGCCCCAGATGGGGACGGGCACGAAGGGCGGGAACATGTCCCAACAGTCAGGTCTGGGCACCCAGCTTGCGTCCAGCGTGCCGTCTTCCCCGGCCTGGGGCACGGTGTTGGCCGCCGCCGTGGTGCTGGCCAGCACGCCGCCACGCTGGGAAGCACTGGCCTTGCGGACGCGCAGTTTCCCATCTGTTTCGAGTTCAAGGCCGTCCTCGTGGCCGGTCTGGGGCATGACGCTGCCCAGGCTGGTAGGGGTGGCGATGGCCGACGCCCCGGAATCGCCCTTGGGGATGCCGAGATGCAGGATGCCGGTCTCCGGGTCGTAGTCGCCGCCGGCGGGCAGTCCGGGATCGAGCGTGGACACCTCCACCTGCAATCCCAGGATGGACGCGGCGCTCTGGGCGGCCCTGTCCTCGCTCCCTGCCGCGGCCTCCGCGCTCTGGCGGGCTGCCGTGGCGCTTTGGGAGGCGTCGGCGGCACTGGCGGCTGCCGCTGCCCGGCTTTGGTCGGCGGCTTCTGCCGAGGCAGCTGCGGCCTGTGCGCTGGCTGCGGACTGCGAAGCGCTGGACGCTGCTGCGGATTCGCTGGCCTGGGCAGCTGCGGCGCTGGCCTGGGCGGTCTTTCCCGCCTGCAGGAGCTGTTCGGCCATCTTGATGGGCGTCTCGTCGCTGGTGGGGGGCAGGATGACCGCCCGCTGGAGCTGTTCCAGCAGCTGCTGGCGTTCGGCCGTGGCCCGGTCGAGGCCTGTCTCGATGACTTCGGCATCGAAGCGGGTCCCGGACACCAGGTCGATCTGCTGTTCAAAAGGCATGTTGCGGGTGATGGCCAGTTTCCAGCCCGCGGGCAGGGGAGCGCCTTCGTGGAGGTAGGTCACGCTGCCGCCGTCGTCGTTCAGGCGGGCGGTCCAGCCGCTGGCCGGGCGGCTGTTGCCGTCGGGGCCGGTCAGGGTGACGGTCAGTTGTTCCGTCCCCCAGACTTTGAAGGAAAAAGGAAAATCCGTGGCCGTACCGTTGCCTTCGAACAGGGCACGGCCGGGACTGTAAGGCATGGTCATGCGAACTCCCGGAAAAGGGGCGGACAGGGAAGGCCGCCATACAGTGAAGAGCGGGTATCGGGCCGTCAGCGGGCCTGCAACCAGCTGTCGGGCAGGGGCAGGGGACGGCGCTCACTGGCATCGGACTGCCGGGCCTGGGGAAGGCTGGCGCTGTAGAGCTGTTCCAGCTCCGCGATCTTCTGGCTGTTGCTCTTGAGCAGCGGTGCCGCCAGCAGGCAGGCCAGCTTCCGGGCCAGCATGTGGGCGAAAAGGTCGTCGAACTGGTGGCAGTGGCGCACGTCTTCCGTATAGAGCAGCAAGGCCCGGCTGGCGCTGGTAAGCAGGATGGCGGCATCCCCGGCGGGATCCCGCGCCAGACAGAAGGGGCGCGGCAGCAGGCCTTCGTGCCGGACCTCATGCGCTTTGAGGCAGGCCTCGGGCAGGGCGTAGGCAAAGCGGTATTCCTGCTCGAAGCCCGAGGGCAGGGCCACCCGGGCCAGCCAGGCCCGGCGCTGGGCAAAGGCCCAGGGGTAGTCGCGCAGGGCCTGCCGCCGGGCACTGTCCCAGTACAGGCGGCATTGCAGGGCCTCGGGCGTGTTCTCATCCTCGGCGGCGATGCTGCGGGCGCCCAAAAAGCCCAGGGCCCGGTTCCAGATGGCGATCTGGGTCAGGGTCTCCATATGTCTTCCTTGTGGTGGCATCAGGGAAAAAGGGAACGGAGGGGCTCCCTCACGTTGGGCAGGGGGGCGGGGCAAGCGTCCGCCCCGCCCCATGAATGAGGGGTCTGTCGCCCGCCGGTCGCGGGCATGATCCTGTCTCCGGTGCGGCGACCGGGCTGTGGGATGGCCCGGCCGCTCCCGGTGCGGGAAAAGGACTAGCGCACGCGCAGTTCCTTTTCGTAGGGGAAGTCTTCCTCGCGCAGCAGGGCCGCGAAGATGTGCCCGTCATGGCTGCCGCTCCCGGCCGGAGACAGCTTGAGGCGCAGCCAGCTCTTGCGCACGGCCTGGGGCACGAAGCGCCAGCCCAGGCGGGCGCCCTCGCCCAGTTCCGCCCCCTGGACGGTGATGGCAGCGCCGGGCACGTCCTGCCATTCGCCTTCGGCGCTGTCGGCTTCCTGCAGGGTCAGGGCCAGCGAGGTGGTCTGTTCTTTGACGAACCCCCTGGTCACGGAGATGCGCAGCGGCATGGGCTCCATGCGGCCGGGCAGGCGCAGGGCCGTGAGGGGTACGGCCTTGCCGGTGCTTTCGGCACTCAGCGGGCCTTCGAAAAGGATGCAATGACTGTCGATGATGGCCATGAGGACTCCTTGTTTCCTGAAAAAATGCATGGGGAGCGGACGTATGACGGCCGCAGGTCGTGCAGTCAGAGGGGAGGGCGACCGGGGGGCCGCCGGGACACGGTGGAGGCGGAGAAAGGGGAGCGCCGCTGCACGGACGGCGCATCCGCCCGGGGATCGTGCCGTAAGGTCCCGGCATCCTGGCAGCAGCGGCAGCTCAGGGCGGTCCCCCCTTGGAAGGGCACGGCTCTAGATGGAAGCCTCGTCCGAGGCGATGGCGTCGCACTGGCGCACGGGGCGGCCGTGCAGCACGGGAACGGCCTTGGCGTCGAAGAATTCGCCGTAGTGCAGCTGCACCTGCCCGGCGTCGGAGTTCTGGAGTTCCAGCGCGGTGAGCACATCGGAGTTGGCGTACCAGACGGCTTTCTGGCGCAGATGCTGGGGCATGCGGTTCTTGGCTTCGATGGTCAGCTTCTGCAGATCCACGAAACCTTCCTCGCCCTTGCGCTTGCCCAGTGCGGCCACGGGCACGTTGGCGATGCGCACCACCCCGCGCCAGTCGCGTACGGCCAGACCGCAGCGCCAGTTGTATTTGTCGCCCGTGACCTGATATTTGCGGCCGTTCTCGTCCTGCGCCATGTAGGTCTTGAGATCTTCGTGGGAAAGGCCGCCGCGGCTGCCCTTGGGATAGATGCCGTGCACGGACTGCGGCCCCCAGGAGACCAGCCAGAGCGAGGTGCAGCCGCCGTCGCGGCCACCGGCGTCCAGCACGTTTTCGGCATCGCTGGCCGGGTAACGCATGGCCAGGCCGTTGAATTCGTCGGGGTTGCGGTTGCTGTCGCCGTAGAACAGGGTGCGGGCCACCTTCTGGCGCATGGCCTCGGCAAAGGCGATGCCCTCGCTCATGCGGAAGGAGCGGTCACGGTCGCCGTACAGGCGGATCTCTTCCACATCCAGTTCCATGATGGCCTCAAGGATGCCGCAACCTTCCTTGACCTGGCTCCACTGGGACTTGGCGGGCGGCGTGCCCTGATAGAGGCGGCGCCAGTATACGGCGGGCAGGCCGGTGCGGATGCGCGTCAGGTGGCCGTCGGACTGGTTGGCCTCCATCCAGGGCACGTCATCCATGATGTCGTTGGTCTTGTTCATCAGCTCGATGATCTGGCCGGCCTTGTCGCCGCGATAGAACTGTTCCATTTCGGCCAGCGTGGCCACAAAACCCAGAGTGGCGGACATGAAGTCTCCTTGGCAAAGGTGGTGGGGAAGGGGCCGTCAGCGGCCCGGTACGAAACGACGGAAAGGGGAAAATGCCGTGTGCCGGTTGGCGACCTGCATGGTCAGGATCGCTGCGAGCTCCAGCCCGCGTACATGCGTTCTTCCAGGGGCGGCAGGCTGCCGCCGCCTTCGCTGCCGGGCAGGCTGTCTTCCAGCAGGCTGTCGGCCAGGCGGCTGAAGAAGCGCAGCACGGCCGGGTGATTGCCGTAGCCGCTTTCTTCCAGCAGGCGGCCGATGCTCTTGTCCGTGTCGAAGCGGTCCAGGGCCAGCTGGGCCCGGGCCACGGTGGCGGCCAGATGTTCGCCGCCCAGCTGCGGATCGTCGGCCACTTCCTGCCGCCACTGTTCCACCTGCTGCTGCCAGCGGGCACGGCGCAGGGCATCGGTCTGGCGCAGATGGGCCTCCAGCCGGGCGGCGTCATCGGCTGCGGGCTGTTTTTCCTGCCCCCCGGCAGAGGTCTGGCCGGGGGCGGCGGGCCGGCCTTCTTCCGGGCCGCTGCCCAGCAGGGGCGTAGCGGGGGGCGTCCCCCCCTCGTCGGCAGGCAGGCCGTACAGGCCGCTTTCCGGCCGGGGGGCCATGCGGCCTTCGTCAAAGATCGCTTCAGTTTCGGGCATCGTCTTCCTCCTGTGTCAAAAAAAGTCGGGGCAGGTGGGAGGGATCGGCCTCCTGCAAAAGGCGGAGCACGGACACGCCCACATGGCGGCGGCCCTCCTCCCAGTAGATCTGTCCGGCCGAGGTCCCCGGGCCCGGACAGGCGGCGGTGAAGCAGAGCCCGGCCTGCAACAGCCAGCGCAGCAGGTCGCGCCCTTCCGCCGAGGTCATGAGGCCGTCCACGGCCCGGCACAGTCCGGCCCGCCAGCGCTGCTGTGCCGGAGAAGCGGGGGCAGGGTCCCCGGCGGGGAAAAGCCGGTCATCGTGCAACGTGTCCTCCTTCCGGGGGCGGCGTCGTGCCGCTCGTCTGCTGCGGCCGCAGGGCAGGGGCGGCCCCGGCGGCCAGGTTGGCCAGTACCTGCAGGACGGAGCTTTTTTCCCCTTCCACGGTCAGGTCGCTGTCGGCCAGGGTGTGTCCCAGGTCGGCGGCCTTCTGCAGCAGCTCCAGCTGCTGTTCCGCCTGCCGCGCCTCCTCGCGTCCGGCCCGCAGCCGGGCCCGTTCCTCACGGGGACGTGTCAGGTTCGCGGGCAGGCCGAGGCTTTGGGCATAATTGTCCAGCATATTGTCCACATCCACGCTGTCCAGGGCTTCGGGCCAGGCCGAGGCGGCCTTGAGGGTCAGGGCCAGATACTGGTCCGTGGCGCTGATGCCCACCAGTTTCTGGGCCTGGGCCAGCAGGGAGACGAATTCCACCTTGAGGTGGCGTCCGCTCAGTTCCGGCGGGCAGGGGGGCAGCATGTCCAGGGCCAGCATGAGGCGGAAGGTACGGTCGATGAGCGGGATCAGCAGCTCGTCATGCAGGCGTTCCAGCACGGGACCGATGAGCAGCAGCTTCTCTTCCTCGCGGGCGGCTATCTCGCTGGCCGTGACCTTGCTGCGCCCTTCCAGGATCAGGCGGAACAGGTCGTTGTAGAGCCCGGCCCGTATCTGCTGTTGCACGGCTTCCATGGCGGAGCGCGCCTGGGCCAGATCGGGCTTGACCTGCAAAAGGGGCGTGGCCACGGGCTGGGTCTGTCCGGGCAGGCTGTCCACGAAGTTGATGCCGCCGGGCGTCAGGTCGAGCCCCACGGAGCGCAGGCCCGCATGGACGCTCATGGGCGGGTCCACGGCCTTGTGGATGGCCTTGAGCGTGGTGATGCCCATTTGTTGCAGCATGCGGCAGTCGGGCAGGGCATCCATGGCGGGCGAGCGGCCATAGACATCGTTGGCCGCCACGTCCCAGCGCGGGCCGAAACCGGGAAAGCCCAGGAAGCCGGATTCCTTCAGGGGCACGACCTGCCTTTCCCGTCCTTCCAGCCAGTAGACCGAGGCCCAGGGCATGTGGCATTGCCCCGCCAGCCGGGGCCGGCGTTCCGTGCGGGGCAGCACGGCATGGATGACCGCATGTCGCTGGTCCGGCGTGCGCCGGGCCGCCAGACGCAGGTTTTCCGGCAGGGCCTCCGGACCGAAGCTTTGCACCATCTGGCGCAGGCTCATGTGCATGCGGTGGAAGACCGTGTCCACCCGCCGGGCCGCGTCCGTATCCAGCACATACTGTCCGGCACAGAGCGGCACGAAGCGGAAGCCGTGGCGCAGGTCGGCCAGTTCGAAGACGAAGGCCGTGCCGAAGGTCCCCAGTTCCGCATAGATGGTGTGCATGGCGTTGTAGAAGTTGCAGCGCTGCAGCACCACGCGCATGCGGGCCTCCACTTCATCCAGATAACGCTGGCCCGCGTGGCTGCGCGACAGTTCGGGATCGTCCAGGGCCAGCCGGAACCAGGGCCGGGCGGGGCTGGTCATGCCGCCCTGCAGGCCGGCGGCCAGGGTCCGCATGGCCAGGATGCCCGTGGCGTCCACCAAGGAGCGGTTGAGCAGGGGGCGGTCGTCCGGACTGTCGTCGGTGCGGAAACGGGTGGGCAGAAAGTGCTCGGCCAGGCTCTCCCAGGCCGTGTCCCAGGGCGAGCGCCGTTCCAGCAGGGCCCGGTAACGCCGGGCCAGGGCCGGGACGCGCAGGGCAAGACGCTCTTCGGCTTCCGGCCGGTCTCCTGCAGGCAGCGGGGGCCCCTGATGCGCTGTCCCGAGCAGGGCGCGCAAAGCGGGGCGCTGTGCCGGGCACATCCTATTGCCCCAGCAGGGTCTTGCCGCGGTTCTCCTGCGAGGCCAGCGGCGTGGTGTGGATGGATGCCCGGATGCCCGCGGCCTTGCTGGCCTTGTCCTTCTGGTTCTGGCGGGCGGCCGTGGCCGCTTCGGTGACGGGTTTGGGAGTGGCCGCCTTGGGGGCGGGCTGGACTTCCGGTACGCTGGGGCTGGAGGAGCCTCCGAATCCCATATGTCCTCCTTGGGGATGAAGGTTGTTTACGGATGGGCCCTGTGGCCGGATGGAGACATCTTTATGGCGCGCGTCAGCGTCTCCGGCGTGCAGAGCAGCTGGATGCCGTCCACATGGACGCCGCGCCGGGCCAGCCAGCAGGCGGCGGGCAGGCGTCCCGTGATGACGAAACCGCAGGCCGTGGCCAGACGCCAGGCATGGCGGTTGCTGACCGGGCACAGGCCCCAAAGCGCGCTGGTCTCCGTATGACGGAAGACCCAGCGGAAAGCGGCACGGGCCAGCGGCACGGCCAGCGGGAATGCCGTGCGAAAGACCGTGAAATCGAATTCCCGGATCCGCCCGCGCCAGGGGCTGAACAATCCGCAGGCCAGCGCCGTGCCGTCAGGGGCCGTGGCCTGCAGGAGCAGGCGGCCGGGGGCGCTGACCAGATGCAGCCAGTCGTCTTCCCGGGGATGGGGCCAGGCGTACATGGCGCAGCCCGTGAGCCCTTCCCGGCACATGCGGGCGAAGAGGGCTTTGCGGCCCGCGTCGTCCCGGACGGCTTCCAGATGGAATGCGTCCTGCACGTGGGCCTGGCCGCAGGGTTGCGGTCGTGTGTTTTCCATGCGGGCTCCTGTTGTTGGGGGATTTGCGGGATAGGGGCGTGCGGGATGTCGTCGCAGTCATGACGCTGCCCGGGACGGGGGAGGAAGGCCAATCTCGACCGGCTTTCCCCTGTTTGGCAGGTCTCCCGGCACGGCCCTGTCACGGGCGATCCCGGCGATGGATCTTTTCGGGCCTGTCGATGGCACGGGGACGTGGAAGCCTTCCTTTCATCGCCCCAGTCCCAGCACGTCATAGCTGATGCGGGCCCGGGCCGGAGGCAGGGGACGCTCCGGCGGACGAAAGCCCGTGACCGCGTAGCGCAGGGCATCGGCGGCGTGGCTGGAGCCGTCATGCAGCGGGCCGGAGGAGAACTGTTCCTGCCGGGGCCGCCATTGCCGCCGGTAGGAGCGCAGGGCCGCCAGTCCGGCGGCGCAGTGACGGCTGTCGAACCAGAGGCGGGGCAGGGCGCGACGCACGGCATCGATACCGTCGGCCAGCGGCAGGGACGGTGCGATGTCGAAGCGGATGCCCAGACGGGCGGCGCTCTCCAGACGGCTCTGGCCCGTGCCCAGTTCCCGCACCCGGATGTCATGCGGGGCCAGGTGGCGGCCGTAGCAGAATCCGCGTCCCGCAAGGCCGTCGGCGGTGGCCGTTCCTTCCGGCCGGGCCTTGGCCGTCAGCACGGCCGCGTAATGGGCCAGCCCCTCGCCGCTGGCTTCGTAATAGTCCAGCATGCGCCAGTTGCCGGAAGGCTCCACCTGGAAGAACCAGATGGCCGTGGCATCATCCATGCCCAGGTCCCAGGCCGTATGCACGGGCAGGTCGGGGCTTACCGGCAGGGGGCAGATGCGTCCCGCCAGATCGGCGGCATCCAGCAGGGCGGCATAGTAGGCACCGCGCACGGCGGCGGCGAAGGAACACTCGAATTCCTGCTGGTACTCGGCCTCGCTCATGCCGCGACGGGCTGCGTCCAGCTCGGTCTGCGGCAGGTAGCCTGTCTGCGAGGCCGGGAAGCGGAAGCGTGACCAGCCCTCCGCCGCCCCCAGACTGCCCGCCAGCTGCCAGACATCGTGCAGCAAATTGTCACAGCCCTTGGGCGTGCCGCAGAACAGGGCCCGTCCCTGCCGGTCGGCCAGCGCGGGGCGCAGGATCTGGCTCCAGACCTCGCGGGGGATGTCGGCGGGTTCGTCCAGCACCAGATCGTCCAGATACAGGCCGCGCAGGGCCTGGGCGTTGTCCGTGCCGTACAGGCGGATGCGCGCGCCGTTGGGCAGGTCACAGCGCAGTTCGCCTTCATGGAAACGGGTACCGGGGATCACGCCCGCGAAATGCCGCAGATAATCCCAGGCCACGGCCTTGGCCTGCCCCAGATAGGGGGCGGCGTAGGCGGCGCGCCAGTCCGTGCGGGAAGTACGCAGGGCCGCCCGCAGCAGGTCGTTGACGGCGGCCACGGTCTTGCCGAAACGGCGGTGGCAGAGCAGCACGCAAAATCGGGTGCGCTGCTGGTGGAAGCGCCATTGCAGCGGGCGCGGCGCATAGGGGATGATGCAGGGCGTTTCCATGTCGGTCTCGCGGGCTTCAAAGGTTACGGAGGGCCATCTTCCGGCTCCTGTCCGGCCCAGATGACGCGCAGGGGGGGCGGGGGGCTTCCGGTCGCCGTCCTGCGACGTGCCCTCCTGCTCCAGCGTGCGGGCAAGGGCGTGCAGTTCCTTGATCTCTTTGACGATGTCGATGCTTTTTTCCGAGACCTCGGCAGTGTCGAGATGTTCGGTCAGGCGTTGCAGGCGCTCGTGCAGGGCTTTTTCCAGGGCTTTTTTCCGGCGGCGTACCGGCATCACTGCACCTCCCGGGGAGGACGGCAGTGCAGCAGGGCGGGCAAGGCGGCGCCGGGGAGCTGCTGCCAGCGGTCCTCCTGCCGCTCCAGATGCCGTTCCAGACGTTGCAGCAGGCGTTCCAGGCCGTAGAAGCGCGCTCCCTGGGCCTGCAACTGGCTGCGCAGGCGGCCTGCGTCCTCCCGCAGGGAGCGTACCTCGTCCGCCAGCGGCGTCAGGAGTTCCCGTTCCTGCGCCAGAGCCTGTTCCAGCAGATCGAGGCGGCGCAGCCACAGGGCTTCCCGTCGCTGTTCGTCCCGGCGGCAGCGCAGATGTTCGGCCTGCGGGACGAAGCTGCGGCGCAGGCTCCACAGGGCCCAGAGCAGCAGCCCCTGTACCAGGGCCAGCAGCAGGGGCAGGAGCAGCAGGCGCACGGGCACTTCCCAGCAAAAGAGCAGGGCCAGCACCCAGCCCAGGAAGGAACGCCACAGGCGCAGCACACTGGAAGGGGCATTTTCCGTTTCCCGTTCGTTGAGGCGGATCTGGGCGGCCAGCAGTTCCTGCCGTTCCCGGCTGCTGCCCGTCAGGTCGCGCAACAGCCGGGTGCCCAGATCGCGCAGCAGGTTCCACATCACTGCGCCTCCCGTTCCAGATCGGCCAGATGCTGGTGCAGGGCCTTCACCCGGTTGCGCCAGCCCGTCAGGAAAACCTTCATGGACGGGCGGGACGCGGCCAGACGGCGATAGAAGGCGTCCCGCAGGCGCAGGCTGCTTCGGGCCGCGTACCAGTCCAGATGCACGTCGGCCAGCGCGTTGGCCAGCTCGCGGGTGTCCGGGCCCATGATGCCGTCCTCGGCGATGGGGGAGTAGTGGTCGAGCTGGGTCTCGCCCGTGGCGTTCATGGCTTCCTGCAACTGCTTCACGGCCCGGCTGGCGCCCATGTTGACCGCGCCGTCATAGAGCGTGACGGCCAGCGGCAGGGGCAGGCGGTCGCAGCCCAGTGCCTCCCAGAAATGCCTGCGGAACAGACGGGCCGCCTGTTCTTTGGTACAGGCGCGGATGTCGTCGGCGTCGATGTCGCCGTCATTGTCCAGATCAAGGCTGAAGTAGTCGCAGTCCGGGCCCGTGCGCCGGGGGCAGGTATCGCACTGCCGGGCATCGCGCAGACAGCGTTCTTTGGCCTGCCGGGCCAGATCCGTGACCCAGCGCAGGGAGATGCCGTGATTGGTGATGCCGCCGGGATCGGCTTCGTGGTCGGAAAGGCCGCCTTCCCAGCGGGCCGTGAACGTATGGGCCAGAGTGAAATTGTCGCGCATATGCCCTCCTGCATGGCGGTGGAATGATGGCGGGGCGGTGTCGCACCCGTGAGGCCACCATGCCGGAAAAGGGCGCTGGCGTAAGTTTGAAGGATTTCAGTAGGAGAAGTGTCGTGGAGGGACAGGAAGGGAAGGAGATGGTACGGGGCCGGAGAGGGAAGAAGCCAGACAGGCACCCCGGAGAGGAGAGCCCGTGTACAGGCCTGCGGGGCTCATCCGTCCCTGCCGGACATGCCCCGGCAAGGAGCAGCCTGCGGACAAAAAAACGGGAAAGGCCGCAGCCTTTCCCGTCCGGCCTGAAAGGGAGGTGCGGGGATCAGCCCTGAAGGGCGTCGCCGGGGGCCTGAAGGGCCTTGTCCGGCAGTTCGGCCTCCTGCTTGAGCAGCTGCCAGACGCGCCGGTCCGTGATGCCGTACCGGCGGGCCAGAAAGCGCACCTCGGCATTGCTGGAGGTACCGGCGGCGGTATGGCGGCTGAAGGCGCCGAGCAGCTCCCGCTGGCGCACCTGACGGGCGAGACGGGCGCAGCGGGGGATATACAGACAGGTGCCGCCGTAAGCCCCCAGCAGGCGGCGCAAGACGGGCTCGGGCAGCAGGGCGCGCAGCAGGTGCCCTTCCGACGGAAAGCGGCGGGGGATGCGCAGGGTCAGGCCGCCGCAGTGTTCCAGAAGCCTGTGCAGGGCGGCATCATCTTCCAGAACCTGGCGCAGCAGGCGTACGCTTTCGGGCAAAAGGGGCAGCAGGCTGTCCCAGTCCACGGGGGCGGCGGATCCGGCCGTGTGCCGGGGAAGCGTGGCAGGACTTCCGCTACTGGACCACATGGCGGGCCTCCGGGGCCAGGGGACTGCGGGGGCGCTGGAGATGTGCCTCCAACGGTTGTTCCGTGTCGTCCGCCCCTTGCCCGGCCATGAAGGTCCCGGCAGCAGGGATGGCTTCCGGGGCAGGCGGCATGGCATCGCCGGACTGGCGGGGAGCGGCCTGCATGTCTTCCAGCATGCGGGCGATGCGGCGCAATTGCGCTGCCGCCCAGAGCAGGGAACCCTCGGCGGGTTCCTCTTCACTGTCGGCGGACTGCGTCAGGAGACGCTGGAACTGTTCCAGGGATCGTGTGTTCATGTCGGCTACTCCCTTTCTGATAATGGCACGGTGTCCCGCAGCGGATCTCTGCGGAAAAGTTATGTTGCGGAAAAAGTTTTCTTTTGCCCGCAAAAGCGGGCCCGGGCTGCTGTATCCATTGCCATTAGCTACAGGTTGTTCTATGTTTGACAGCAGTCATAGCCGTACTTTTTACATGTTTTCTTTTTTCAATCAAAGGAAAAATTTTTAACTTTTCTTTTAAAAAGATTTAATAGCCTGTTTTTAATGAATAAAAAAATTTGGAGCGCGCATGGAAGATAAAAATAGGTTTTCCTTTATCTCTACACAGGGCTTTGCCGAGCGCCTGCGCCGCCGTCGCCTTGGCCTTGGCCTGCGCAAGCAGGATCTTGCCGCACAGGTGGGGGTCAGCCTGACCACTATCCAGCAGTACGAGAACGGCCAGTTGCCCAAGGGGGAGTTTGCCGTCCGGCTGGGGGCGGCCCTGCGCTGTTCGCTGGACTGGCTGCTGGCCGGGCAGGGGAATGTGGAAGGGGCCCTGCAGGACCAGTGGGCCGGGCTGGTCATGGTGCCCATGGTGGAGGCGCGTCTTTCCGCCGGTACGGGGAGCTTCGAGACCAGCGGCGATGTGGTGCGGCACTATGCCTTCCGCGAGGATTTTTTGCGGCGCAAGGGCAGCCCGTCGCACATGGCTTTGCTGCGGGTCTCCGGCGACAGCATGGAGCCCCGCATCTGCCACAATGACGTGGTCCTTGTGGACCAGAGCCAGAAAGACCCGGTGCCCGGCCGCATCTATGCCGTGAGCGTGGAGGATCTGGTCTACCTCAAGGTGGTCAACGCCATGCCGGGGCGCCTGATCCTCAGCAGCTACAATCCTGCCTATCCGCCCATCGAGGCCTGCACCACCGACCAGCTGGCCGACCTGGTGCGCATCGTGGGGCGGGCGGTCTGGGTGGGGCGTGAGCTTGATTGACGGCACGTCCCGCGTACCTTGTTCGATTTGTTAAACATAGTAAAAGACTTTATTTTATTATCCTTTAAAATCAATATAATAACAAAAAATATGCATGGCGCAGGCGTTTTCTTGGCCTGCGCTGACACTTTGCTGACAGCCGCAGGCGCAGTGTGGAGATGCGGACAGGGCCCAGTCCGCAGGGGCCGGGACGTAGCCGTGCCCCCACCCGCAACTGTTACGGATGGCGGTCATGCCGCCAGAAGGAGATATCCCATGCGTCTGCTGCTTTCTTGTGTGATGGTTCTGGCTCTTGCTTTCCCCGCCATGGCTGCCCAGGGCGGCTTCCAAGGCCCGGGACAGGCTCCCGGCGGTTTCCAGGGGCCCACGTCCGGCGTCCAGGCCGATACCGTGGCCAAGGCCCTCAAAGCCTGGGACGACGCGCCGGTGATGCTGACGGGCCATATCGTGGAGCGTGTGGCCGGCAGCGATGACAAGTACAATTTCCGTGACGCCACGGGCACCATCGTGGTAGAGATCGACCATGAAGTGTTCGCCGGCCGTACGGTGACGCCCGCCGACCGGGTGCGCCTTTCCGGCAAGCTGGACAAGGAGATGATGGATCCCACCAAGGTCGATGTGAAGGTCCTGGAAATCCTCAAGTAGTCTGACAGGCGGGCCGTGCGCTACCGGCGGGCGGCCCGCCAGCGGAGTCGTGATGCGAATTTTTTCTGTGCTGCTTCTGCTGGCCGCCGGCCTGTTTCTGCTCCCGCCGAGTACCGGTGCGGCGGGTTTCGTGGGCCCCGGTGTCTCGCCGACGCTGACCCGTGCGGCCGACGTGCTCAATGCCTGGGATGATGCCCCCTGTGTTCTGGAAGGCCATATCCTGGAAAAGATCCCCCGCAAGGACCGTTACCTTTTTGAGGACGAGAGCGGCCGCGTGGTGGTGGAGATAGAGCACGAGACCTTCGGGCACCTGACGGTCACTCCGCAGGACAAAGTGCGCCTGGTGGGGCATGTGGACTGGAGCTCCAAGCACCCCAATGAGGTGGAGGTGGACGCTCTGGCCATCATCCAGTGATGTTCGGGCCCTGCGGGGCCTTTCGGACGGCGGGGCATCCGCCGGGTTTTCCATTCTTCAGGGGGCGCACGGCGCCCCGTCCTTTTTTGCGGAGGTGCGCATGGTGCCTGTCTCTGTCCTGCTGGTGGAAGATAACGAGGACATCCTCGCCAACCTGTACGCCTATCTTGAGCCTTTGGGCTATGAACTGGATTGCGCCCGCAACGGCCGTACGGGCCTCGAGATGGCCGCGTCCGGCCAGTTCGATCTGGTGGTGCTGGACATCATGCTCCCCGGGCTGGACGGCATCAGCCTGTGCCGTGCCCTGCGCGAGGAACACGGCGTGCAGGTGCCGGTCATCATGCTGACGGCCCGTGATACCGTGGCCGACCGTGTGCTGGGCCTGGACGCCGGGGCCGACGACTATCTTGTCAAACCCTTTGCCCTGCGCGAGCTGGAGGCCCGCATCCGGGCCCTGTTGCGTCGGGGCCGGACGCAGGAGAGCGCCCAGGGCGGCGAGCTGCGTGTGGACGATGTCTGTATCGACGTGGCCGGGCACCGGGTCACGCGGCAGGGCCGCGAGGTCAAGGTGAGCCCCACGGGCTTCCGCATCCTGTGCGAGCTGGCGCGCCGTGCGCCCGCCCTGGTCCGTCGCGAGGAACTGGAGCGCCGCCTCTGGGGCGACGATCTGCCCGGCGGCAGCGCCCTGCGGACGCATATCCACGAACTGCGCCAGCATCTGGACAAGCCTTTCGGCAGCCCCGTGCTGCACACCATCTCCCATGTGGGCTACCGTCTCGGCCGTGAAGAGGAGCCCGGGGCGTGAGCGGCGGTTCCCCCATCCGGCGGCGTCTGCTGGTCTCGTTCATGCTGCTGGCCGCCGGTCTCGGCCTGACCATGGGCATGGTGGGCCTGCTCTCCTATGACAGGCTGGGCGCCCATCTGGTGGACTGGTACGCACGTCCGGTCATGAATGCCCTCATCGAGGCCGAGGAACGCTCGCGCCGTGCCGAGGACCGGGGACGGCACAACAACCTGGTCTATGGGGCCGACCTGGCGAACCTTATGGATCTGCAATTCCGGGTGGGCAAACAGATCCCCCGCGAATGGCATTCCCTGGAGCCCGGCCTGCACTTTTTCGACCGCATGGAGAATTTCGTCTTCCTCGAGGAGCACAAGGGCGTGCGTTACGCCCTGAGCGGACACACGGGCCTGCTGGTGACCATCAAGGCCCAGCTGACCCGGGTCCTGGGCCTGTGCGCGGGCCTGGGCCTGGGCGTGGCGGCCCTGCTGGCCGTGCTGCTCAGCCGGCGGCTCACGGGCCAACTGACCGATCTGACCCGTACCGTGTCCCGCTGCCCCGTGCCCCGTGCCGGAGGGGATTATCCCGGCCTGCCGCCCTTGCCGCAGGTGGCCCTTGATGACGAGGTGGGCGTGCTGGCCCGGGCCATCGCCAGCCGCGAGGAGGCCCTGCGCCGTTTCGTGCAGCGCGAGAGCTTCTTCACCGGCGATGTGAGTCACGAGCTGCGCACGCCCCTGACCGTCATGCAGGGCGGCCTGGAAGTGCTGGAGCTGCAGTTGGAGCGCCTGCCCGGTTCCGAGCGCTGTGCACCCACGGTGGAGCGCCTGCAGCGCACGGTGCGCGACATGTCCGCCACGGTGGGCATCCTTCTGCTGCTGGCCCGCCGTCCCGAAAATATCGAACTCGAACCCGTGGATCTGGCCCTGCTGGTGCGGGACACGGCCCAGGGGCAGGACTGCTTTTCGCTGGAGCTCCCCGAGAGCCGGGAAGTGCAGGCGCAGCCTGCCCTGGCGGGGATCGTCGTCAAGAATCTGCTGGACAATGCCCGGCTTTACTCGGAAAATGGCCGTGTTGCCGTGCGCCTGGACGAGCATGTGCTCCAGGTGCGCAACGCGGGGCGCATCCCTGAGGATCTGGACATCTTTGCCCGCGGGGTGCGTGCCCGTGCCCGGGGCGATGCCACGCCGGGCGGCAGCGGTCTGGGGCTGTCGCTGGTGCGCCGCGCCTGCGAGCAGCTGGGCTGGTCGGTGAGTTACCGGCACAGCGGAGAAAATGAGACACTGTTCGAAGTGTGCTTTGCTCCGGACAGTGATGGAGAACGTGTGTGAAGATCAGCATGAGCAAGGGCCGCCTGCTGGCCGTACTGGCCCTGCTGCTGGGCTGTGCGCTGCTCTGGCGGGGCTTTTTCGAGCCCGGCAGGCAGCGCGGCATGCCGCAGGATACGCCGCCGGTGCGTGTGGCCACGGCCCTGGCGCAGGATATGCCCCATTTCCTCAACGGTCTGGGCACGGTGGAGCCGTCCAGTGACGTGCTGGTGACCAGCCGGGTGGACGGGCATCTGCAGCGCCTGCATTTTACGGAAGGTCAGTTCGTCCATAAGGGCGACCTGCTGGCCGAGATCGACCCCCGGCCGTTCGAGGCCGCTTTGGGCGAGGCCCGGGGCGCCCTGGCCCGCGATACGGCCCAGCTGGAGAACGCTCGCCGCGACCTGAGTCGGTATGAAAAGCTGGTGAGCGGCGGCCATATCGCCCGGCAACAGTACGACAACCAGCGCGCCCTGGTGCGCCAGTATGAAGGCACGGTACAGTCCGACAAGGCTGCCGTGGATTCGGCGGCCCTGCAACTGCAGTACAGCCGCATCACCGCTCCGGCCGACGGCGTGCTGGGCCTGCGAAAAGTGGACGAGGGCAACATGGTGCATGCCTCCGATACCGAAGGTCTGGTGCGCATCACCCTGCTGACGCCTTCCTATGTGCTCTTCACCCTGCCGGAAAGCCGGGTGCCCCTGGTGGCGCAGCACTGGCGCGAGGCCCGCAAGAGCGGTGGTCGTCTGCTGGTCCAGGCCTGGGACCGCGAGCAGCAGGCCCTGCTGGCCCAGGGCTTTCTGCTGAGCATGGACAACCAGATCGATACCGCCACGGGTACGGTGAAGCTCAAGGCGGAATTCGCCAACGAGGACCACACCCTTTTCCCCAACCAGTTCGTCAATGCCCGTTTGCTGGTCACGGTCCTGCCCCGGGCCGTCACGGTGCCCACCGCCGCCGTGCAGCTGGGCAGCCGCGGCTCCTACGTCTATGTGGTGGACAAGGATACCGTCCGCCTGCGCGAAGTGACGCCCGGCGTGCGTACCGACAGCCTGACCGTCATCGACAAGGGCCTTGCCGCGGGCGAGGTCGTGGTGGTGGACGGTGTGGACCGCCTGCGTGACGGCCTGCGCGTGCGCGTGACGGCCAGCATGGAGACCCCGCGCGTGACCGTGCCTGCCACCGGGAGCGGGGAGTAGCTTCAGGGAGGGAAGAGGGATCCCGACACGGCTGCCGATGCCGTGACGCTGCGCCTTGCAGCCGTCATCCGGTGATGCGGGCGTGCGGCATGGTTCCTTCCCTCCGGTTCGATCCCTTTTCCGGCCGCCCGCCCCTTGGCAAAAAGGTCATGTGGTGAAAGCGCGGTGCAGGGGCCGCCGGGCATCCCTTCCCTTGCAGCGCTCCTGCCGGGGGGCGGTGTTGGCGCCGCCGTGCTCCTGCCCTCTGGGGCAGCGGCAGGCCCTTTCCCCCTTCCTTTCCCGGCCTCCCGTCCTTTCGCAGGGCAGGGGACCGCCGTTTCCCGCTGGCGGTCCCGTCGCCGTTTCCAGAAGACAGACGAGCAGCTCCATGAACATTTCCCGCATCTTTATCCTCCGGCCCATCGCCACCTCGCTGCTGATGGTGGCCCTGCTCCTTTCCGGGCTGCTGGCCTATCATTATCTGCCCATGGCGGCCCTGCCGCAGATCGACTACCCCACCATCCAGGTGCAGACCCTGTACCCCGGCGCGTCCTCCGAGGTCATGGCCGCGGTGGTCACCTCGCCGCTGGAACGGCAACTGGGCACCATGTCGGGCCTTGTGCAGATGACCTCCCTGTCTTCGGCCGGGGCCTCGGTCATCACCTTGCAGTTCGACCTTTCCGTGCCGCTGGACGTGGCCGAGCAGGAGGTGCAGGCCGCCATCAACGCGGCGGACAACCTGCTGCCATCCGACCTGCCCAACCCGCCGGTCTACAACAAGGTCAACCCGGCGGACCCGGCCATCATGACGCTGGCGGTCTACAGTGACGCCATGCCTCTGACCCGGCTGGAAGACCTGGTGGACACCCGTCTGGCGCAGAAGATTTCGCAGATCACCGGCGTGGGCCTGGTGACCCTGTCGGGCGGGCAGCGGCCCGCGGTGCGGGTGCAGGTCAATCCCTCGGCCCTGGCCTCGGCCGGGCTGACCATGGCCGACGTGCGCTCGGCCATCGCCTCGGCCAACGTCAACGACGCCAAGGGCAGCTTTGACGGGCCCCAGCGCACCAGCACCATCGACGCCAACGACCAGCTGGCCTCGGCCGAGGAATACGCGCGGACCATCATCGGCTACAGCAACGGCGCGCCCCTGCGTCTGGAAGATGTGGCCACCGTGGAGGAGGGCGCGGAGAACGCCCGTCTGGCCGCTTATGTGGCCGACGGGGAGCAGGGTTTCCGCCCGGCCATCGTCCTCTCCATCCAGCGCCAGCCCGGCGCCAACGTCATCACCGTGGCCGACAGCATCACCCGTTTGCTGCCGCAGCTGCAGCAGGCCCTGCCCGGGCATGTGCGGGTGCAGGTGGTGACGGACCGCACCACCACCATCCGGGCCACGGTGCACGACGTACAGCTGGAGCTGGTGCTGGCCGTGGTCCTGGTCATCGCCGTCATCTGGATCTTCCTGCGCAACGTGCAGGCCACCATCATCCCGGCCCTGGCCGTGCCCCTGTCGCTGGTGGGCTCGCTGGGCGTCATGTATCTGGCGGGTTTCTCGCTCAACAACCTGACCCTCATGGCCCTGGTCATCGCCTCCGGTTTCGTGGTGGACGACGCCATCGTGGTCATCGAGAACATCAGCCGCTATCTGGAAAACGGCTACAAGCCCCTCCAGGCCGCCCTCGTGGGGGCCGGGCAGATCGGTTTCACCATCATCTCCCTGACCCTGTCGCTGGTGGCCGTGCTCATCCCCCTGCTGTTCATGGGCGACGTGGCCGGGCGCCTGTTCCGCGAGTTCGCGGTCACGCTGGCGGTGACCATCCTCATCTCGGCCGTCATCTCCCTGTCCCTGACGCCCATGCTCTGCGCGGTCATGCTGCGGCCGGAGCGGCACAAGGAAGGGGAGGGCAATTTCTTCCCGGCCCTGCTGCGCTGGTATGAAGGCAAGCTGGACTGGGTGCTGGCCCACCAGCGCCTGACCCTGGCCGTGGCCGTGGGTACCCTGCTGCTGAGCGTGACCATGTACGCCCTGGTGCCCAAGGGCTTTTTCCCCACGCAGGACACGGGCGTCATCCAGGGCATCGCGGAATTCCCGCAGGATACCTCGTTTGAGGCCATGGCCCGGCGCCAGAAAGAACTTTCCGACGTGCTGCTGGCCGATCCGGCCGTGGCCCGGGTGGCGTTCTTCGTGGGCGTGGACGGCATCAACCCCAGCCTGGCCACCTCGCGCCTGACCATCGACCTCAAGCCGCTGGAAGAGCGCGACCACCGCGCCCCGGTCATCGCCCGACGTCTCATGGAGCGGGCGGACAGCCTGCCGGGCATGGATCTGTTCCTGCAGCCCGTGCAGGACCTGACCGTGGAGGACCGCGTCTCGCGCACCCAGTACCAGCTTTCGGTGGAGGCCCTCAGCGACGCCCAGCTGGAAGGGCGCATCCCGGACATCCTGGCGGCCTTGTGGGCGCGGCCGGAGCTGAGCCATGTGACCAGCGACCTGCTGGGCCGGGGCCGCATGCTCTGGCTGGATATCGACCGCGATGCGGCCAGCCGTCTGGGCGTGAGCATGGACGTCATCGACAATGCCCTTTATGACGCGCTGGGGCAGCGCCTGATCTCCACCATCTTCACCCAGACCAACCAGTACAAGGTGGTGCTGGAAAGCGCTCCGCAGTTCCGGCGCGGCCCGGACGACATCGAAAAGATCTACGTCAAGGGCAGCGAGGGCAAGCCCATCCCGCTCTCGGCCCTGGTGCGCATGGAAGAACGCTCCGCGCGCCCTGCCACCATGCGGCAGGGCCAGTTCCCGGTGGCCACCATCTCCTTCAACGTGGCCGAAGGCTCCTCCCTGGGGGCGGCCGTGAGTGCGGTGGAGGAGACCCTTGCTTCCCTGGAGCTGCCTTCGTCCCTGCGCTGCCAGTTCCAGGGGGCGGCCCATGCCTTTGCCTCGTCCACGGACAATCAGGTCTGGCTGCTGCTGGCCGCCGTGGTCACCATGTACATCGTGCTGGGCGTGCTCTACGAAAGCTACATCCATCCCGTGACCATCCTGTCCACCCTGCCGTCGGCGGGCATCGGCGCCACGCTGGCCCTCATGCTCTGCGGCATGGAACTGGGCGTGGTGGGCATCATCGGCATCATCCTGCTCATCGGCATCGTCAAAAAGAACGCCATCATGATGATCGACTTTGCCCTGGAGGCCGAGCGGCAGGAAGGCAAGGATCCGCAGGCCGCCATCCGGCAGGCCTGTCTGCTGCGTCTGCGGCCCATCCTCATGACCACCATGGCGGCCCTGCTGGGGGCCCTGCCGCTGATGATCGGCTGGGGCATGGGCGCGGAACTGCGCCGTCCGCTGGGCGTGACCATGGTGGGCGGCCTCATCGTCAGCCAGGTGCTGACCCTGTTCACCACGCCTGTCATCTATATCTGGTTCGCGCGTCTGGCCGAGAAGCTGGGCCGCCGTGGCGGGGAGGCCGGTCATGAGCAGGCCTGAGGAGACGCCCCGGGCCGCCGCATCCGGCCGGGAGAGCGGCCACGCCCATGAAGGGCAGGATCTGGCTCTGGCCGGAGAACGGCGCAAGCGCTTCGGGCCGGAATTCATCCCCCTGAACCTTTCCGCGCCCTTCATCCGCCGGCCCGTGGCCACCACGCTGCTGACCATCGCCGTGACCCTGGCGGGCATGGTGGCTTTTTTTCTGCTGCCCGTGGCGCCCCTGCCCGAAGTGGACTTCCCCGTGGTCAGGGTGCAGGCCAATATGCCCGGGGCCAGCCCCGAGACCATGGCCTCCACTGTGGCCACGCCGCTGGAACGGGCCCTGGGCCGCATCGCCGGGGTGACCGAGATGACCTCCAGCAGCAGCCTGGGCTCCACGCGCGTCATCCTCCAGTTCGACCTGGACAGGGACATCAACGGCGCGGCCCGTGACGTGCAGGCGGCCATCAACGCCGCCCGTTCCACCCTGCCCACCATGCCGTCCAACCCCACCTACCGCAAGGTGAACCCGTCGGGCGCGCCCATCCTCATCCTGTCCGTCACCTCGGACGTCCTGAGCCGCACCCAGCTCTACGATGCCGCGTCCACGGTGCTGGCCCAGAAGATCAGCCAGATCGCCGGGGTGGGCGAAGTGACCGTGGGCGGCGGCGCCCTGCCTGCCGTGCGCGTGGACATCTCGCCCGATGCCCTGCACCGCACGGGCCTGAGCATGGAAGACGTGCGTGCGGCCCTGGCCGGGGCCAATGCCTTTTTGCCCAAGGGGCATCTGGAGAACGAAAGCACCTCCTGGACCGTGGTGGCCAGCGACCAGCTGCGCACCGCAGCCCAGTACCGCAAGGTCATCGTGGCCGAGCGCGGCGGTGTCGTCATCCGTCTGGGCGACGTGGCCACGGTGACGGATTCCAGCCAGGACATCCGCCAGATGGCCCTTTCCAACGGCAAGCCCTCCATCCTGCTCATCGTATTCCGTTCGCCCGGGGCCAACATCATCGAGACCGTGGACAGGGTGAAGGCCATGATCCCGCAACTGCGCTCCTGGCTGCCCGAAAGCGCGGATCTTTCCGTGCGCATGGACCGCTCCCAGACCATCCGGGCCTCGCTGCACGAGGTGGAGAAGAGCCTGTTGCTGTCCATGGCCCTGGTGGTGCTGGTGGTCTTCCTCTTTTTGCGCAACGGCCGCGCCACCAGCATCCCGGCCGTGGCCGCGCCGGTATCGCTCATCGGCACCTTCGGGGTCATGTATCTGTGCGGCTACACCCTGGACAACCTTTCGCTCATGGCCCTGACCGTGGCCACGGGCTTTGTGGTGGACGACGCCATCGTGGTGCTGGAGAACATCGTGCGCCGTCTGGAGATGGGCGAAAAGCCCCTGCGGGCCGCCCTGCGCGGTGCGCGCGAGGTGGGCTTTACGGTCATCTCCATTTCCCTGTCGCTGGTGGCGGTCTTCATCCCCATCCTGTTCATGGGCGGCGTGGTGGGACGCCTGTTCCGCGAGTTCTCCGTGGTGCTGGCCACGGCCGTGCTGGTCTCCATGGTGGTCTCCCTGACCACCACGCCCATGATGTGCGCCACGTTGCTGCGGCCTTTCGATGAAGAGCTCGCCCGCCGCAGTGCCCGCCTGCGGGCGGAAGAGGGCGGACGGCAGGGGATATTCACCCATGTGGGGCGGTTGTGGGGCCGCTTCCTGTCCGCCATGCAGGAGGGCTATTCCCGCAGCCTCTATGTGGTGCTGGATCACTGGAAGCTGACCCTGACCGTGCTCCTGCTGGTGGTGGCGGCCAATGTCTGGATGTACGTCGTGGTGCCCAAGGGCTTCTTTCCCCAGCAGGATACGGGCGTCATCATGGGCGGCATCCGCGCTGATCAGAGCGCCTCGTTTCAGGACATGGAAGTCAAGCTGGCCCGGCTGGTGCGCATCCTCAGCGCCGATCCGGCCGTGGACCAGGTCTCGGCCCACATCTCGGGCGGCCGCGGCGGCGGGGGCGTGTTCATCTCCCTCAAGCCGCTGGAGGAACGCGGCATCAGCGCCCAGCAGGTCATTGGCCGCCTGCGCGGCAAGATGTCCTCGGAACCGGGGCTCCAGATCTTTTTGCAGGCCGCGCAGGACATCATGATGGGCGGGCGCAGCTCCCGCTCCCAGTACCAGTACACCTTGCAGGCCGACGATCTGGACAGCCTGCGCCGCTGGGGACGGCGTTTGCAGCAGGAGTTCGCGGGCATCCGCATCCTCAAGGACGTGGACAGCGACATCGAGGAACGGGGCCTGCAGACCCTGCTGACCATCAACCGTGACGCTCTGGCCCGGCTGGGCCTGACCATGAAGGACGTGGACGCGGCCCTGAACAATGCCTTCGGCCAGCGTCAGGTCAGCACCATCTATGAGGAAAAGAACCAGTACCGCGTGGTGCTGGAATATGCCCTGCCCTGGCTGGAAGGCGAGGATTCGCTGGGCAAGGTCTGGCTGCCGGGCAAGGACGGGGCCGTGCCCCTGCTGGGCGTGGCCGAGGTCTCACCGGCCTTCGCGCCCCTTTCCGTGGCCCATCAGGGCCAGTTCGCGGCCGTGACCCTGTCCTTCAACCTGGCGGAGGGCGCGTCCCTTTCGCAGGCGCAGGCGGCCATCGACGAGGCGCGCGTGCGCATCGGCATGCCGTCCACCATCGTGGGCAGCTTCCAGGGCACGGCCAAGATGTACAGCGATACGGTCAGGGAGCAGGTGCTGCTCATCCTGGCGGCCCTGGCCGCGCTCTATATCGTGCTGGGCGTGCTTTACGAGAGCCTCATCCATCCGCTGACCATCCTCTCCACCCTGCCGTCGGCGGGCATCGGGGCCCTGCTGGCCCTGCGGGCCTGCGGCATGGAGTTCAGCGTCATCGCCCTTATCGGCGTGCTGCTGCTTTGCGGCATCGTCAAAAAGAACGCCATCATGATGATCGACTTTGCCATCGAGGCCGCGCGCACCCGCAACCTGCCCCCGCGCGAGGCCATCCACGAGGCCTGCCGCCTGCGCTTTCGTCCCATCATGATGACCACGGCCGCCGCCATCCTGGGGGCCGTACCGCTGGCCCTGGGGCAGGGCGACGGCGCCGAGATCCGCCAGCCCCTGGGCATCACCATCGTGGGCGGCCTGCTGGTGAGCCAGCTGCTCACCCTGTACACTACGCCCGTGGTCTACCTCTGCCTCGACCGGGCCCGTCTGCGCTGGCGCCGGCGCTGGTGGCGGCTGCGCTACGGCGAACGCAAGGCGGCCCTGCTGACGGCGCTTTGCCGTCAGGGCTAGGGACTGTCTTTCCGCAGGAGGGGGGCCGGGCCATGTCGCGGCCTTCCGGGGGCATGGCCCTTGCGGCCGTCATCCTTGCGGCCTTCCTGCCGGCGTGTTTTGTACGGAAAGGGCGGCGCTGTGGAAGGCCCCACCTCCCTTGATGATTCCCTGTCCGGAGGGCTCCTGTCCTCCTGATCCGGACAGGAGCTTTTTCTGCGCCCTGTTTCTGCCTCCGCAAGTCCTTCATTTTCACTCCGCGGATTGACGGCCCGCATGGGGGCTCCTATGCTGGGACGGCGACAGTGTCGCCAAAGAGACAGCCTGTGGAGGGAACATGAAAATCAGGGACTTCGGACTGGAGATCTTTTTTGGACGGTATGAATTCAGCGCGCCGTATCTGCTGGCGCAGTCGGACTGCGAGTCCCTGAGCATCCGCGAGTTGCTGGCTCTGGAGCCGGGCGCGCAGGAAGACTTTCTGGACACCTGGCTGGGCTACAGCGAGAACGACGGTGCTCCGGCCCTGCGGGAGGCGGTCTCCGGCCTGTACACGCAGTGCGGTCCGGAAAACGTGCTGCTGCACGTGGGCGCGCAGGAGGCCATCTTCGGGGCGCTCAACGTGCTGGTGGAGCCGGGCGAGCATGTGATCTGCCAGTTCCCCACCTACCAGTCCCTGTACGAGGTGGCGCGGGCCGCGGGCTGCGAGCTCTCCCTCTGGCCCCTGCATCAGGGCGAGGACGGCTGGTATTGCGACCTTGACGAGCTGGAGCGGCTCATCACGCCCAAGACGCGCCTGCTGGTGCTGAACACGCCCAACAATCCCACCGGCTACGCCCTGTCCGCCGACGAGCGGCAGCGCATCTGCGAGCTGGCCCGCCGCCACGGCCTGCGCATCCTGGCCGATGAGGTCTACCGGGGCCTGGAAGCGCCGGATGCCGTGCCCCCGGCCTTTTGCGACATCTACGAACGGGCCTTTTCCGTGGGCGTGCTCTCCAAGGCCTACGGCCTGCCCGGCCTGCGTGTGGGCTGGATCGCCTCGCAGGAACGGGACGCTATCGGCGCCCTGAGCCGCTACAAGAATTATCTCAGCATCTGCTGCCCCACGCCTTCCGAAGCCCTGGCCCGCATCGCGCTGAAGCACGGCCCGGCCGTCCTGGCCCGCAACCGGGAGATCATCGCCCGCAATCGTCGGATCGCCGCCGACTTCTTTGCCCGTTACGACCACGTGTTCCTCCACAATCCGCCCCAGGCCGGTCCCATCGCCTTCCATGGCCTGCGGCCGGACTTCGTGGCCCGCTTCGGTTCCGCACTGGCTTTTTGCGAACACCTGGCCCAGTCGGCCGGTGTGCTGCTCCTGCCCGGCAATGTCTATGACATGGACGCGCCCTATGTGCGCATGGGCTACGGCCGCGCCAACTTTGCCGAGAACCTGGCCGTGCTGGACGGCTGGTTGCAGCAAAACGGTTAAGAGGATGTCCGGCATACATATTGCTATACCAGTTTTCTCCAAAGGATACAGGCCAAAGCAAGGTAAAGTAGCCCCATAAAATTGACGAGGTAACAACAGTAGCGAGTGCGCAAGCTCCGAAAACCCTTCAACCAGGCGAATGTCCGCTCTACTACCCAGCGGTGGGCAGGAGTCCTCCAGCGGTCCCGAACTTCTTCCCCCCGGCTGCGGATATGCTCCTCAAATCCGTTTACCTAGACTTCTTCGCTGACTCGCGGGTAGTCATAGCCCTTGTCCAGACAGAGATGGCGTACGGCAGACCCCAGAAACCAGCCGCCCATTTCCCGGGAGTTCTTCAGCGTCGCTTCTATCAGGCGGCTGTCATGAACATTGGCACCTGTGACTGTCACTCCCAGAGGAATACCCTGACCATCCACATGGAGATGTATCTTGCCGCCGCTTCGGCCCCTGTCCGTCGGGTTGCGTCCAAGGCCCTCAGTCGCTGATTTTTTGAGAGCGCGTCGGGGCTTGCAGCAAGGTGCCGTCCATAGCCTGCCATTGGGCGTCGACGCCGACCTTTTCCCCATATTCAGCAAGAAGGATGCGAAAAATCTCCGCCATGATGCCAGCTTTGTTCCATCGCTGGAAGTGCTCGTGGACAGTGCTTTTTGATCCATAGCAGGCGGGAAGCATGGCCCATTGGCATCCTGTCCGGCATTTGTAGAGGATTCCTGCCAGAACCGTGCGCTGCGCAAGCGGTTTGCTGCCGCCGCTTCTTTTTCGTTTGAACGGGGCAAGGAGAGGCTCGATACGTTCCCACAGCTCATCAGGCACATCACGAAAATCTGTTTGTTTCATGGGACGAAATTACCACACCTTTTAAAATCAAAAAACATGCCGGACATCCTCTAAGCTCAGGGAGGGAGTTTCCCGGGAGGGAAGTCTCTTTCCCGCACCGTAAGGGGATCGCTTCCCCACCGCGCATTATGAAAAAAGGACGCCATGGCGGCGTCCTTTTTTTACGGGGGCTCCAAGGGAGGAAGCGATCTGGATGGGGCCCCCGTCAGGCCGGGATGTCCCTAACTACGAGGCAGCGACGGGGACCTGTGCCCGTACCTGAAAGTTTTTGGGGAGAGGGGCCCGGGGGAGAGAGCTTTTGTTTGCAAAGAGTCTCTCCCCCGGAGTGTCTGTCATTCTTACAAGGGCGGCATCTCGCCTGCCTGGCCGCGTGCGGCTTTGTCCAGCCAGTCGGCCCAGCGGCAGCCGGTCTCGATGAGCCTGTCCTGCGACAGCCGGGTGCTGTCATACAGGATGAGGGCCGAACCGCTCAGGGGGTTGAGCTCTATGTCCCGCACACCGTCCACACGCAGGAGAGCGGCGCGGGCCTTGCCGGCGATGGCCGTGTCGCGCAGGGCAGGGTGCCGGACGCGTACGCGTCCGTCCATGAAGCTGCGGACATATTTCACGAAGCGCAGGCTGTCGAGCATCAGGCGGCCTCCAGCTGACGGGCATGGCGACCGGGCAGATGCGGCCGCATGGCATTGAGGGTCACGCCCAGGGTCGTCAGGTTATGCAACAGAGCCGAGACGCCGGGCGTCAGGATCATGAACAGGCCCCCGGCCAGGAACATGCTGTTGAGCAGCATGGTGGCCGCAAAGTTGATGTGGATACGCCGCAGGGTGGCCCTGCCCAGCAGCCGGGCCGTGATGAGCCCGCTGAGGTCCGGCCGGGTGAGCAGCACATTGGCCACTTCGCGGGCCAGGTCGGCGCCGTCGCACATGGCCACGCCCACATGGGAGGCGGACAGGGCAGGCGCGTCGTTGATGCCGTCGCCCACCATGAGGACCTTGCAGCCCTGGGCGGTGAGGTCGGCGATGACGTCTGCCTTGTCGGCGGGCAGGACCTGCGAACGGTATTCCTTGAGGCCCAGCTTGCCGGCCACGGCACGGGCGGTACGCTCGTCGTCGCCGGTGAGCATGAGGATGCGGCGGAAGCCCAGCTCTTCGAGCTGCTTGAGGACCTGCGGGCATTCGGGACGCAGGGGGTCCTCGATGGCCAGGAACCCGGCCAGCTTGCCGTCGATGGCCAGATAGAGCAGCGAGCGTCCCATCCGGGCCTGGGCGTCGATCTCCGCCTCCAGGGGCGAAAGGTCGATGCCTTCGTCGCACTCGATGTAGTGGCGGCTGCCCACACGCACGGCCTTGCCGTACAGGGTGGAGGCGATGCCGTGGGCCACCACATATTCCACCTGGGCGTGCTCTTCCTCATGCTGCAGGCCTTCTTCCTGCGCGCAGCGGACAACGGCGCGGGCCACAGGATGGGGGAAGTGTTCCTCAAGGCAGGCCGCAAGGCGCAGGACCTCGTCCCGGTCATGACCGGCGGCGGGGATGACCTCCACCACATGGGGGCTGGCGTTGGTGAGGGTGCCCGTTTTGTCGAAGACCACGGTATCGGCTTCGGAAAGGGCCTCCAGGAAACGGCCGCCCTTGATGACCACGCCGTGACGCGCGCCTTCGCGCATGGCGGCCAGCACGGCCAGCGGGGTGGCAAGACGCAGGGCGCAGGAATAGTCCACCAGCAGCACGGAAGCCGCCTGCATGGGGTTGCGGGTGATGAGCCACACAAGGCCCGCCAGGGCGAAGGTGAAGGGCACGGCCATGTCGGCCATGCGTTCGAATTTGCCCTGGATGCCTGCCTTGAGGGCCTCGGATTCTTCGATGAAGCGCACCACCTGCTTGAGGCGGGTGCCGTCGCCCACATGGGTGGCGCGGATGACGAGATGTCCCTGCTCCACCACCGTGCCCGAGTAGACGGCAGCGCCCTTGCTGCGGGCCACGCCCAGGGGCTCGCCGGTCATGCTGGCCTGGTTGACCACGGCCTCGCCGTCCTCGACGATACCGTCCACAGGGATGGAGCCGCCGTCGCGGACCACGACCAGATCGCCTTCACGCACATCGGAGAGCGGGACGCTGGTCTCCACACCATCGGCCAGTACCCAGACGGTATCCACGTTGAGCGCCAGGCTCTCGGTCAGGCTGTCCATGGAGCGGCGGCGCGTCCAGTATTCCAGGGCCTCGCCCAGTCCCAGCAGCAGGGTCAGCACGGTGACGGTACGGAAGTCGCGCCGCAGCAGGGAAACACCGATGGCCGCGGCATCCAGTACGTCGACATTGAGCTTGCCCTGGAGGAGCGAGGCGAGGCCCTTTCGCAAAAAGGGAAGGGCTCCCATGACACTGCTGGCCACACGCAGCTTGAACGGCAGGAAAGGACGGACGAAGAGGAAGCGCATCAGGGGGCCGAAACCGTGGGCCCCCATCTCGTCCTCATCATGGGCCGGCAGGCGGCTGCCGGAAGCGTGCCGTTCGAGGCTGTTTTCCAGCTCCTGGGTCAGGGTGGCCAGGACGCTGCTGTCATTGAGGGCACCGGCGTCCTGGGCAGCCAGGGAGCGGAGCACGTCCTGCCGGGCCTGCGCATGCCGGTAGAGCACGAGGACGCTGGGCACGCGCGGATTGACCCGCACGCCTTCCACGCCGTCGATGGCATCCAGAGTATCGGCCAGAATCTCGGCCTGCACCTGTGTCATGGGGCGGCAGGCACGCGCACGCAGCCGTCCGGCCCCGTTGGAGCAGCTCAGTTCATGAACCAGAAAAAAGCGCATGCGCGTGCCCTCATTAGGCCTGAGGATCGGCAGCTTCGGCCTTGCGCTTGTCAGCGGCCTGACGGGCTTCGGCGGCCAGATCTTCCATATCTTCCTTGACGGCTTCCACCTTGCTCATGATGGCGTCTTTCATGTCCATGCCGCGGCTCACCAGGTCGGTGGCCAGGGGTTTGAGATCGAGCTTGCCGCGGGTGACGGCAACGGTGCCCACGACGCCCAGCGCCAGACCACCCAGGAAAAAGAGACCGTATTTCAGACCGTTGTTCATGCTTGTGCCTCCGTTTGCACAGGTAAAAGGATACAGAGGGCCATCCGGGCCATGTTCTGGCACGGCCCGGACAGCAAAAGACGCACGATTGGGAGAAGAGAAGGGCTAGTTGGAGACGTCGACGGTGATGTGGTCGGCTTCGCTGTTGCGCAGGGTGACGGTCACGCCGGAAAGGCGCAGCGCAACGGGGTCTTTGAGGGGCGCGCGGCCCACGACGGAAACGGTGGTCCCGGGGATCAGGCCCATGTCCCGGATGCGGCGGCCCATTTCTCCAAGGGCTTCCACCGTGGCGATCCTGCCGCTCTGGCCGATCTGCATCTGACGAAGGCTGATGATGTCGCTCATGATCTTCTCCTTTGCTGGTACGGGCCCGGAGCAGGGACCGGCATACCTGCGCAGTGCGATCCGGTCGGGACGATCCCGACCGGGCTTGGGGGGCGGCTGATCCGGCATGTCGAACCGCTACTCCAGGCTTGCAAAGAAGCATGGCGTAAACTAGGATGAGTGTCAAGAAAAAAAAGAAAACCACTTTCATTTTTCTTTTGACCTGTATGTAAAATTTTTTGTCTTTTCATTTTAACCTGTTACCCCAGGAGTGATCTTATGGAAGAAGCCTGTCTCGCTACAGGGAACCTGGCTGTCCCCGCACGGCCCGCGACCAAAAAGCTCAGCGGGCGCAAACTGGCCATGCGCATCATGCTCGGTGCGCTGGGGGCATCGGTGGTGCTGGGCTTTGCCGGCAACAAAACGGCCCATGTGCTGACCGGCGCCGTGTTCAGCGCCCTGCTGGCCGACCACGTCTGGAAGCGCCGCAAGGCCCTGTAAGGATCGTCACATGGAGCGTCCTTCCGACGGGAATGCGGCTTTGCCCGCTGCTTCGGGGGCGGCCGTCCCCCGGTGGAAAGCCCTGCTGGCCACGGGTATCCGGCGGCTGGCGGTCTGGGGAACGGGCCTGCCGGCGGCCCTGGTCGCCCTGCTGGCCCTGGCCCAGATCGTCTGCCTGGCCCTGTGTCTGCTGGCTCTGGTGGTCCTGGCCCTGTGTTTCCTGATGGCTTCCTATCCCGAGGAATGCCGCCAGTTCTGGCGCATGCTGCGGGAGACGCGTGCGGAGGGACGCGGCAACGATTCCTGAACCTTGGGGGCGGCCGTTGCGGCCTGGGGGGCCGGCCGCTCCGCAAGGGAAAAGAGCCCGCAGGAGGCTGCGGACAAAAAAAGACCACCCGTCGGCGGGTGGTCTTTTTCGTATCAGGGAGCGGGGGAGAGCCTATTCCTTGGGCTGGTCCTCGTCGGGCAGGTTGGCCGTCTCGTGCTGGCCCTGCAGCAGGTTGCGGTGACCGACGATGATGTGGTCGAGCACTTCGGGCTTGGCCAGGGCCGTGGTATCGCCCAGGTCGTCATAGACGTTGCCCGCGATCTTGCGCAGCATGCGGCGGATGACCTTGCCGGAGCAGGTCTTGGGCATGGCTTCCACGAACTGGATGTATTCGGGGGAGGCCAGGGCGCCGATGTCGCGGCGCACGGTGTCGCGCAGCTTTTTGCGCACGTCGTCGCTCCAGGGCACTTCGTCACGGGTGACGACATAGGCGTAGATGCCTTCGCCCTTGAGGGCATGGGGCATGGGCACCACGGCGGCTTCCGCCACTTCGGGGCAGGAGGCCAGCACGGCCTCGATCTCGGCGGTGGAGAGACGGTGGCCGGAAACGTTGATGGAATCGTCCACGCGGCCCAGGATCCAGAAGTAGCCGTCCTCGTCCACTTCGGCGCCGTCGCCGGACTCATAGCAGCCGAAGCGCGAGAAGTAGGACTGGTACTTTTCTTCGTCGTTGTAGACGCCCTGCATCATGCCGGGCCAGGGCTTGCGGATGACCAGATGGCCGCTGCGGGTGGAGCCGTCGCCGTCTTCCTCGTCACGGGTGGCGCTGCCGCCCATGACGGCCGCGTCGATGCCGGGCAGGGGCCGCGAGGCCGAGCCGGGCTTGAGCTTGGTGGCGTAGGGCAGGGGGCTGATCATGGCGCCGCCGGTCTCGGTCTGCCACCAGGTATCCACGATGGGCAGCTCGCTGCCGCCGATGTTCTTGTGGTACCAGTGCCAGGCTTCGGGGTTGATGGGTTCGCCCACGGAGCCCAGGATGCGCAGGGTGCGCAGGTCATAGCGTTCGGCCCAGGCTTCGCCCAGACGCATGAGGGAACGGATGACCGTGGGGGCCGTGTAGAGGATGTTGACGCGGAATTTTTCCACGATGCGCCAGTAGCGGTCCGGCTTTGGCCATGTGGGCACGCCTTCGAACATCACCACGGTGGCGCCCAGGGCCAGCGGCCCGTACACGCCGTAGGTATGGCCGGTGATCCAGCCCATGTCGGCCGTGCACCAGTAGACGTCGTCGTCGCGCATGTCGAAGACCCATTGCGTGGTATGCGCCGCATAGGTCAGGTAGCCGCCCGTGGAGTGCATGATGCCCGTAGGCTTGCCGGTGCTGCCGCTGGTATGCAGCAGGAAGAGCGTGTCGTTGGCGTCCATGGGCTCGCAGGGGAAGTCCACGTCCAGGGTGAAGTCCTCGATGAGGTCATGCCACCAGATGTCGCGGTTGGGGGTCATCTTCACGTCGTAGAGGTCGGCGTGGTTCACCACCACCACGTGGGCCACGGAGGGGCACTTTTCCAGGATGGGGTCCAGGTTGGCCTTGAGGGGCTTGATCTTGCCGGCGCGGATGGCGGCATCGGCGGTGATGACGACCTTGGCCTTGGAGCCCTGGATACGGCTGCGCACGCCGCCTTCGGCATAGCCGGAGAAGATGGCCGTATGGATGGCGCCGATGCGGGCACAGGCCAGCATGGCGATGACCAGCTCGGGGATCATGGGCATGTACAGGGCCACACGGTCTCCCTTGTTGATGTGCAGGGAGCTCAGGGCGTGGGCCACACGGCAGACCTCGGTATAGAGCATCTGGTAGGTGAAGCAGCGCACGTCCATTTCCTTTTCGCCCTGCCAGATGAGGGCGGCCTTGTTGCGGCGGCCGGAGATCAGGTGGCGGTCGATGCAGTTGAAGGCGGCGTTGAGCTTGGCGCCGGTGAACCATCTGTACTTGTGCCGCGCTTCGTCGGCCTCCAGTACCTTGTCCCAGCGCTTGAACCAGTGGATCAGCTGCGATGCGCGTGCACCCCAGAAGTCATTGGGGTCTTCCAGAGCTCGCCGGCAGATGGCGTCGGCTTCGTCCTGACCGCAGATCCACGCGGACGACTTGCCGTGCTCGGGGGGGAGGTAGCTACGCTTCTCGGTTAAGAGAGTGGTAATCCGTTCCTGGGACATGATGGCAACTCCATAAGCTTAAGACTGCAAACAACAGTGGAAAATCATCCATGCTACCGGCGTAAAGTGATTTCTTACGGGCGTCAAGGGCCGGAAAACTGTTTGTGCTACCAGTCATCGTGGAGAAAAAAGGGACAAGGAGCTGAAACAGAGTGCAACAAAACGGCAGCAGGCACCGGTATGCATGGGAATGCTGCATAGTGAAAAAAATCCCAATCTGGAACGATTTTTTATGAAATTTTTTTTAAAATTTTTCCATATTCGGAACGAGAGCCCGCTTTTTGTGCAAAAAATGCATGGCGGCAGAGAAAATGACCGGCAGCACGGCCGGAAAATGAAAAGGGCGGCCTCATGACGAGACCGCCCTGAAAAGCAGGATGGAGATGGCGCAAGGATCAGTCCACGGGGCGCATCCAGCCTCCCTCCAGCAGGAGGGCGGCAAGACGGCTCACCGGCAGGCCCACCACCGTGGACCAGGAACCGTGCACGCTTTCCACCAGAAAGGCCCCCTGGCCCTGGATGGCGTAGGCCCCGGCCTTGTCGGCCGGTTCGCCGCTGCGCACATAGGCGCGGAGAACGTCTTCAGGCCAGGTATGGAAGCGGACGGCGCTGGTATCGGCAAAGCCCGCACTGCTCCCGTCGGGGAAAAGGCAGCAGACGCCGGTGATGACCTCATGCTCGCGGCCGGAAAGACGCCGCAGCATGTCCAGGGCGTCCGCATCGTCAGCGGGCTTGCCCAGGATGTCGTGGCCCAGGGCCACCACGGTGTCGGCGGCCAGGATCAGGTCGTCGGCCCCGGCATCCGCCGAGGCGGCCACGGCCCGCGCTTTGGCCGTAGCGGCACGCAGGGCGTAGGCGGCGGGCGTTTCCCCGTGTTCGGGGCGCGGCTCCACCCCGGTGGGCCGGACGATGGTATAGGGCAGGCCCCATTCATCCATGAACTGGCGGCGTCGCGGCGAGGCCGAAGCCAGCACCAGCCGGATGCCGGGCCGCAGGAGGAAAAGGGGCTGGAGCGGGGCCGTGTTCATCGGCCCGCCTGATGGGGCCAGTTCTGGCGGGGCCAGTGGCGCAGCAGTTCCTTGCCTTCCATGTCGTAGACGTGGAAGCAGCCGTCCTCATACAGGCCGTAGCTGCGGGGGAATCCGCCCTTGGGCAGACTGAGGGAGCCGGGGTTCCAGAAGTGCAGGCCGTCCAGGCTCTCGCCGCGCGGGATGTGGGTATGGCCGCGCAGGATGACCGTGCCCGGGGCAAAACCCGGCAGAGGCGGGGTCTCCGGCAGACGGTGGCCGTGGCTGGCGAAGATGCGCAGGGCGTCGGCCTCTATCCAGGCGTTTTCCGAAACGGCGAAGGGCGTGAGCATGATGTCCACTTCGGCGTCGCAGTTGCCGCGTACGGCCGTGACCGGGCAGGGCAGATGGTTCAGGCGGTCCAGTTCTTCCAGCACGGAGCGGGTGTCATAGCCGCCGGGCAGGGGGTTGCGCGGACCGTGGTAGACCAGGTCGCCCAGCAGCACCAGCATGTCGGGCGACAGGCGTTGGGCCGTATCACAGAGGAAGCGCAGGCTGTCCAGCGAGCCGTGCAGGTCGGAAGCGATGAGCAGACGCATGGACGGCCCTAGCCTTTGTGTTCCTCATCCCAGCGGGCGCGCTCCACAGCGGCGTCCACCAGCATGATGGGGATATCGTCACGCACGGGATAGACCACGTTGCAGGCCGGGCAGGCCAGGCCTTCGGGATGCTCGGCAGAGGGCAGGGGCTCCAGAGAGCCCATGCAGCGGGGGCAGGCCAGAATCTGCAGCAGTTCCTGTGTGTTCATCATGATGTTTCCTTGTCTTTGGGGACAGCGGCCCCCTGTTTTGCGAGGGCAAAAGCATAGCTTTTTGCCGTCCGTTCTTCAAGACAAAGCTGCCGGGACGACCTGCGGGAAAGCGTGACCTGACGGGCCCTGCGCACCTTGCCACGGGAGTGCGCAGCTTGCTTTTTTTTCATAAAGTCGTAGTTTACTTGAAAAGAAAAAGATAACTGTCAGGGATGAAAGCATGCAATTCATTGATTTACATACGCATTCACAGGCCTCTGACGGAACGGACAGCCCCGGGCAGCTCGTGCGTAATGCCCAGATCCAGGGGCTGGCGGCGGTGGCGGTGACCGATCACGATACGGTCTCCGGCCTGGACGAAGCCGAGGCGGCAGCCCGTGACCTGGGGCTGGAATTCGTGCGTGGATGCGAACTGTCGACCAGTACGGAGCTGGGCGAGATGCATGTGCTCGGCCTGTGGCTGCCCCGGGATCTGGCTCCCCTGCAGGACAGGCTCCAGTATCTGCGCCGCAAACGCAGCGAGCGCAACGTCCGCATCGTGGAAAAGCTCCAGGGCCTGGGCGTGGAGATCGAGCTCGACGAAGTGCTGCACGAGGCCCGCGGCGAAAGCGTGGGGCGCCCGCACATCGCTGCCGTGCTGGTCCGCAAGGGCTATGTGAAGGACGTCAGCGAGGCCTTCAAGGAATATCTGGGCTATTACGGCCGCGCCTACCTGCCCAAGGAGGTCCTGCAGCCCGAAGTGGCCGTGGAAGTCCTCTCTTCTCTGGGGGCCACGGTCTGCCTGGCCCACCCCATGCTGCAAAAGCTGCCCGAGGGCTGGCTGGAAGCCTTCATCGAACGCCTCCTGCCCTGCGGGCTCACGGCCATCGAGGCCTATCACAGCGAACATTCCGAGGCCGCTTCCCGGCGCTGCCTGGAGCTGGCCCGCCATTACGGCCTGGGCGTCAGCGGCGGCTCGGACTATCACGGTACCAACAAGCCCCGCATCCGCCTGGGCAAGGGCTACGGCTCCCTGCGCGTGCCCTACAGCGTGCTGGAAGAGCTGCGCGAGATGCGCGCCCGGCGCGGCCTGCCCTGCTAGGGCGTGGCGACCTGTCCGCAGTTTGCTTGTGGGGGAAGGGAAATCCCTCATCTCCGCTGTCGATGCCCGTAACGCTCCTTCGTCGTTAACGGGCACGGCCTGCGGCCGCCTTCGGTCGCTGCTTGCGCGAGGTTTCTTCCCTTTCCCCAAGCCCCATCCTTTCCCCAGCGCGCTTTTTCAGATGGGCGCTGGTCCATGCGGCGGGCATCCTTCTTTGGGGATGTATGCTGGCATCCTTTATTTCATTGGAATACAACGGAGAGTTGCGTTGAAAAGCCCGGGGAAAAGGGGGGCTTGAGGAGGCTCACCCCTCTTTCCGTGAGCCTCATGCGGCCCGTATGTGCAACGGGGCCGGTGGGTAGCCTCTTCATGGCGGGAGCGTCCTGCGCGGCCATGCTGTGCCCTTCCCGTTCCCGTGCCTCTGGTTATTCTGTCCGTATCTGTCTGCCGTAGATCTTCCACTGTCGGCGGATGCAAAAAAGCGGGGCCCTCTTGAGAGGGTCCCGCTTTTTTCGTCAGTGATGGTCAGGAGCGGCTAGACTTTGCCCATGCCGCAGCACTTTTTGTACTTCTTGCCGCTGCCGCAGGGGCAGGGATCGTTGCGGCCCACGCGGGGCTTGGCCTTGGCGGGTTGGTTGCCGGCATCCGTGGTCTGGCTGCCGGAGTAGGCCAGGTCGTCGTTCTCCTTGTGGCGCAGGCTCAGGGTGGGCTTGGCCTTGGGGGCTTCCTGCTGCGGAGCTTCGGCCGGGGCATTGCCCTCTTCCACGGCGTCCTCGGCAGGGGCGGGTTCGGCGGGCTGCACATGCACGCGGGTCAGGGCGCGGAACACGCCTTCGCGGATCTGGAAGAGCATGGACTGGAACATCTCGAAGCCTTCACGCTTGTATTCCAGCTTGGGGTCCTTCTGGCCGTAACCGCGCAGGCCGATACCGTCACGCAGGGCGTCCATGTTGCGCAGATGTTCCTTCCAGGTGCGGTCCAGTTCTTCCAGCAGGAAGTAGCGCAGGATGTCCTGGTACAGGGGACCGGCTTCTTCGCGCAGCTGCTGGAAGATCTGGTGGATGCATTCCTCACAGCCGGCACGGTCGGGCACGGGAGCATCGGCCGCCAGCACGCGGCCCAGGTTGAAGACGTCGGCCAGACGGGCCTGCAGGGCCTTGCGCAGCTCGATGGCCGTATCGGTATCGGCCTGTTCCAGCGGCGTGTAGGCATCGTCCAGGATATCGTTGCGGAACTCGCTCAGCACGGGTTCCAGATCTTCTTCCACCATCATGTCGCGGCGCAGGGTGTAGATGACCTCGCGCTGCTGGTTCATGACGTTGTCGTAATCCAGCAGGGTCTTGCGGATCTCGAAGTGGTGGGCTTCCACGCGCTTCTGGGCGCTTTCCACGGCGCGGGTGACCATGGTGTTCTCGATGGCTTCACCGTCCTTGAGGCCCAGCTTCTCCATGAGGCCGCTGATGCGGTCGGAGCCGAACAGGCGCATGAGGTCGTCTTCCAGCGAGAGGTAGAAGCGGGAGGAACCGGGGTCGCCCTGACGGCCGGAACGGCCGCGCAGCTGGTTGTCGATACGGCGGCTCTCGTGGCGTTCGGTGCCCAGGATGTGCAGGCCGCCCAGTTCCAGCACGCCTTCGCCCAGCACGATGTCCGTACCGCGGCCGGCCATGTTGGTGGCGATGGTCACATGGCCCTTCTGGCCGGCCTGGGCCACGATCTCGGCTTCACGGGCGTGCTGCTTGGCGTTGAGCACGCTGTGCGGGATGTTGAGCTTTTTCAGGCGCTGGGAGAGCATTTCCGAGGTCTCGATGGAGATGGTGCCCACCAGCACGGGCTGGCCCTTTTCGTACAGCTCGCGGATGGCCTCGATGATGGCATCGTACTTTTCCTTGCGGGTACGGTAGATGAGGTCGGGGTAGTCCTTGCGCTGCATGGGCTTGTTGGGCGGGATGGAGACCACTTCCAGATTGTAGATCTGGTGGAATTCCACGGCTTCGGTATCGGCCGTACCGGTCATGCCCGCCAGCTTGTCATACATGCGGAAATAGTTCTGGAAGGTGATGGAGGCCAGGGTCTGGTTCTCGGCGGCGATGGTGACGTTTTCCTTGGCTTCCAGGGCCTGGTGCAGACCGTCGGAATAGCGGCGGCCGTCCATGAGGCGGCCCGTGAACTCGTCCACGATGACCACCTTGTCGTTCTGCACGATGTAGTCCACATCGCGCTTGAAGACGTGATGGGCCTTCAGGGCCTGCAGGATGCAGTGCTGCTGGGTGATGTTGGCCGGGTCGAAGAGGTTGTCCACATGCAGCAGGGCTTCGCAGTGGGCCACGCCTTCCTCGGAGAGCATGGCGGTGCGGGCCTTCTCGTCCACGGTGTAGTCTTCGGGGCCCAGCTGGCGCACGATCTGGTCCATGGCGCGGTACATGCCCACGCTTTCGTCGGAAGCGCCGGAGATGATGAGCGGGGTACGGGCCTCGTCGATGAGGATGGAGTCCACTTCGTCCACGATGGCGAAGTTGTGGCCGCGCTGCACCAGCTGCGTGGCGTAGAACTTCATGTTGTCGCGCAGGTAGTCGAAGCCGAACTCGTTGTTGGTACCGTAGGTGATGTCGGCGCCGTAGGCTTCCTTGCGGGCCTGGTCGTCAAGACCGTTGACGATGACGCCCACGGAAAGGCCCAGGAAGTTGTAGAGCTCGCCCATCCACTGGGCGTCGCGGGTGGCCAGGTAGTCGTTGACGGTCACCACATGCACGCCCTTGCCGGAAAGGGCATTGAGGGCCACGGGCAGGGTGGCCACCAGGGTCTTGCCTTCACCGGTCTTCATTTCGGCGATCTTGCCGCGGTGCAGCACGATGCCGCCCACCAGCTGCACGTCATAGTGGCGCATGCCCATGACACGGCGGGAGGCTTCGCGGACCAGGGCGAAGACTTCGGGCAGAAGGTCGTCCAGGGTGCGTTCACCGGCCTGCACCTGCTGGCGGTATTCCGTCATGCGCTGGGCGAAGTCCTCGTCGGCCAGTTCCTGCATCTGGGGTTCGAGCGCGTTGATGCGCGCCACGATGGGGCGCAGGCGGCGCAGGTAGCGGTCGTTCTTGCTGCCGAAAATCTTTTTGAAAATGAAACCGAACATGCGTTCTCCTCGTTTGGCGGGATGGCCTGCCCCGGGGCAGGCGCGCGACCGTGTGCATCCTGAAAAAAAACGGACGGGCCGTACGTGAAAGGGCCCGGCACCGGGGGCCGGGCGTCACAAACGGTCGCGCATGCCGTAGAAGTAAGGTCAAAACACGGCTTTGGCAATGCACCGAGGGGGAAAAATGCCCTCACGGACAGGAGAAAGCGCGTCTGGCGACCAGCTGGGGCGGGGGAGGGCTGTGGGGAAAAGCTGCAGCAGGCTGCCCAGCGGGAGCGGGATCTTCGTTGGGCAGGGCCGGACTTGCCTGCCTGCGGGAAGAGCCCGGCCGGGGAAGATCAAGGGGAAGGCCAAGGGGAAGGGAAGAGCAGGAGGGAGGGGCTTCCCCGTTAAGACAGGGGCCTCTTCTTGAAAAAAGCTTGCCCGCAGGCCCTGCCTGTTGAGGCAGGAAACTGCGGGCGATACGGGCAGCCACGGGCATCCGAAGCTTCTGCCGCTGTCACCATCGTCCTTGCGGGCAAGGGCGGCCGCGGTTCCGTGCGGATGCGGCCGCAGGGCAGAGGGGCTCCTCCCTGAACGGCACCGGTCTAGGCTTTCGGGCCGTGTTCCTGTTTGATGACGGCTTCGGACTTGATGCGGTCCAGCAGCTCGGCAAAGGTGGCTTTGACGTTCTCGCGGATGTCACCGGCCACCACCAGCAGGAGCAGGTCGTCACCGGGCTGCAATTCCCCTCCATTGGCCTGGGCCACGATGGCGAAGATGCCGGGGCGCTGCTCCATCTCATGACAAATGGCGACCATCTTGGCCTGGTCATGGCTGACGGTGATGGAGCTGACCGGCGCATGATCCTTGCGCGACCAGCCGCGGACAACGCCATTGTGTACCAGCATCATGCCCACATGGTCGGTGAAGCCGGGGCGGGCCTTGAGTTCCTGCAAAACCTTGTTGACGTCCATACTGACTCCTTTGTCTGCGGTGCCGGATCGGTCCGGCGCAGGAGCAAGCATACACGGCCCAAGCCCGTGGATAAAGGGCGGACGGCGCGGAAAAACAGCTTTTTGCGCCAATCTTCATCTTCCAATACACTGGAATGATTTGAGAATAAAAAAATATTACTTATTTTTGCGCTAGGTATTGATTTTTTAATTAAGAATCATTACTATTCAAAAAAAGCACATGGAGGAGTATATGAACCGCCTGCAAGATTATGCTCTTTATGATATTTCCTGGAACCTGAGCCCTGAACACGCCGTGACCATGTATCTCGAATGGGGCAACAACGACTGGCACTCCGAATATCCGCCCGTGCGCTCCAAGGAAGATGTGTCCCACTACTTCGTGGTGGACAGCTGGGGCAAGGAACCCGTCATCCGCCTGGTGCGCCGCAACTCCGAAAACGCTGAAGACCTGTTCACCATGCCGCTTCCCCACCACCTGCTGTCCGAATACGAATCCGTGCACGGCAAGTGGCGCGGCATCAGCGAACCCACCCCCGCCATCAAGAGCTGGCTGCGCCACGAACTGGGCCAGTAGACAGCTTTGACGTCATAACGAACCTTTCTTCTTCATTCCCTCCTCAAACCCATAAACCTCCACACCAAACGCACCAGACAGGGCCCCGGCAACGGGGCCCTTCGTCTTTTGGGGGCCCGGGATACTGCCATGCCATCCCGGCCAGGGCAGTTGCCCGCGGGCTCTTCGAGAGGGGCGGCGGGGCACGATGGTCTGTCCGCATCCCTGCCCGGACGGGAGAGCCGCAGCGGAGCGGTCGACCGTTCGCGAGCTTCCCCGGACGGCGGACATAAAAAAAGCCGGTGGCTTTGGCCACCGGCTTTTCCATATCTGTCAGGCGCGTGCCTTACTTGTTGGTCTTGAGGAAGTTCTTGGCACGGGCCGCTTCGGGCGAGTTGGGGTACTTCTTGATGAGCTCGTTCATGCGGGCCTTGGCGGCGGCCTTCTGGTTCATCTTGCTGAAGCAGATGCCCTGCTTCAGGTAAGCGCCCGGAGTACGGTTGCTCTTGGAGAATTTGGTGATGACCGTGTCGTAGGCCAGGGCGGCGTCAGGGAACTGGTTGCGCTGGAAGTAGCACTCGGCCAGATAGTACTGCGCGTCGGGAGCCATGCTGTGCGTGGGATAGTTCTTCATGAAGTCGGCGAAAGAACGCTGGGCCTCATCGTACTTGCGGGCCTGGAAGGCATTGAGGCCGGCGTCATACAGGGCCAGCGAGATGTCCTTCTTCGCAGCGGGCTTGGCTTCGGGCTGGGGCGTGGGCTGGCCCCAGGTGCTGCCCGCAGCGGCCGGAGCGGCGGCAGGAGCAGCGGCGGCGTCACCGTAAGGGCCGGTAGCCAGACCGGCGGCGGCACCGGCGGCTGCACCGGCGGCGGCACCAGCGGCGGGCGCGGCATAGGGGTTCTGCTGGGGCTGGAACAGGGGCGCATTGGCCTGGGGCGCGGCGGCATGGGCCGGAGCGGCGCCACCGGCGGCCATGGGCTCGCCCAGGTTGAGGTTGAGGGCCATGCTGGTCTCCACCTGGCGCAGGGCGGCATCATGGGCACGCACGCGTTCAGCCAGGGCAGCGGCACCGCCCACGTTCTTCAGGTCGTCCACCAGGCCCTTGAGGGTATTCAGTTCCTGGCGCATGGCCTGCACCTGGTTCCAGACTTCGGCCTGGGCAGGCTGCATCTGGCGCAGCAGGGTATCGTGTTCCTGCACGCGCTGCTCAAGATACATGCTTTCGTTGGCAGCGTTGCTGCTGCCCTGACCCACGCAAGCGCCCAGCATGGCGGTGGCGCAGATCAGGCCACACAGAGGAAGAAGACGTTTGCTGTTCATAGAGTCTTGGTCTCCCGTTTTAAAGTTTTTCACCGGCGTGCTTGCGACCGGCGAAAATATAGATCAGGCCCCCCAGCACAGGCAGGAAAACAGCGATGACCAGCCAGATGGCCTTTTGCTGGAAGGATGAGAAGCGGTGGTTCCAGATATGCCAGATGCTCCAGAGGTTGGGCAGGATGGGGATCAGGGCCACCAGGACGTGCCACCAGGCAAAGGTCATGATTTTTTCTCCTTGCTCTTTTCCGGGGCTTCCGGGGTGCGCCAGATGACGATGCAGGCCAGGAAGGCGCCGACGCAGATGGCCATGTCCGCCACGTTGAAGGCGGGCCAGTGCCACTGCCCCACATAGACATCCACAAAGTCGATGACCGCCCGGAAGCGGATGCGGTCCACCAGATTGCCCAGTGCGCCCCCCAGCACCAGCCCCAGCCCGGCACTGAGCCAGGCATTGAAGCGGGAGCTGCGCAGCAGGGCCACGATGGCCACGGCGGCCACCACGGTCGCGCCCAGGAACAGCCAGAACTGCCACTGGATGTCGGAACGGTTCAAAAAGCCGAAGGCAGCGCCCCGGTTGTGGACCAGCACCAGATCCAGCAGGCCGGGGATGACCGTCACGGGCTGCAGGGGATCGATGGCGGCCACGGCCCACCACTTGGTCAGCTGGTCAAGGACAAGCGCCAGCAGGCCGTAGCCGCCCAGGATCGTATATTTGCGCATTACGCCTCAGGCAGTTCTGCCATGACCTTGGCACAGCGGGGGCAGAGGGTGGGGTGCGCGGGATCGCTGCCCAGTTCGGTGCTGTAGATCCAGCAGCGTTCGCACTTTTCACCGGCGGCCTTGGCCACGCCCACGGCCAGACCGGCCACTTCGGCGTCCTGCACGGCGTCGGCCGGAGCTTCGGCCAGGGGCGCCAGATGCAGCTGCGAGACGATGAAGAAGGCGCGCAGGTCGGTGTGCAGGCCTTCCAGGCGTTCACGCAGTTCGTCGGCCACATAAAGGGTCACGCTGGTATCCAGCGAATGGCCCACCACGCTGTCGCGACGCAGGGGCTCGATGGCGCGGGTCACGGCGCCGCGTACGGCCAGCAGCACGTTCCAGTCGTCGCGCACGCCGTCTTCCAGCAGATAGGGCTTGCTGTCCACGGGCGGCAGGGCAAAGACGGTGGGCACGTCGTCGCGCAGGTCGTTGGGCAGGTGGTGGAAGATCTCTTCGGCGGTGAAGGACAGCACCGGGGCCATGTCGCGCACCAGCATGCAGAGCAGGTGGTACAGGGCGGTCTGGGCCGAGCGGCGTTCCTTGCTGGCGGGAGCGGAGGAATACAGACGGTCCTTGAGGATGTCCAGATACACGGCCGAGAGGTCGGTCACGCAGTAGTTGTGCAGGGTGTGGTAGACCTTGTGGAAGTCGTAGGTCATGTAGGCATCCTGCACGCGGTCATGCACCTGGGCGGCGGCATGGAGCGCGTAGCGGTCCAGAGGCAGTAGCTGGTCCAGGGGCAGCAGGTCGGCGCGGGTCAGGTCGTTGATGGTGCCCAGGATGAAGCGGCAGGTGTTGCGGATACGGCGGTAGGCATCCACCAGTCGGCCCAGGATCTGTTCCGAGATGCGGATGTCTTCGCGGTATTCCACCGAGGAGACCCACAGGCGCACGATCTCGGCGCCGTACTTGTCGATGAGTTCCTGCGGGGCGATGACGTTGCCGATGGACTTGGACATCTTGCGGCCGTCGCCGTCCACCACATAGCCGTGGGTCAGCACGGCCTTGTAGGGCGGATCGTTACGGGTGCCTTCGGCCACCAGCAGGGAACTATGGAACCAGCCGCGGTGCTGGTCCGAGCCTTCCAGATACAGGTCGGCAGGCGCGGAGAGCTCGGGGCGGCTCTCCAGTACGGCGGCGAAGCTGGTACCGGAGTCGAACCACACGTCGAGGATGTCGTCTTCCTTTTCCCAGTGCTGGCCGCCGCAGTGGGGGCACTTGAGGCCTTCGGGCACGATCTCTTCCAGGGGCGCTTCATACCAGTAGTCGCAGCCCGTGGGGTGCTTGGCGAAGCGGTCGGCCATCTCGTGCATCCACTTGGCGTCGTTCCAGGCTTCGCCGCAGTCCTTGCAGAGCAGGGCCATGATGGGCACGCCCCACTGACGCTGGCGCGAGATGCACCAGTCGGGACGGGACTCGATCATGTTGTAGATGCGGTCGCGGCCCCAGGCGGGGATCCACTGCACCTTGGTGTCGATGGCGTTGAGGGCCTTCTTGCGCAGATCGTTCTTTTCCATGCTGATGAACCACTGGGTGGTGGCACGGAAGATGACCGGCTGCTTGCAGCGCCAGCAGTGCGGGTAGGAGTGGCTGATCTTGGCGGTCTTGAGCAGGGCGCCCACTTCGGTCAGCTTTTCGATGACCTTGGGGTTGGCTTCAAAGACGTTGAGACCGGCGAAAAATTCCACGGACGGCAGGAAGCGGCCCGCATCGTCCAGGGGCGAGTAGACGTCCAGCTTGTAGGCCAGGCCCACTTCGTAGTCCTCGCGGCCGTGGCCGGGAGCGGTGTGGACGCAGCCGGTACCGGCATCCAGGGTCACGTGGCGGCCCAGGATCAGGGGGGACTGGCGGTCATAGAAGGGATGACGGGCGATGAGGCCTTCCAGCTCCTGACCGGTGGCGCGGCCCACCACGGTCACGTCTTCCCAGCCGAAGGACTTGGCGCAGCCTTCCAGCAGCTCTTCGGCCAGCAGGTACTGGCAGCCGCCGGTCTCCACCAGCACATAGGTGAATTCGGGATGCAGGCAGACGGCCATGTTGTCCGGCAGGGTCCAGGGCGTGGTGGTCCAGATGACCACATAGGCGCGGGACGGATCGGCGCCGGGGATGCGCTGGGCCAGGGCGGCATCGTTGAGGGCGAAGCGCACGAAGATGGAGGGCGAGGTATGGTCGCCGTATTCCACTTCGGCTTCGGCCAGGGCCGTATGGCAGGAGCAGCACCAGTAGATGGGCTTCTTGGCGCGCACCACACCGCCCTTGTCCACGAACTTGGCCAGTTCGTGGGCCGTGGCGGCCTCATAGGCGGGGTTCATGCTCTTGTAGGGATCGTCCCAGTTGCCCAGCACGCCCAGGCGCTTGAACTCCTTGCGCTGGATGTCGATCCACTTGCCGGCGTAGTCGCGGCACATCTTGCGCACCACGTGGGCGGGCAGGGTCTTTTTCTTTTCCTTCAGTTCCTGTTCCACCTTGTGCTCGATGGGCAGGCCGTGGCAGTCCCAGCCGGGCACATAGTGGGCGCGATAGCCCTGCATGTTGCGCGACTTGACCACGATATCCTTCAGGATCTTGTTCAGGGCCGTGCCCATGTGGATATGACCGTTGGCATACGGCGGGCCGTCATGCAGGACGAACGCACCCTTGTCGGTGCAGTTCTCGATCATGGCTTCACAGGCTTTGGTTTCTTCCCACTGCTTGAGCTGCTGGGGCTCGCGCTGGGCAAGATTGGCCTTCATGGGGAAGGCGGTCTTGGGCAAATTCAGGGTTTTTTTATAGTCGCTCATGCTGGCTCCTCAGGCAATGTAAAAAGCGCCTAAGTTTCGGCAAATACGTTTGTAAAGTCAAGGAAAGGGCAGCAGGAAAGGCCGCCCTGACGCGCTTTTCCGCCGGAAAACGCAGCCGGGGACACGGCCGCTGCCCGGCACATGCGGATGCGGGCTTTTCCGGGTGGGCCAAAGGCCCCGCCGGAGGCAGGGAAAGCTGGCGGAAACGGCCGCGGACGGCGGAGAGGGGACAGGGGGGCGGGGGCGTGCTGGTGAACGGCCGGGCCCCGTTGCCGGATGATGAAAAGGGCTTTCCCACGGGAAAGCCCTTTGCTGTCGCTGCGGATCAGAACAGGGGTTTCTGCCCTTCGATGGCCTCGGCCACCTCGCGCAGGGCCGCCAGGCTCTCCTGGGCCTGCTCAGGGGTGAGGCTGTGCAGGGCAAAACCCGCGTGGACGATGACGTAATCACCGACCTTGGGCGGCTCGGGCAGCAGGAGCATGGAAGCGGTAAGGTAGGTCTGGCTTTCGCCCACACGCACGCGGGCCATGCCCTGTTCCTGGAGTTCGACCACCTGGGCCGGAATGGCAAGACACATGACTCTTCCTCGATGGTTAACAGGTACTGTCGGGATCGTTCCCGGCGTATTGGCGGGACAGGCGCAGGATCTCCTTGCGGACCTCGTCCAGATAGGCGGGGAAGCGTTCCTGCACGACGGGGGAAAGCTCCATGCTCCAGGAGGTGTAGTCCGCGGGCTCCATGCCCATGACGGTGAGGTTGGGGCGGGAGCCGTGGAGCATCTCGGCCATGCGCAGGGAATCCAGCAGGTCGATGTCGTGGATGGAGAGTCGCTGCTTCTCGTTGTCCACCAGCTGGTTCTCGGTCAGATGATAGACCGTGCCGGGTCCGGCATGGCCATGGACGATGTCCAGGATGAGCACATGGGCAAAGCCCTTGAACAGATAGAAGACATCCTGGGTGAAGGTGCCCGCTTCCATGATGGTGACGTTTTCGGGCCAGGATTCCCCGGCCAGGGTCTGGGCGGCGTGGACGCCGACACCGTCGTCGGTGAGGAGCAGGTTGCCGATACCCATGACAAGCACTTTGTCCATACTATCCTCGGTACAGGAGTTGCGCCCGCTGGGGGCGGGATGTGGTGTCCGCCGTGCCCGGTGCCGCATGGGCGCCGGCCGTGCAGGCGCGGATGCCCCGGCAGGGACGGATCACGGACAGGCGACAGCATAGCAGCCCGGCGGGGCAGCCGCAAGGGGATGACGGGGAAGGGAGGGATGCCCGGCGGATGGATCATGCCCAGGACGGTCGCCGGAGCGCAGATACGAAAAAGGGCGGGGTCACCCCCGCCCTTTCGGTTTGTGTGGTTTGCGTACGGCCTAATGCTCGTCGTCGTCACCAAAGAGCCAGGGGCCCTTCTTGGGGAACAGCACGGTGTTCCAGTAGAGGACGTAGACGGGCAGGGTCACGAACATCATGACGTAGGCCCAGTTCTTGGTGTAGAGGAAGTAGTCGTAAAAGGTATGGAATTCCATGATTTTCCTCCTGTCCTAGTGGGCGTCCTTGAAGTCGGGGTGTTCGTACAGCACCGGCATGTGATAGACGATGAAGCGGTACACGGTCACGATCAGGGTCACCACGAAGATGGAGATGCACACTTCCCAGATGCTGGGGAAGTAGCGCTCGTCAGCGGGCAGGGCATAGTTGAAGGCGATCATGGACACGTTGAAACGGTTCAGGACGATACCCAGCACGGCGTTGGCGGAAGCGAAGCGGCAGAGCTTGATGTTGCGGTCGCGAGAGCCCTTGGCATACAGCAGGGCGGGCGTCAGCACGAAGAACAGCATTTCCACCAGCCACCACAGACCGTAACCGGTGCAGAGGTAAGGCAGGTTGGCCTGGACCAGCATGTCGATGAGCTTCAGCATGAAGTAGCCGAAGAGGATGAAGGCACCGGCCTTGGAGAAGCTGAAGACCACTTCGTCAGCTTCGCGCAGGTGGGTCTCGTCCATGTAGTGGTGCACGCCCTTGTGGGCCCACATGCCTTCAAAGATGACCATGGAGCAACCGGCAGCCATGGAGCTGACGAAGAAGAACATGGGCATGAAGGGGGAGTACCACAGCGGATGCAGCTTGCCGGGGGCGATCAGGTAGAGGGCGCCCAGCGAGGACTGGTGCAGGGTGGACAGGCACACGCCGAAGATGGTCAGGATGATGGTGCAGCGCACCACGACCTTGCGCCACTTCTTGAGGAAGGGGAACTTGCAGGACAGCCATTCCATGGGAGCCACCGAGAATTCGATGAACAGCACGGTCAGGTAGGTAGCCACGCACAGACCCACTTCGAACAGAACGGAGGTGGTGCCGGGGAAGAAGAACATGTAGGGCAGACGCAGCGGGTGACCAAGGTCATACAGCAGGGCGAACACCACGAAGGCGTAGCCCAGGAAGGCGGTGGTCACAGCGGGGCGCACGGCCGAATGGAAGTGCTTCATGCCCATGACGTAGCAGGCCACGGTGGTGAAGTAACCACCGGCGGCCAGACACACGCCGCAGAGCAGGTCGAAGCCGATCCACATGCCCCAGGGCATGGTATCGGACAGGTTGGTGATGGAGCCGATACCCTGGGTGAAGCGGATGAAGGTCAGTACGAAGCCCACGACCAGGATGACCGCGGTGATCATGTTGCCGGGGCGACGCAGGGAAAACTCACCAAGGTTGAACAGTTTGTCCTTGGTGGGGATCACGATTTGGTGCTGGGACATTTACTTATCCTCCCCGTGCTTGCAGCCGCAGCAGCCGTCGCAGCCGTTTTGAGCTTCACGGGCCTTGAGGGCCTGGATCATGGCCTTGCGGGCCTCATCGGCGGCCACGGGACCCTGATTCTGCTCGACGCTGCGCACAGCGGCGTCCATGGCGGCCGTCACATCTTCCTTGGCGGTCTGGACGGTCTTTTCCTGGGCGGCCTTGCTCATGGCCTCACGACGCTTGGTCATGCCGTAGGCGCCACCGAAGAGGATGGGCCAGAAGGCGATGATCATGGGCACGGCACCCAGGGCGCCGTAGGTCAGTTCACCCATGGGACGGTTGCCCAGGTGGGTGTCCAGACCCAGTTCCTTGAAGGTATGGCCGGCATCGGCCGTACCGGCGGCCTTGACGGCCGACGGGGTCGGCTTGGGAGCCAGGACCATCCAGGCGGTACCGCCGGCGTCCCATTCACCATAGATGTAGTCCACGTATTTGCCGGGGTTCTCGGCGATACGCTTGCGGGCGATCTTGATGAGGTCGGAACGGCGGCCGAAGGTCAGGGCGTCCATGGGGCAGGCTTCCACACAGCCGGGCAGCTTGCCTTCCTTCAGGCGGGGTTCGCAGAAGGTGCACTTCTGGACCAACGGGTCCCAGGCCTCGTCGTATTCGAAACCGGGCACATAGAAGGGGCAGGCGATCATGCAGTAACGGCAGCCCACGCACTGGGAACCGTCGTAGGTCACGCTGCCGTCAGGCTGCTTCTGGAAGCATTTGGCGAAACAGGCGGAGGCACAGGCCGGGTCGTTGCAGTGGAAGCACTGCAGCTTGCGGAACACGGGCTTGCCGCCCACTTCGTACTTGTTGACCACCGTCCAGGCATCGGCGGAGGTACGACGATGCTTGTCACAGACGGAAAGGTCGGTGAAGGGCTTTTCGGGCTTGGGCAGGTTGTTGACCTTGTTGCAAGCCTCTTCGCAGCTGCGGCAGCCGATGCAGCGGGTGGTATCGTGCAGGACGCCGTAGCTGTCTTCATAGTAAGGGAACATATGGGTGCCGCCGGCCTTGGCCACTTGTGCCGTGCCCAATGCGGAAGCGACGCCAGCGCTGCCCAGGATGGTCAGAAATTTTCTACGATCCATAATCGTACTCTCCAGCTAGTTGGCGTTCTCGGTCGCACGCGGCTTGTGGCAGGACGCGCAGGACGTATCGAGGGGACGGGCAACGTCCATGCCGTCATGGCAACCCATGCACTGCAGATGATACGCGGCCTTCAGCGTGGGACGCTCGGGCACGCGGGGATCGATCTTGGCGGAGTGGCAGCTGCCGCACTTGGGCGGAGTGGCCGACAGGGGGCTGCGATGGTGGCAGGTGGCGCACAGGATCTCGGGTTCGCTGTGGAACGCCTTGGCCAGATTGTCGCCTTCAATGCGCTTCATGAGCGAAGAGACGTGACGACGATGGTTGAAGAGGTTGGGCTCGAACTTGTCGGACAGGCTGCCGATCTCCACCTTGTAGGGGCAGGCTTCGGGGGCCAGGTAGTCCACGGGCTTGCGTTCGGCGATGGTGGCTTCGGCCAGGGCGACGCGGTCCTCGGCGGACAGCTTGCCGGCCACGCCCAGCTGGTACTGTTCGGGGGTCATCTTGGAGGTGACCACGTGGCAGACGCCGCACCACTGGTCGTCACGCTTGGGAGTGACGATCTCGTGGCAGCCGGCGCATTCGCGGCGTTCCTTGTACTGCTCTTCGTGGCAGCTCACACAGCTCTTGGGCGTGACGCCATCCTTGCGCGGGGCAATCTTGGTGGCGTGCATGGCGCGCTCAAGGTTGATGAAGTTGCCCTCGGCTTTGCCTTCCACGGTATGACAGGTGCTACAGGCCACCATGTCGCCCGTGTGATGACAGGCCGTGCAATCGTCGATCTTGTCGACGTGAGCCTGATGGTTGAATGTCACCGGCGTCATGCTGGCGCCCTTGGGATTGGGCTTTTCGCTGACCGGAAAGAGAACCGTGGCATTAGGCATTTCCGCGTCGGATTCTTCCAGACCCACCGCCACAGCGCGGTTGGCTTCGGGAAGCATCAGACAGGCCACGCCGGCCAAGGCAATCACCGCCGCCAAAAGCAGTGCTTTACCGTTCCTCATGTGCTCGTCCTTTTGAAACAGACTTTTCCCCATTCTCCCGCAGCGTGGAGCCGCGGGCGTCCTCCGGCTCTCATGAGCCAAACACACCAATAATGTGTGGCAAGTTATCGCAGGCACAAGGCCACGTCAAGGGGAGGTCGCGAGCAGAAAAGCTTACTTGTACGCTGGTATTGGGGCATCCGGGCTGGAGAAAAAGGGGACCGCGGCGGGAAAAATCCTTGCGGCTGGCCCTGTTTCGGGAACGGATCAGGCAAAGAAGGCGGGAGCGGACGGGAGGGGAGAACGGGCGGGATGTCAAGAAATGTTTTGAGAAATCTTTCGTGGCACGCGTCAAAAAGGAGGCTCCGGAGGCCGGGCCCTGCTCCCTGCGGGGAAGGACCTCCGTACGGGCATGAAAAAAGCACCATACCGCGGCCGTGCCGGGCATGGTGCCGTGATCTGTCTGCCGGCTGGGGAGGGGAGAGCGGGCGTCCGCCCGCCCCGGTTCAGCAGGCCTGCCGGGCGGCCGCCAGCAGGCCGTCCAGATCCTGCGGGGCGAAGAAGCGGGCCTCGCTGCGGGCCCGGAACCAGGTGCGCTGGCGCTTGGCATAGGCGCGGGTGTTGTGCAGCCAGAGGCGGCGGCATTCCTCCAGGGAAAGCTCGCCGCGCAGATGGGCCAGCACTTCGGCGCAGCCGATGCCGGACCAGCCGGGGGCCGCGGCATCGTCACAGCGCCGCCGGGCGGCGCGGGCCTCGTCCAGGGCCCCCTGTTCCAGCATCAGGTCGATGCGGCGGGCCAGGCGGGGCGTCAGGGCATCCAGCTCCATGTCCAGCACCAGCAAGGGCCCGGCGCAGGGCGGTTCGGGCATGCCGTGCTCGTGCCACCAGCTGAAGGTATGGCCGGTGCCGGCCAGCACTTCCAGGGCACGCACGATGCGCTGGCGGTCATTGGGATGGATGCGGGCCGCGTAGGCGGGATCTTTGGCGGCCAGTTCGGCATGGAGGGCCGCCGGGCCCTCCTCGGCCAGCCGGGCCGTGAGGGCGGCGGTGATGGCCGGATCGATGGCCGGTATCTCGGCGATGCCGTGCAGCAGGCCCTGGAAGTACAGGCCGGTGCCGCCCACCAGCAGGGGCACATGGCCCCGGGCCAGCACGGCCTTTGCCTCGGCCACGGCCTGGTCGGCCCAGCGGCCGGCGCTGATCTTCTGCTCCGTGGGCAGAAAACCGTACAGATGATGCGGGCAGCAGGCCTGTTCCTCGGGCGAGGGCTGGGCCGTGATGAGCGGGAAATCGCTGTAGACCTGGCGGGAGTCGGCGTTGATGACCTCGCCGTCCAGGGCTTCGGCCAGGGTCAGGGCCGCGGCGGTCTTGCCGCAGCCCGTGGGGCCGGCCAGACAGATGACGGGCAGGGGCGCGGCCATCTTATTTGTTGACGCGGAAGCCGCCGTAGGGGGCGGAGAGGCAGGGGGTGGCCTGACGCACTTCGCCGCGCTGGTACTTTTCCATCAGGCGCAGGCACACGTTCTCGGGCACCAGGCCCACGATGTCGGCGCCGTGGCTGGCCGCGGCCTTGACGATGGTGGAGCTGATGAACAGCCACTGGTAGTCGGTCATCAGGAACACGGTCTGGATGTCGCGCTGCAGGCGGCGGTTCATGAGGGCCAGCTGGAATTCGTATTCGAAGTCCGAGACGGCGCGCAGACCGCGCAGGATGGCACAGGCCCCGCGCTTGGCCGCATATTCCACGGTCAGGCCGGTGAAGGGTTCCACCAGGATGCGGTCGTCGTCGCCCACGGCCTCGCGGGCCATGGCCACGCGCTCTTCCTGGGAGAAGAGGGGGAACTTGGGCGTATTGTCGGCCACGGCCACCACGATCTGGTCGAAGACGGCCAGGCCGCGGCGGATGAGGGCCAGATGCCCGTTGGTCAGGGGGTCGAAAGTGCCGGGATAGAGTGCCAGTTTCATGCGAGTGTCCATATCAGTATGCGGGTTTGACCAAAATGGCGTTCCACCAGCAGTTCCAGACTGTCGGGAGCGGCCACGACGGCGTCTTTTTCGATCTCGGCGCAGATGAGGGCGCCGGGCGCCAGCCAGTTACGTTTGAGCAGGCCCTGCAGGGTGGCGTTGAGCAGGTTCTTGCGGTAGGGCGGGTCCAGGAAGACCAGGTCGAAACAGCCCATGGGCGTATTGTTCAGGGTCTTGCGCACGTCGTCGCGGATCAGGCGCACGCAGTCCTCCACGCCCAGCTGGCGGATGTTGTCGGCCAGGCAGCGGGCGGCCACGGCGGAGTTCTCCACCAGCACGGCCAGCTCGGCGCCGCGGCTCACGGCTTCGAAGGCCAGGCTGCCGCTGCCGGCGAAAAGGTCGAGCACGCGCGCCCCTTCCCAGACCACGCCCCGCGAGGTGAGCATGGAGAACAGGGATTCGCGCGTTTTGCCCATGGCCGGGCGGTAGCCTTCGCCCTCCACGGTCTTGATGCGTCTGCCGCCCAGTCTGCCGGAGATGATGCGCATGGTTTTTCCTGTATTTTCTGTGCCGTGGATGAACGGCGGTTGGCTGTACAAAGGGTGCCCTCAGGGCAGGGAAAAGACTTGTACCTGCGGGGCGGCCCTTCCGTCAATGGGCGGCCGGGGCATCCCGTAAAGCGCGGAAGGGCGCGGCCCCAAGGCCGCGCCCCGTAAGGCGGTCACATGCGGGAAAGGAGCCGGGTCAGGGCGTAATCCATCTTGGCCAGGGCGTCCTGCAGTTCGGTCTGCTGGACCCAGGGGCTCTGCTCCACGTCGGCCAGCTTGCCCTTGAACATGCCCCACTTGCGTTCCACTTCGCCGGTGAGGAAGTCCCAGTTGATGCGGGGATGGGCCAGGGCCTCGTGCTGGACGGTCTGGGCCACCTGATGGCCTTCGAGGATCATCTCTTCCATATAGCCGGGCACCAGCGGGGTCACACCGAACTTTTCCTTGATCAGTCCGGAAAGGGTGGTCTGGGCCTTTTCTTCACCGTGGACCAGGACCACGTTGGCCTTGTCGTGGACCAGGGGATCCAGCCAGGAGAGCAGCTGGTCCTGCCCGGCGTGGGCGGAGAAGCCGTTGATGGTGTAGATGCGGGCGGCGATGTCCATATCTTCACCGAACAGCGTGATCTTGCTGGCTTTTTCCACGATCTTGCGGCCGGGGGTGCCCACGGCCTGATAGCCCACGAAGACGATGCTGGCCCCGGGCTTCCAGATGTTGTGCTTGAGGTGATGGCGCACACGGCCCGCGTTGCACATGCCGCTGGCCGAGATGATGATGGCCGGGCCCTTGTAGTCGTTGATGCTCTGGGATTCCGCGGCATCCAGGGTGTAGCGCAGGTTGGGCAGCTCGAAGGGGTCGTCGCCCTGGTGCAGCATCTTCTGGACGTCCTCGGCGAAAAGCTCGCGGTTGCGGCGGAAGACCTCGGTGGCGCGGATGGCCAGGGGGCTGTCCACGAAGACGGGCATGTCCGCGGGCAGCTTGCCCTTGCTCTGGAGGATGTGCAGGCAGTAGAGGATCTCCTGCGTGCGCTCCACGGCAAAGGCGGGGATGATGACCTTTTCGCCCTTGCTGTAGCTGTAGGCGATGGCGTCGGCCAGTTCCTGGTCGCTGATGTCCTCGTCCTTGTGGTTGCGGTCGCCGTAGGTGGACTCCATGAAGATGTAATCGGCCTTGGGCGGGCTTTCGGGGTCGCGCACGATGAGGGCCTGGGGACGGCCGATGTCGCCCGAGAAGATGATGCTGGTGGTCTTGTCGTCCTCGGTCACTTCCAGGCGCAGGGAGCCGGAGCCGAGGATGTGGCCCGCATCATAGTAGGTGACCTTGATGCCCGGGGCGGGCTCGAAGTCCTCATGGTAGGCCACGGGGTGCAGGAGCCCGGCGGTCTTGAGGGCGTCCTCGGTGGTGTACAGGGCTGCGGGCGGGTTCTTGAGGCCGCGGCGGCTGTACTTTTTGGCTTCCCACTGGGCTTCCATCTCCTGGATGTGGGCGCTGTCCTGCAGCATGATGTCCAGCAGTTCGCTGGTGGCCTTGGTACAGTAGATGGGCTTGCTGAAACCTTCGCGCACCATGAGGGGCAGCAGACCGGAATGGTCGATGTGCGCGTGGGTCACGAGGATGAAGTCGATATTGCCAGGGGCGTAGGGACGGGGATTGCGGTTGCGCTCCTCGATGGCCTTGTTGCCCTGGTGCATGCCGCAGTCGATACAGAAACGCTTGCCGCAGGCCTCTATCATATAACAGGAGCCGGTAACGGTCTGGGCAGCGCCGAGAAACTGGACTTTCATGGGATGCTCCGGGGTGATGTTCTGCTTGCCGGATGCAAGCGGGGGATTCTTCACTATGCGCTTCCTGCCCCGGAAGCGCAAGGCCCCATAAACCTTTGACGGGCTGTTCCGGGCGGTTTAAGATGAAGATTCATTCTTCTTTTCTGCGATCCTCGCAACAAGGAGGCTTTCATGGAGATCCGGCAGAACGTCATCGACGATCTCAATGCCATGACCACGGAGTCCTGGCGCACCATCCGCATCATGGCCGAAATGGTCCAGGCCCTGGATACCCTGAACAAGCTGGGCACCAACTGCGTGTCCATCTTCGGCTCGGCCCGCTCCACCTCCGACACGCCCGAATACCGGGATGCCGAGCGTCTGGCCCGGATGCTGGTGGAAAAGGGCTTCGGCGTCATCACCGGCGGCGGCCCCGGCGTCATGGAAGCGGCCAACAAGGGCGCTGCCGAGGCGGGCGGCGTTTCCGTGGGCCTGCGCATCGAGCTGCCCCACGAACAGGGCTGCAACCAGTATGTGAAGACGCGCTGCAATTTCCGCTACTTCTTCACCCGCAAGTTCATGTTCGTGAAGTACGCCATGGCCTATGTGGTCATGCCCGGTGGCATGGGGACCATCGACGAACTGTCCGAGGCCTTCGTGCTGGCCCAGACCGGACGCATCCGGCCCTTCCCCATCATCCTTTATAATTCCTCCTACTGGGCGGGCCTGCTGGAATGGCTGCGCACGAGCATGGCCAACGGCGGTTTCATCAACCGGGAAGAGATCGACAAGCTCGTCACGGTGTGCGACACGCCCGAGCAGGTGGTGGAGCATCTGTGCAAGATCGTGATCCTGTAAGCAACGGGGCGCTGGTACGCCCCTGCGGCGGGCCCGTGCCTTCCGCGCCGCCGGGCTGGAGCTGGGAGTCCCTCATGCGTCTGGCCCTGGACGAGGCGCGGCAGGCCGCCCGCGAGGACGAAGTGCCTGTGGGCGCGGTGCTGGTGGCGGCGGATGGCCGTCTGCTGGCCCGCGCCCACAACCGGCCCGTGGCCCTGCACGATCCCACGGCCCATGCCGAGATCCTGGCCCTGCGGGCCGCCGGGGCCGCCAGCGGCAATTACCGTCTGGGCGGCGGGGTGCTGGTGGTGACCCTGGAACCCTGCGCCATGTGCGCCGCGGCCCTGGTCCATGCCCGGCTCGCCGGGGTGGCCTACGGGGCGGCCGACAGGCTGGCCGGTGCCGTGACTTCCTGCACCGAGACGCTGGACCAGCCTTTCTTCAATCACCGGGTCTGGCATATGGGCGGCGTGCTGGCCCGGGAAAGCGTGGACCTGTTGCAGGACTTCTTTGCCGGACGGCGGGACTGACCCCGCTTTTTTTGCGGGTACGCCCGCGTACGGGACGACGATGCTGGAGATCATCGCTTTTTGTTGCGGCGCCCTGGTCATGGTGCTGGAGATGGTGGGCGCGCGCGTGCTGGCCCCGCATGTGGGCACCTCGGCCGTGGTCTGGACCAGCCTCATCGGCGTGGTTTTGGCCTGTCTTGCCGTGGGGGCCTGGCTGGGAGGCCGCCTGGCCGACAGGCACCTTTCCCGGCGGGGGCTGGCCTTCATCCTGACGGGAGCTTCCCTGGGCAGCGCCCTGGCCGCCGGGACGCACCGTCTGGTGGGGGAGGCGCTGAGCGTCGCCATCACGGACATCCATCTGGCCGCCGTTGCCTGTGCTTTGGGCATCCTGGCCCTGCCCGCCCTGTGCTGCGGCATGATCAGCCCCTACATCATCCGGCTGCGCATCCGGGACGTGGCCACGTCCGGCGCCACGGTGGGGCGGCTGTACGCCCTGTCCACGGCGGGCAGCATCGTGGGCACCTTCCTGGGGGGCTTCGTCCTCATCTCCTTCTTTGCCAGCGGCACCATCCTCTGGGGCGTGGCCCTGGGCCTGCTGCTGCTCTCGCTGCCGGCCGAGCCCTCCCGTCCCTGGGGGCGGCTGGGCCTCGTGCTGTTGCTGCTCCTGCTGGCCGTCTGGGACCGGCAGTTCCGCCGGACGGAAGGCCCCCTGATGGTGGAGAGCCCCTACAACTGCATGCTGATCCACGAGAGCCGCGACAGGGGCAGGCCGGTGCGCATCCTCTCCACGGATCCCGACTACAGCCAGTCGGGCATGTATCTGGACGATCCTGACGAACTCTACTTCGACTACACCCGCTTTTATGCCCTGGCCGTGCTGGCCCGTCCGCAGGCCCGGGACATCCTCATGCTGGGCGGGGGCGGCGGCTCCGTGCCCAAGTGGCTGCTGTCCGGCAAGAGCGGGCTGGACGCCGCAGACCTGCGTCTGACCGTGGTGGAGCTGGATCCCGGCATGAGCGCCGTGGCCCGGCGCTGGTTCTTCCTGCCCGGGGACGACCCGCGTCTGCGCCTGATCCATGCCGATGCCCGGACCTTCCTCAACCGGCAGCGGGAACAGTATGACATCCTGCTGGTGGACGTGTTCAACTCCTGTTATTCCATCCCCTTCCATCTGGGCACGCAGGAGGCCTTTGCCGCCATGCGCCGTGCCCTGCGTCCCGGCGGCGTGCTGGCCATGAACGTCATCGCTGCTGTGGAAGGCGAGGACGGCCGCCTGCTGCGGGCCATCCATGCCGGGCTGCAACGGCATTTCGCCCGGGTGGAGGTCTTTTGCGTCACCGATCCCGGGCATCCCGGCCAGTTGCAGAACCTGATGGTGCTGGCGTTCAGCGACGCCGCCACGGCCGCGGCCCTGCGTGACGGCCCGGGCCATTCGCCGGAGATGGCGGCCATGCTGGCCTGCCGTTATCGTCCTTCCCTGCCGGTTACGGAGCCCCTGCGTGACGACTTCGCCCCGGTGGAACGTTTCGCCCTGTCGCTGCTGCGGCGTCCCTGAGCCGGAAGGCTCGTCCTTCTCCTGTGATTTTCTTGATGTGGTGCAGGCCCGTTGCGGCAGGTCGTGCCCTTCGTCACTTTCTGCGGCGAGAGGGCGGCACGGCCATCCGTTTGGGGGAAAACGGCAGGGGGCAGGGTCCCATACTGCGCGGAGCCGGGAAAGCCGCATGCGCCTGTGCGGGCCGCAGCCATGCCCGCCCAAGGGGGGCAGGCTTGCCGTTTGGCCCCGAAATGCGTAGATTGTGCGCCATGAGAGGGATGGCACGGCCCTGGCGGCCCGTGCAGACTCTTTACTTCAACCGTGCACGTCCCGGGTGCGCGTTCGCAAGGAAGGCAGTTTTGAGCGAATCCATCGATGATCTCACAGTGGAATATGAGGAGAACGGACAGATCATCCTCAAGGAACTGGACAAGATCGTCCTGAGCAAGGGCGCCTGGACCACTATCCTCTTCCGCTATCAGGAGTGGAAGCCGCAGACCTCGTCCTACGGCCCCGACAAGTATGTGATCCGCCGCTACAAGAAAATGGGCGGCGAATACCGGCAGCAGAGCAAGTTCACCATTTCCAGCGCCGATCAGGCCCGCAAGATCGTGGACGCCCTGCAGACCTGGATCGGGGAGGCCGAGCAGGAAAAGTAGCCGGGACAGTCTGTGCCTTCCCAGAGGTGCTGTTTGAGGAAAAAAGGGCGCTGCACATGCAGCGCCCTTTTCGTGTCCATAAGGGATAAAAAAAGGACCGTCGGAAAAGGGCGGTCCTTGATGGGACGGGATGCGGGGGAGCAGTCCCGCCCTCGCGGGGGCAGAAAGGAAACCCGGCAGCATGCTGCCGGTCATAAAAACATGGAAGAAGTATAGCCCTTTGGCCGGGCAAGGCAATGCCCCGGGCCCGGAGTGTACAGTTTGATACACAGTTACGGCAGGCAAGGCGGTATACGGGCATCGCGTCCATCCCGGGAAGGAGCGGGGCCGTGCCTTGCCATGTGCCTGCGTTTGGGAGGGCCGGTGCCGGTCGCGCTTCTTTCCGGGCATTTCTGCCGCTTTTGCGTCCCGGCCCTATCCGCCTTGTCGGGACCGTCGGCTGCGGCTATACAGAGGGGGTATCAGGCTGAGGTGCCGCCGCAGGGCCCCGGTACGGGCACGGCAGGCGGCGGTGACGTTGGGCAATCTTCAACTTCTGGAAAATCCTGTGGAAAAATGTTCCTTGCGCGAACTGCTGGCCAAAGCCTCTCCCTTGCGTTCGGGGGACGTGCTGGCCGGCATCGCGGCCGAGAATGAGGAAGAGCGCATCCGGGCCCAGATGGCCCTGGCCGATGTGCCCCTGAAGCGTTTCCTGTCGGAGTGCGTGGTGCCGTACGAGACGGACGAGGTCACCCGGCTCATCATGGACAGCCACGATGCGCAGGCCTTTGCGCCGGTCAGCTCCTTCACGGTGGGCCAGCTGCGCGACTGGCTGCTGACCCCTGCCGCGGACACGGCGACCCTTACGGCCCTGGCGCCGGGCCTGACCCCGGAGATGGTGGCCGCGGCCAGCAAGCTCATGCGCATCCAGGATCTGGTGCTGGTGGCCTCCAAGTGCAGCGTGGTGACGCGCTTTCGCGATACCATCGGCCTGCCGGGGCGTTTTTCCTCGCGCCTGCAGCCCAACCATCCCACCGATGACGCGCGCGGCGTGCTGGCCTCCGTCATCGACGGCCTGCAATACGGCTCCGGGGACGCGGTCATCGGCATCAACCCGGCTTCGGACAGCCTGCCCGCCATCGGGCGCCTGCTCCGCCTGCTGGACGATGTCATCGCCCGTTACGACATCCCCACCCAAAGTTGCGTGCTGACCCACGTCACCAACACCCTGGAGATGATCCGGCGCGGCGTGCCCGTGGACCTCTGCTTCCAGTCCATCGCCGGTACGGAAAAGGCCAATGCCAGTTTCGGCATCTCCCTGTCCCTGCTGGACGAGGCCTGGGATGCCACCCTTTCCCTGAAGCGCGGCACGGTGGGGGACAACGTCATGTATTTCGAGACCGGGCAGGGCAGCGCGCTTTCCGCCGGGGCCCACTTCGGCGTGGACCAGCAGACCCTGGAATGCCGTGCCTATGCCGTGGCCCGGCGTTACCGTCCCCTGCTGGTCAATACGGTGGTGGGCTTCATCGGGCCGGAATATCTGTTCAACGGCAAGCAGATCATCCGCGCCGGTCTGGAGGACCATTGCTGCGGCAAGCTGCTGGGCCTGCCCATGGGCGAGGACGTCTGCTACACCAACCACGCCGAGGCCGACCAGGACGACATGGACATGCTCCTGACCCTGCTGGGCGTGGCGGGCTGCAATTTCGTCATGGGCATCCCCGGTGCCGATGACATCATGTTGGGCTACCAGTCCACCTCCTTCCACGATGTGGCCTGGCTGCGGCGGGTGCTGGGCAAGCGGCCCGCACCGGAATTCGAAGCATGGCTGGAGCGCATGGGCATCCTGTCCGCCGTGGGCGAGCTGCTGCCGCCCGGTGAGCGCCGGGGCATGGCCGCTCTGGGCCGGGAACTGGAGGAGGGCGGCCATGGCAACTAGGCAGGATGAGCTCGCGGGCGCCGCGCCCGCCATCGTGACGCCGGACCCTTGGGAAGAATTGCGCCGCTTCACCGATGCACGCATCGGTCTGGGCCATTGCGGGGTGAGCCTGCCCGTGAAACGCTGGCTGGAATTCCGTCTGGCCCATGCCCGCGCCCGGGATGCCGTCATGACGCCGCTGGATGAAGAGCAGGTGCGCGCCGGTCTGGCCGCCCACGGTCTGGAATGCCTCTCCCTGAGCAGCGCGGTGGCGGACAGGAACGAATATCTGACCCGGCCGGACAAGGGGCGTCGTCTTTCCGTGGCTTCGCGGCAGCTGCTGGATGCCTGGATGGACGCGCATCCCGGCAGTGCGCCGGACGTGAGCGTGGTCATCTGTGACGGCCTGTCCGCACGGGCCGTGCACGAGAACGCCGTGCCCTTCGCGTCCCGTTTTCTGGAAGAAGCGGCCGCTGCCGGGCTCAGTGCCGCGCCGGTGGCTCTGGTGAAGTTCGGCCGCGTGGCTGTGGGCGACGATGTGGCGGCCCTGCTCAATGCGCGGCTGGTGGTCGTGCTGGTGGGCGAACGCCCCGGCCTCAGCTCGCCTGATTCCCTGGGCGTCTACATGACCCACGCGCCCACGCCCGGCCTGACCGACGAGGCCCGCAACTGCATCTCCAACGTGCGCGCCGCGGGCCTGCCCGTGGAGGAGGCCGTGCGCAAGCTCTGCTACCTGGTGGAGAATGCCCTTGTCCGGCGCCTGTCCGGTGTGGATCTCAAGGACGACGTGCCGCCCGGCTATCTGCCGTTCGCGGAGACGCGGGCATTGGGATAGGGAAGACGGAGAGGCCCGGCAGGAGGCCGGGATACCGTTGAAAAATGAAAAGGCAGGTTTCCGCGAGGGGAACCTGCCTTTCAAATATTGGTGGGCCCACCAGGACTCGAACCTGGGACCTGCCGGTTATGAGCCGGAGGCTCTACCAACTGAGCTATAGGCCCACGAAGGAAGTGAACTATAGCCGGAAGGACACTAGGCGGTCAAGCCCTTCCGGCAGGGCTTGAGGGCCGGGCTCCGGCGGGGACAGCCGGGCGGGCCTGTGCGGTTCCGCAAAAACGAACGGGGCTGCCCGTATGTACGGACAGCCCCGCAAACAGGCAGGTATCGCAGCGGAGCGCTACATGGCGCCGCCGGCGTTGAGCTTGCTGATCTGTTCGTCCATGGCCTTCTTCAGGGGCGCGGGCAGGCCCATGATGTCCACGTTGAGGAAGCCGCGCACGATGGTGGAGGTGGCTTCGTCCTCGTCCAGGCCGCGGGCCATGAGGTATTCGATCTCTTCCTGGGCGATCTTGCCCACGGCGGCTTCGTGGGAGAGTTCCACGCCGTCGCGGCAGCTGTCCAGTTCGGGGATGGCATGCACGCGGCCGCCGCCCACGATGAGGCCCTTGCACTCCAGATGGCCCTTGACCGGAGTGGCCGAAGCGCCGATGAAACCGCGGTTGATGATGGTGCCGCCGGTGGTCAGGGTGCGGGAGATGATCTCGCCGCGGGTGTGGGGCGCGTTGAGGTGGATGGCGCTGCCGCTGTCCACGTAGGAGCCCGTGGGCGTCACGATGACCGAGTTGAAGGTGGCCACGGCGCCCTCACCGTTGAGGTCGATGCGGGGATAGGATTGCAGGCTGCCCACGCTCTTGAGCAGGATGTAATTGTTCTGGAACACGCCCCCGGCTTCCACCACGCCCGCCGAGCGCGGCCGCACGGTGGTGGAGTCGCCCCAGTTGTGGATCATGGTGAAGGTCAGCTTGCCGCCCTTTTCCACATAGTATTCGGTGATGCCCAGATGCGCGGCATCATTGCTGTGCTGGGAGGTGGCGCAGCCGCCCAGGATGTTGAGCTCGGCGCCTTCTTCCACCACCACGATGTTGTGCACGGCCTGTCCGGCGGCATTGTCCTTGATGAACATGCAGGACTGCACGGGCTGGCTGATCTTCACGCCCTTGCGGGCACGCACGAAGTAGCCGCCGTTGAGGTGCTCGTAGGCCATGCGGGTGATCTCGTCCCTGTTGGGATCGAGCAGCTTCCAGTAGTACTGCGGCAGGCCGTCGAACTTTTTGAGGGCCGCGCGGATGTCCATGAGGTCCAGGCCTTCCTGCCGGGTGGTGCAGTGCACGTCGGCATGGTTGAGCTGCATGAAGGCACCGCTGACCTTGGTGTCGTGCACGTCGATGCCGGCCAGGACCAGGCGCTGCTGGTCTTCCTGGGGCAGACGGGTCAGATCTTCGATGGGGGCGGAGTTCTCACCGCCGCTGAAGTTGAAACGGGAAAGGTCGATGCTGCTCATACCAGGGGAGCCTCCGCGATTTTGCCGAACATGTCGCCGGCCAGGCAGCGCAGGCATTCCTGGTAGCCGTGCTGGGCGATATGGTCGAGGATGACGCGCGGGCGCGCTTCACAGCAGAGCTTGCCGTGATACATGACCTGTCCGCGGTCGGCGTTGACGTATTCAAGGATGTGGCCGGTGTGGGTGATGATGAGCCCGCTGGTGGAACGCTGGCGACCCTGCTCGCGCAGGGTGGCGCTACAGCAGTCGGGCACGCCGTCCAGCAGCTTGCGCACGGTCTTGCCCACCAGGGCCATGTTTTCCAGGTCCACGCCGGATTCCGGCTCGTCGAAAAGCAGCAGGTTGGGCTGCTGGGCCATGAGCTGCAGCAGCTCGGAGCGCTTGATCTCGCCGCCGGAGAAACCGGCGTTGACGTCGCGGTCCAGGAAGGTATCGAAATGCACGCGCTTGGCCATGGCGGGGATGTCCATCTTGCGGCCGCGGCCGCACAGTTCCACCATCTTGCCCGTGGGCAGGCCGTGGATGGTGGGCGGGCGCTGGAAGGACATGCCGATGCCCAGACGGGCACGCTCGTACATGGGGGCGTAGGTGATGTCGTGGCCCTTGAAGATGATCTTGCCCCGGGTCACCTCGTAGCCGGAAAAGCCCATCAGCGTCATGAGCAGGGTGGTCTTGCCGGAGCCGTTGGGGCCGAACAGGATAAAGGTTTCGCCCGCTTCCACCTTCAGGTCGATGCCCTTGAGCACCGGCGTGCCGTGGACGGAAACGTGCAGGTCTTGGATCTCAAGCATTGTTTCCCTCAATTATGCCGGAAGTCCTCCCCCTTGCGGGAGCCCGGCAGGCTTTCTAGTCCTGGGGGTCGGTTTCACCCAGATATTCCATGACGTCGTAGTGCACGTGGTCCAGCACATGCGTCAGGTAGGAGACGCATTCGTCGCCCACGGCATGGCCCAGCAGGTCCACGATGAACGCGGCGCGCTTGGCGTTGACAAGGGCGACATTGCCGGGATCGCCGTCGTCGGGGATGGCGCTCACGGCTTCGTGGAAGGCCACGAGGTCATCTTCGGTCAGGTGCTTGATGGGCTGGGGTTCGTCATTGATGTAAGGGACGCCTTCCCGCAGTTCCAGCATGACGGGATTGCCGTGCATGATCGCGATGCAGACTTGCATGATATTGATACCTCGCTGTGAAGTTGGGGGCATAGTGGCAAACTTGGACAGGCATGTCCAGTAGGGCCCCTGTTTCGGAACGCGTGCTCGCTGCGGGCCGGCGGACCTTTCCCCCGCTATAAAGATGGGGTCGCGGCGGCAAAAGGCAAGGCCGCTTCCGGCCGGGCTCCGGGATTTTCGGGCAAAAAAAAGGCCGGGGCAGGGCCCCGGCCTGGAAAGGCGTGCTCAGGCTAGCTCAGCTGGGAGATCAGGGTCTCCTTGATGGAGTCGATGGTGCCTTCGCCGTTCAGTTCGATGTACTTGGTCTTGCCTTCGGCGGCCAGGTTCTTGAAGAAGTAGGCCGCGGCCAGGGTGCCGTTCTCGGTGTTGTAGTAGATGTCGTGACGCTTGTTGATGGCGGCTTCGTCCTGGTCGTCGGAACGGGTGGAGAGCTCACCGCCACAGACGCGGCACTTGTCACCGTTGGGCTTGATGGCGTCGATGAAGATGTTGTTGGGATGGTTGTTGTTTTCCTTGCACAGGCGACGGCCCATGATGCGGTTCTTGGCGATCTCGCGGGGCAGCAGGATCTCGATGACGTAGTCCAGTTTCAGACCTTCGGCCTGCAGGGCTTCCCACAGTTTCTGGGCCTGCACCATGTTGCGGGGGAAGCCGTCCAGCAGCCAGCCGTCCTTGCCCTTGGTCTTCAGGGTCTCCAGCACCATGGGGATGGTGATGTCGTCGGGCACCAGGTCGCCGCGATCGATGTATTCCTTGGCCCTTTTGCCCAGCTCGGTGCCGCCGCCGATGTGCTCACGGAAGATGGCGCCGGATTCGATGTGAGCAAGATTGTACTTAGCCTTGACCAGGTTGCCCTGGGTGCCCTTGCCGCTGCCGTTGGGACCAAAGATGAGGATATTCATGGCGCTTCTCCTTATTGAGACGGACCGTTGTTGGGTTTGTGCAAAAAAGAACAGATAGAGCCTGTCTACCCTTTGCAGGCGGTTCTGTCAACGGGGGCGGGGAAAGTGCAAGGCCTTTTCCGGCAGGGGAAGGCCGGTGGGACCGGAACGAAAAAGGCCGGGACGCGGGATCAGCGGAACAGGTTCCAGGTGCCTTCCATGACCCCGCCCAGCAGCTCGAAGATGCCGTGGGTCAGGCTGGTGACGGCGTAGAGGATGGCCGTCCCTGCGCTGACCGAGGTCTTGGGATCATGGAGCTTGCCGGTCACGCGCACGGGGAATTCCTGCATGCGGTCGGTCTTGACGAAAAGGTTGCAGTCCAGGTCTTCGTTGTTGAAGTCGATGCGGCCGCCGCCGCGCACGCGCATCTCGGCATCCTGATAAAAGATGTTGCTGCTGCGGGCCACACCGCCCTGCATGTTGCCCGAGGCGCTGAGGCGCTGGAAGCGGGTGGGCTTGCCGCCGGGCCGCCCGGCCTTGTCGCGGTTCTGGTAGCTGCCGTTGATGATGGCCACGCCCCAGGTGCCGAAAAGGGCCGCGGGCATCTGGCCGCTGCCGGTCAGGTGGGCGCTCATCTCCGATTCCACCGAGGCCAGCCCCCGCACGGCGCGCTTGTCGTTGCGGTCGTTGCTGGCGGCGTCGAGGTTGATGTTCAGGGCCCTGACCTTGGTGGTGTAGCTCAGGCCCCGGTCGAAGCGGAAGTCGCCCGAGGCACGCAGGCGCGAATTGTAAAAGTTGCCTTCCAGCGCAGGCACGGAAAGGTGGCCGTCCTTGAGGCTGAAGCGGGTGGTCATCTGCTGCATGCGCAGGCGCATGAAGCGCACCCTGTCCACGCTCAGGCTCCCCTGGGCATCGAAGGCCTTCATGAAGCGCAGGTCCCAGGGAGCGCCCGGGGCCTTGCTCCGTCCCTTGCTGCGGGCCTGGTCGGGGAACATCTCCGCCAGCAGGCGGTCCAGATCGAAGTCCGCGGCATGCAGGCGCAGGTCCAGTTGCGGGGTGCCGCTCCAGTTCACGGCAGCTTCGCCGTCCATCTGCTGCCAGCCCAGGCTGCAGCGCAGATCCTTGAGGCGCAGGCTGTCCAGGGTACCGGAGGCCGTGCCCTTGAGGCGCAGGCTGTTGAGGGAGGCGGGCAGGGAGGCGGGCGCACTGCCCCGGATCTGCCGGAGGCTGTGCTTCAGGTCGCGGGCGGCAAGGTCCACGTTCCCGCCCCAGGTCAGGCCGCTGCGGCCGTTGCTGACGTCCAGATCGCCCTTGAGCTGCAGGCCCAGCGCCGAGAGCGTGGCCTTTTTCAGCTTCAGCCCGGCAGGGCCCGCACAGCTGAACACGCCGTCGGCATCCAGATCCATGCCCTGGGGCAGCAGATCCTTTTCAAGGGACGGCAGGTGCAGGCGCAGGGAACCGGGCAGATCCTGCCAGGCCACGAACTCCTTGCCGCCGAACCAGACGAGGCCGTCCAGCTTCTGGGTCAGGGAAAGATCCTCGCCCTCCAGCGAGGCCGTCCAGCGGCCTTCGAAACCGGCCCGGGCCGGAGTGGGGCGCAGGTCGCGGCGGGCGCTTTGCAGGTCGAGGCGCAGCGAGAGTTTTTCGAAGGGCAGGCTCTTCTTGCCTCCGGCGGGCAGCAGGCCCTTGCTGCCGTCGGCCGTGACCGTGCCGCGCATGCTCTTCAGGAACACGTCCAGGTCGCTGCCCCGGCTGGTGATGGCCGCCTGGGCGGACAGCATGCCGCGCCGTACGGGGATGAGGTCGAAATCCCTGACCAGCTTGCTGCCGTGGACCTTGTCCAGGCGCAGGTCGATGTCGAAGGTGGGCATGTCCGAAGGCCCGCCGATGGCGCAGCGGCCCTTGAGGCGGCCTTCGTAAAAGTCGCCCGTGGCCCGGATCACGGCCGTACCGTTGCCGGCCTTGTCGGGGGTGCCGGGTTCGATGACCACGGCCGCGCCGGTGATGGTCACAGGGCCGTAATGCACGGTGCGGGCATTGAGGCGGATGTCATAACCGATGTGCAGGTCCGTGGCGGGATCGGGCGGCGGCAGCGGCGTGGAGCGCGAGGCCCGCAGGCTGGTCAGGGGCCCGTGTGGGAAATAGACCTGCAGGGGCAGGGTGCCCACGGCTTCCGGGATGGCCCGGCCCAGCTTTACTTCCGGGGCGGTCAGGTCAAGGGCCACCACCGGCTCGGCCCAGCGGGCCACGCCGCCGGAACCGGTAAAGCGCGAGCCCGAGGCATGGGCCACGATATAGGGCACGCGCAGGCCTTCGGCATCCAGTTCGAATTCCAGAAGACTGTCCGTGATGTTGTCCAGGGCCATCTGCAGGCCCGGGGCCAGATCACGGGCAAAGCCCAGCCAGCGTGTCAGGCTCAGGCGGTGGGCCTGCAGGCTGCCGTTGAGGACGGGGCCCCGCTGTTTGTCGAGGATCAGGTTGCCGTCGAGGGTGGCGCTGTCTTCGCCCAGTTCCAGCCGGATGCGTTCCAGGCGCACGGGCGGGCGCGTCCCTCCCGCAGCGGGCAGGTCGGGCTGGGGGGCCACCTGGGGTGCGGGAACTGTCTTTGCAGCGGCGGCATCAGCGGCCGGTGATTGGGGGGCGGACGGGGCGGGAGCCGTTGCGGGACCTTTCTTTCCGGCTGCGGCCAGCTCCTGCGGATCGGGCAGGAAGACCTCGCGCAGCATGCGCCGTACCGAGGCCTGCGGCGCGTTCCTGTCCTGCAGCAGGCGGCCGGACACGGCAAAGGGAATGGGCTCGTCGTCCTGCATCAGGTCGCCCTGGATGTCATGATCCAGCTGCCAGCCCGCGGCCGTGGCCGTGAAATCGAGGTTCATGCGTACGCGGGGCAGGTGGGGCGGCAGATGCAGCAGGGTACGCAGGCGCAGGCGGGGCGTATCGCTCAAAAAACGGAGCGGACGGCTGCGGCCTTCCACGAGCAGGTTTTCCAGGTCGAGCACGGGGATCTCTTCCCCGGCGGCCAGGTTGCGGATCAGACCTGCCTGCAGCTTGCCGCGCACGTCCTGAAGACCGCGCAGATGCAGTACGCAGGAAAGGTTGCCCGCGCGCAGGGAAGAAGCGTCCTGGGCCTGGAAGGAGAAATTGCCCTGGTCTATCTCTATCTGGAGGGTACCGGGCAGCAGGCCGTCCAGCCGGGCCAGCCCTCCCGTATCGCCGCTGCCGCCCCCGGCGGCGGAGCCCAGCTTGCGCAGGTCCAGCGTGGGCAGCGGCAGGCTGCCGGAGAGCACGGGATTCTGCAGGGCCACGTATTCCAGTTCCAGCCGTCCCTGCAGCAGGGCGGTCAGGCGGGGGCGCAGGCGGGCCGTGCGGACGGAGATGTCCAGCTCTTTGATGCGGATGCGCACGTCATCGGCCTGGACGGCCGGAGGCAGCCAGGAAAGGCCGATGGACCTGACATGCAGGTGGAGGCCCGTACGCTGGGTGAAGTCTTCCAGCAGGGCATGGGTGATGGCGACGGAATTGTGCTGCACATAGACCATGGCCGCGCCGGCCAGCAACAGGATGCCCAGCAGCAGGGCTGCCAGACAGCGGAGGAAAAGACGCAGGCGGCGGGATGGTTCGGGCATGGCAGGAAGGCTGCTTGACGATGAAAAGGGGCAAGGCTAGGTTGACGAAGCGCTGTCGCGGCGTGCGCGGAAGGCACGACAAAAGCCCCGCCGGAGGGAAAAGCCCGCTTCCGGGCAAAAAACGGAACAGCCCTAGCGGCTGCTGTCCATGTGCAGGTCCAGGCCCGGGTCCACCACCGGCGTGCGGGGCGCGGCCTTCTTGGCCGCAGGCGCATCAAAGCTCAGATGCAGCAGGGGATCCTGTGCGGCAGGCGTGGCCTGCACGGCCGTTTCGGCCAGTTTGGGGGCAGGGCATCCCAGGGCATCCAGGCGGGCTTCCATGGCGCGCAGCAGCACGCGCATCTGGGCGTGTTCGTCACGCAGGGCGCGGTTCAGGCGTTCCTGGCTGCGCAGCATGTAGAATTGTACGGCAAGCATGCCGAGAAAACAAAGAAAAATAAAGAGCATCAGGGAAAACATGGGGCGGCCTCGCGGATATTCTGGCGGCCGTCGTGCCCATGTTTCCGGGGCTGGCCGCAGCTCCGCTTATATACATTCGGACGCGGCAGGGCAAGATGCCGCAAGGAAGGAAAATGGCAACAGCAAAGATCGAACCGCATATGGTCATGGCCGATGCCCAGGGCAACATCTATGATGATCCCGACCTGCTCATGGTCTGCCGCCGCGGCGAGGAATGGGGCACGCCCCGTCCTGACGAACTCATGCCCCTGCCCGAGGAGAGCGAGCTCTTCCTCCTGCCCGGACGCCGGGCCGTGGGCCTGAACCCCGAGACCGGCGAGATAGAGTGCACCGAGGATCTGGCCGTGGCCGCCTTTGCCGCACCGGCCCATACGCTCTCCGCCCATCCGGCCTACACCAGCGATGCCGACGCCCCCCTGCTGCCCCTGTTCGCCTATGGCGCCGTGGGCTTCGCCAAGGGGCGCTTCTACATCTGTGCCCGCAAGGTGGATGCCGACCAGCGTCAGGAGTTCCGCCACATCCCGCGTTCCCGCATCGAAAAGAACGTGCGGGCCCTGCTGCGCCAGTTCCCCAAGAACCGTCTGGTGGGCCACATCCTCGAAGACTGCGTCATGAAGTACGACTGCCCGGCGGCTCGCAACTTTGCCCTGGGCCGCTTCGAGGCGCCCCTGCCCAGCTCGCGCACCTGCAATGCCCGCTGTGTGGGCTGTATCTCCGAGCAGGACAAGGATTCGCCCATCAACGTGACGCCCCAGTGCCGCCTGACCTTCACCCCCACCCCCGAGGAACTGGTGGAAGTCATGAGCTTCCATGCCGGCCGCGAGACGAAGACGCCCATCTATTCCTTCGGGCAGGGCTGTGAGGGCGATCCCCTCATGAATCCCGACCTGCTGGTGGAAAGCGTGCGCCTGTTCCGCAGCCGGGGCGGTGTGGGCACGGTCAACTGCAATACCAACGCCTCCCGCACCGAGGCCGTGGAGCGTCTGGCCCAGGCGGGCCTCTCCAGCATCCGCGTCAGCCTCAACAGCGCCCGGCCCGAAGTCTACGAGCGCTACTACCGCCCCCACGGCTACAGCTTCGACGACGTGCGCCGCTCCATCGCCGTGGCCCGGAAGAACGGTCTCTGGGTCTCGCTGAACCTGCTCTTCTTCCCCGGTGTCACCGACAGCGAAGGCGAGCTGGAAGCCCTGGCCCGTCTGGTGGGCGAGGACGGCGTGAGCATGATCCAGTGGCGTAACCTCAACATCGACCCCGAATGGTATCTGGGCCTCATGCGCGGCATCGACCACGGCCCCATCATGGGCCTCAGCCTGTTCATGAAGCGTCTGAAAAAGCTCTGCCCCTGGCTGCGCTTCGGCTACTTCAACCCCTATGTGGGCGAGAAGGCCGAGCTTACGGCGCCCCTGCCCGGGCAGTGGCAGATGCCTGATCTTTCCGTGGCCGACGCCCCCCTGGCCGGGCCCGCTTCGGAAGATGCCGCCGGGGAGGCGGACGCGGAAGCTGGAGCATAGTTTTTGGCGGAGGAGGCCGGGTATTTTCCGGGGGAGGAGGGCGCTTTTGAAAAAGCGTCTCCCTCCCCCGGGCCCCCTCTCCCGTAAAACTTTTGCTCCGGTGCGGATGGCAGGTCCCCGTCTTCGGCTTGCGGGGAACGATTTCGTTTCGTCATCGGGAAAGGGGAGAGCGCGAGCGTCTCCCGTGCCTAAAAGAAAGGACGCTGCCCGGAGTAACGGCAAGGCGGCTTCCGGAGCATGGCATCGTCAGGAACGGCGCAGGGGCGGACGGTGCAGCACGCGGGCGGGAGGCTCATCCGTGAGGCGACGGAGGCGCGGATCCCGGGTGAACGGACAGGCTCAGGGCAGGTACGGATAACGGGCGGATATTCCAGCCTGTTTCCCGGGCGGGATGTTTTTGATGGGAAAAAGGATGTTTTTAGCCGGAGATAAATATTTTTCGTCGGGAAACGGTCTTTTGCTTGACGCACGTCCTGTTCTTCTATAGCTTCTTTTTGAAATTGAATTTCTTTTTCTAAACATCCAACGGCGGCCATGCCGCCAGGGAGTTGTCATGAGCAAAGTCCTGATCGTTTTTGGTTCCAGCACCGGCAATACCGAGGGCATCGCCCAGAAACTGGAAGAGATCATCGCCGCCGCAGGCCATGACGTCACGCTGAAAAACGCCGCCGACGTGGATGCCGACGGTCTGGCCGAAGGCTATGATGCCGTGCTGCTGGGCTGCTCCGCCTGGGGTGACGACGAGCTGGAGCTGCAGGACGATTTCATCCCTCTTTATGAGAACATGGAAGCCATGGGCCTTTCGGGCGTCAAACTGTCGGCGTTTGCCTCCGGCGACAGTTCCTACACGCATTTTTGCGGTGCGGTGGACGCCATCGAGGCCAAAGGAAAGGACCTGGGTGCGCAGATCGTGGCTGAGGGGCTGAAAGTGGACGGTACCGTCAGCGATGCCCCTGATGCCGTGCAGGAATTTGCGGCTGCTGTTCTGGCAGCATTGTAGCCGCAAAGGGACCCCGGCCTTCGCCGGGGCGCGTCCTGTGCCTTGCGCGGAGTCTGGCCATGGACTCCGCGCTTCTTTTATGTCCTGTCCCGCCTTCAAGAGGCCTTGTGCATCCCGGGCCTTGCCAGCCGCAGGCAAACATCGTAGCGTGCCGCCATCATCTTTGTTGTGGAGGTCTGTATGGCGATCCTTGTTTGCGGCGGTGCGGGCTATATCGGTTCCCACGCGGTCCATGCCCTGGCAGCGGCCGGTCAGGAGGTCGTGGTGGTGGACAATCTCCAGACGGGCCATGCCGCCGCCGTGGCGGGCAAGGCTGCCTTCGTGCAGGGCGACATCCGCGATGCCGCCTGTCTGGACGGCATCTTCCGCCGTTTCCGCATCGACGGCGTCATGCACTTCGCCGCCGATTCGCAGGTGGGCGAGAGCATGGTCGATCCCCTCAAGTACTTCAACAATAATGTGGGCGGGATGCAGAGCCTGCTGGAAGCCATGGTCCGTCATGGCGTGGGCCGCATCGTGTTCTCGTCCTCGGCGGCGGTCTACGGCGAGCCCGACAGCGTGCCCATCAGCGAGGATGCCCCCACCCGGCCCACCAATCCTTACGGGCACAGCAAACTGATGATGGAGGCCATGATGCGCTGGGTCTCGGTGGCCCACGGCATCCGCTATGTCTCCCTGCGTTATTTCAATGTGGCCGGGGCTCTGGCCGACGGCAGCATCGGCGAGGACCACAGCCCCGAGAGCCATCTCATCCCCCTGGTCCTGCAAGTGCCGCTGGGCCGGCGGCCGCATATCACCATCTTCGGTGATGATTACGCTACGCCCGACGGGACCTGCATCCGCGACTACATCGCCGTCACCGACCTGGTGGACGCCCATATGAGGGCCCTGGACCATCTGCAGCGCGGCGGTGATGACCTCATCTGCAACCTGGGCAACGGGCAGGGCTTTTCCGTGCGCGAGATCGTGGACTGCGCCCGCAAGGCGACCGGTCACGAGATCCCCGTGGTCATGGGGCAGCGGCGCGCGGGCGATCCGGCCCGTCTGGTGGCTTCCGCCCGCAAGGCGCAGCAGGTGCTGGGCTGGCAGCCGCAGCTGGGTGTGGAGGCCATCATCGAATCGGCCTGGCGCTGGCACCGGGAACATCCGCACGGTTACGGCGAACGGCAGTAAGACGGCATCCTGGCGGGGCGTCCGCCATGCGCCGTTCCTGTGGCGGAGGAACCGTGCAAAGGACGGTAGTGGCAGGCTGGCCTGCCAGAAAAGACAACGTTTGATCCGGGGAGGCATGAGCCTCCCTTTTTTTATGGCCTCGCGCGGGCTTGCTTTTCTTTTGAGGCGCCGCTATCTTAATATTGATAACTTATACTGACAGGAGGTGCCATGTACGGCTATCCCTGCGCGCGACGCGCCTTTTCCTTTTTCATCCTGATGCTGGTCCTGGTCCTTTCCGGGACCGGTGCCGCGGCTGCGGAACTTTCCCGCCCCACCTTTGACCCCTTACGGGAGAAAGCCCCCATGAATAATGACGGATTCCGGATCATTGCCCGCGGTGATGCCGCGGTGCCGCCCCTGACGCCCCGCGAGGCGGACATCATCCTCCGCAAGGCCACGGAAGCCCCGTGGTCCGGTGAGTACGAAAAGAACACGGCCGCCGGGACCTACCTGTGCCGCCAGTGCGGCGTGGCCCTGTACCGTTCTTCGGACAAGTTCGATTCCGGGTGCGGCTGGCCCGCCTTCGACGATGCCCTGCCGGGCATGGTGCGCCGCCAGCCCGATGCCGACGGCCACCGGGTGGAGATCGTCTGCGAGCACTGCGGCGCCCACCTGGGGCATGTTTTTGAGGGCGAAGGCCTGACGGCCAAGAACACCCGCCATTGCGTCAACTCCCTGTCCATGCGCTTCGCCCCTGCGGGCAGCGAAAAGGAAAAGCTGGGCCTGGCCCTGTACGAGCAGGTGCGCAACACCCAGGTGGCCGTGCTGGCGGGCGGCTGCTTCTGGGGCGTGGAAGATGCCCTGAGCAAGCTCCCCGGTGTGGTGGACGTGCGGTCCGGCTACACGGGCGGCCATACCGACCGGCCTTCCTATGAGGATGTCTGCCGGGGCGATACCGGCCATGCCGAAGCCGTGCTGGTGCGCTTCGATCCCAAAAAGATCAGCTATGAGGCCATCGTACGCCGCTTTTTCGAAGTCCACGATCCCACCCAGCTGGACAGGCAGGGCCCGGACGTCGGCAGCCAGTACCGTTCCGCCATCTTCTGGCTGGACGAGTCCCAGAAACGGACGGCCCAGAAGCTCATGGATGAGCTGCGCGGTCTGGGCTATGACGTGGTGACCCGTCTGGAAAAGGCCGGGGCCTTCTACGAGGCCGAGGCCTACCATCAGGATTTTGCCCGCCGCACGGGCCGGGGCGGCTGCCATCTGGCCGTGCCCCGCTTCGAGCGCCGTGCTGACGGCAGCCCGCGCTAGGGAACTGGCCGCATACCCATAAAAATAAGAGAGTATTGCTAAAAGAATGATAAAATATCTTCTCTTTGCCCGTTCACATGAAATCTGGCAAAGAGAGATATTGTGAGATCAACCATTCGCAAGGACCTTGAAACCACCTGAGATTTACGTTTGAAACGGGCAAACCAGTGTCTTTGGCGGGCATTATTTCGTTCAATTCGCACGGTTCCCCGTTTTCCTTGAATGAGGTCGTCCTCGGGTATTTCCCGTGGATATACTTTCCAGTTGTCGGTACAGAAGAACCAGACAGACCAACGGCGAAGCCTTGCCATCAATCTTGCAAGAGTGCTTTGGTCACGATTGCCACATTCCCAGTCAATGAGTTGACCGGTATCGCGACAATAAGCTTTCCAGAGCCATAGTTTGTTTTTTTTGAATGCAAATAGTGCCACATCTCATCAAGTTCTATGATGACAGCTTCCCCAGGAGAAGGCTTTTCATAAGTTTTTTCAGCGAAATCCCGGACCCAACGCATGACGGTCGATGTTGCAACTCCATAAATACGTGCTATGGCATTAAACGAAAGGCCCAAAGTATAAAGCAGGATGGCCATTGCCTTTTCCGTTGCCGGTCGTCCTCTGGGAGTGTCACGGGTAAATTGAAAACCGCAGTCTTTGCAGCGAAATCTCTGACGCTCCAAGTGTCTTCCATTCTTCACAATCCGCTCTGACGCACATTTTGGACAGTATTGCATAAAGAACTCCTTAACTGGAGTATGCCATTATAACATTCTTTATGCAATACTCTCAAAAATAAGAGAGTATTGCTAAAAGAATGATAAAATATCTTCTCTTTGCCCGTTCACATGAAATCTGGCAAAGAGAGATATTGTGAGATCAACCATTCGCAAGGACCTTGAAACCACCTGAGATTTACGTTTGAAACGGGCAAACCAGTGTCTTTGGCGGGCATTATTTCGTTCAATTCGCACGGTTCCCCGTTTTCCTTGAATGAGGTCGTCCTCGGGTATTTCCCGTGGATATACTTTCCAGTTGTCGGTACAGAAGAACCAGACAGACCAACGGCGAAGCCTTGCCATCAATCTTGCAAGAGTGCTTTGGTCACGATTGCCACATTCCCAGTCAATGAGTTGACCGGTATCGCGACAATAAGCTTTCCAGAGCCATAGTTTGTTTTTTTTGAATGCAAATAGTGCCACATCTCATCAAGTTCTATGATGACAGCTTCCCCAGGAGAAGGCTTTTCATAAGTTTTTTCAGCGAAATCCCGGACCCAACGCATGACGGTCGATGTTGCAACTCCATAAATACGTGCTATGGCATTAAACGAAAGGCCCAAAGTATAAAGCAGGATGGCCATTGCCTTTTCCGTTGCCGGTCGTCCTCTGGGAGTGTCACGGGTAAATTGAAAACCGCAGTCTTTGCAGCGAAATCTCTGACGCTCCAAGTGTCTTCCATTCTTCACAATCCGCTCTGACGCACATTTTGGACAGTATTGCATAAAGAACTCCTTAACTGGAGTATGCCATTATAACATTCTTTATGCAATACTCTCAAAAATAAAAGGCAGGCACGCCGCGATGGTGTGCCTGCCTTTTCGTGTTTTTTGTTTTCAGGGAAGGCGGAATTGGGTTTGCGCCATCTCCCTTGAAGGGCTGCCGTTTTTTTGTGCCTGATGCTGTGCGGAGGAAGGGGTTCCTTTTTCGCCAGACAACGGAGATCCTCCCGCCGGACAAGGCCCCTTTTTAGGCCTTGATGCGCCGGACCAGCGGCGCCAGGCAAAAGATGGCCACGCCCACCACCACGATGGGCGACAGGGCCCAGCGCAGATCGAACTGATGGGAAAGGAAGCCCACCATGGGGGGGCAGCCCAAAAAGCCCAGGAAACTGAGGGACGAGACCAGCGAGATGGCCACGCTGGGCGGCACGCGCGTGGACTTGCCCGCCAGGCTGTAGCAGAGCGGCACCACGGAGGCCATGCCGAAGCCCACCAGGGCCAGCCCCGCCGTGGCGGGCAGCAGGTCGGGCCAGAGCAGGGCCAGGCTCAGACCGGCGGCGATGCAGAGGCCGCTCAGCTGGAGCACGGGCGTGACCCCGAAGCGGTTCACCAGACCGTCGGCCAGCAGGCGGCCCGTGACCATGGCACACATGCAGGCCAGGTAGCCGGCGCGGATGAGGCTCTCGCCCGGCTGGACCACCTGGGCGAAATAGACGGAGCTCCAGTCATACATGGCGCCTTCCGTGGCCATGCTGCCCAGGGCGATGCAACCGAGCAGGGTCAGATAGAGGTCGGGGCGGAAGGAGCGCTTCCCGCTTTCGGGCGCTGCGGCGCCGATGCGCACTTCCCGGGGCATGGTCCAGGTGCGCAGGCAGCACAGCGTCGCCAGCGTGATGACGAAGATGGCGGCAAAGTGGGGCAGGGGCGCCACGCCCAGCGGCGCCACGATGGAGCCGATGATGCAGCCGGCCACCCCGCCCAGGCTCCACATGCCGTGGAAGGTGGCCATGATGCTGCGGCCGTAAAGGGTCTCCACGCCCACGGCCTGGGCATTGAGGGAGATGTTGAGCATGTTGTTGGCAAAGCCGAAACCCAGCAGGGCCGCGGCCAGCCAGTGCGGGCTGCCGGCCAGGGCCAGGGAGAGCAGGGCGCAGGGCATGAGCATGAGCCCCAGCATGATGACGCGGCGGCTGCGGAAGCGGCCGATGAGCCAGGCCGTGGGCGCGATGGAGAGCATCTCGCCCAGAGGGGCGGCCAGCAGGACGCTGCCCAGAGCCGCGTCGCTCATCTGCAGGGCGGCCTTGATGTCCGGGATGCGGACGGCCCAGGAGGCGAAGACCATGCCCATGACGAAGAAAAAGGCATTGATGGCGGTACGATAGAAGGCCCGGGGCGTACGCGGCAGGATGCGGGCCGCGGCCAGGCGGGGAGTGGAGATGGTCAGTTCCATGACGTATCCTCGATGAAAGCACTGGCGCTCTCCAACAGGACTGTTTGAGCGCACAGGCAACATCTATGCGCATTGCCTCGCCTTGAAAAGTGTTTTTTTGCGGGGAGCTCCGGCGGGCATGCCTGCTGCTCCTGCTCGGATCCGGCCGTCCGCTCTCCTGGGGATTCAGCGCGGGAGCCCCGGCATATCCCGGCTTTCCTGCGGAGCGGACGTTGCATCCTGCGCCGGGCTTGCGTATGGGGAACGGCATACGGAGGTCGTCATGACAAAAAAGATCGTTTCCTGCCTGTTTGCCCTGGTCCTGCTGCTGGGCTGTGTCTTCCCGGCCGCAGCTCTGGAGATCCATATCGACAACAGCCAGGCCCTGGGCGGGAGCCTGGCCCTGCGCTATCTGCGCACGGACGGCGTGTGGGTCACGAAAGGCTGGGTGAACTTCGGTCCGCACAGCAAGCAGACCGTGACCCTGGAGACCTGGGAGCCCGTGTTCTACCTGCATGTGGAAGTAGGCGGCGGTGCGTCCGTGGAGCTGCCGGGCGAGAAGCACCGCTTCTGGGTGGCGCGTGATGTCTTCGAGCTGGAGGGGGATGCCCGTCCGTCGCGTAGCCAGCAGGCGGATTTCATCAAGGTGGAGGTGCGGGGGGACGGTCCCCGTTTCACGCTGCGCTTCTGATCCGGGCCGCCGTTGTGGCGGACAGGACAGCACGGCCATGAGCGTGCCGCAAAAAAGGCAGCCTTTCCGGTGACCGGAGGGCTGCCTTTTTTTGACGGATGATCTTTTCCGCTAGCGGCAGTTGCAGAGCGTCCTGTCGCGCAGGGAGGGCAGGCGGATGCCGCCGCGCGTCAGCTCCAGGCGCAGTTCGGCAAGGCGGCGTTCGATGGCGGCGGGCAGGCGCACACCGGCATGACGGGCCCAGACCTGGGGCGAGACGATGTCCACGCCGCCGTTGGCCAGGTCATAGGTGATGATCTCGTTACCGGCAAAGGCCCCCCGGGCGGTGGCTTTGACGATCTCGAACACGGCGCGGTCGGCCCGCTTGACGATGCTGGTCAGCATGAGCTTGGGCGCCAGGAATTGCTGGTCCTTGTCCACGCCCACTAGGGGACGCCCCTGGGCTATGGCCGCTTCCACGGCGCCCAGTCCCGCACGCCCGGCCAGCACGGCCAGGGCATTGATGTCCAGCCCCAGCAGTTCTTCGGCCTTGGCGCGGCCTTTTTCAGGGGAGCTGTAGCTGCCTGCCACGCCGTTGATGACGCGCGCGCCCGGGCTTTCCAGCCGGACACCTTCCACAAAGCCGTTGAGCATGGATTTCAGCTGCGGGTCGTCTTCCCCGGCCAGCCAGCCCAGGGTCAGTTCATCACCGGCGGCGCGTGTCCGGGGAGCGGGCAGCAGGCCGTGCCGGTGCAGCTGGGAGAGCAGGGCACCGGCCAGGAAGGCGGCCTGCTCGTCGGCAAAGGTCACGCACATGATGTTGGCGGCGCGGATGCCCGTATCGATACAGCCGAACTTCGTCTGCCGGAAGTTGGCGGCATTGTTGCGCAAGATCTCGTGCAAGCGGGCCCCGGAGAGCAGGACGAGGTCGGCCTGCCGGGCGGCGGCCCGGAAGATGCCCTCCTGCGTCAGGCCGTTGCTGCCCTGGGGCGGGGCCACCACGACGGCCGTGCGGACGCCCAGCTCCTTCCGGGCCTGCTCCAGCCCCTGGCGCAGCAGATCGTTCCAGCCCCGGTCGGGGGCCGCATCTTCCAGCAGCAGAGCTACGCGCAGGGCCGGGGCCTCGCCGGCCGCAGCCGCCAGGACGGAGGAGAAACAAAAAACGGACAACAGGACAGACAGGCACAGCAGCCGGGTGATATCAAAGCATTTTTTCATGTCAGGCTCCCGGCGGCATACTAGCAGGGGGCCGGAGAGGCCACAAGCGCCCGGGGAGCCGCTTGGAGAAAAATTGAGTAATCGAACAATTTGCATAGTAAAAAGATTGTATTTTACAACATACTGTTTTTAAATGATAAAAATAATAATATGAAAGATTTTCTGCTATTTTTGAGGCTTTTTTCCTGTCGTTGGGCATTTTTCTGTGAAAAAAAGCACTAGGCAAGCTGTGAAACTTGTGCTAAGTCTCCTGCTCAGGAAACGTGTACTCGTGTTTCGTCCCTGCGTATGGGTTGCGCAGGGGCGGGATGCAACTCCTTGGGACATTGCTTGGAAGGATACGTTATGTCTGCATACGAGCTGCCTGCATGGCTTGACACCCGGTTCATCGAAAACGCGCTCAGTCGTACGGCTGCACCGGACAAGGCGGAGCTTCGGGATATTCTGGACAAATCTCTGGCTCTGAAGTCACTGACCATTCAGGAAGCGACGGCTCTCATGCGGGTGACGGATCCCGAAGACGTTGCCCTGATGATGAAAACGGCGGATGCGGTCAAGCAGAAGGTCTATGGTGACCGTATCGTGCTGACCGCTCCGCTGCACATCTCGAACCATTGCGGCAGTGAATGCCTTTATTGCGCCAATCGCAAGAGCAATACGCTCATCCAGCGCAAGTACATGACCTCGCCCGAGATGCGCGAGGCCGCCGGCAAGCTGATCCGTCAGGGCCACAAGCGCATCGTGCTGGTCTCCGGCCAGCTGCCCAATGCCGATGTGGAATACCTGGCCGAAGCCATCAGCATCATGTACACCGTGTTCGACGGTCACGGCGAAGTCCGCCGCGTCAACGTCAACGTGGGGCCGCTGAATGCCGACCAGTACAGCGTGCTGCTGGATGCTGACGTGGGCACCGTCCTGATCTATCAGGATACCTACCATCCCGATTACTACAAGGCCGCCCATGTGGCCGGGCCCAAGAGCCATTACGAAAAGCGCCTCAACGCGCCTGAAGTGGCCCTGGGCGCCGGTGTGCGCGATGTGGGTCTTGGCCTGCTGCTGGGCCTTGCGCCCTGGCAGTTCGATGTGCTGGCCACCATGCTGCATGCGGCCCATCTCAACCGCCTGTTCGGTGCCGGCGGCCACACCATCAGCATGTTCCGTCTGCGTCCTGCGCCGGGCAGCCTGTTCGTGCCCCCGCATCCGCTTTCGGATGACGAATTCCTGCGCTGCGTGGCCATCATGCGTCTGGCCGTGCCCCATGCGGGCGTCGTCGTCACCACGCGTGAGCCTTCCGGCCTGTGGCGTGACGCCTGTAGCAGCGGTGTCTCCCAGGTGTTCACGGGCAGCGTGGGCAGCGCTTACGAGACCTGGAGCGAAAAGCCCGGTCCCGACGGCATCCCCTTCCCGCTGGGCGAAGACACCCATCTGGACGAAGTGGTACGCTTCCTTATGGAAGAGGCCGAGCACCTGCCCTCGTTCTGTACCGCCTGTCCCCGTCTGGGCCGCAGCGGTGCGGACTTCATGAGCATGGTGCGCGAGTGCGGCATGCGCAGCCAGTGCAGCCCCAACTCCATCGCCTCTTTTGAAGAGTTCCTGCTCAACTACGCGACGCCCTTTACCCGCGAAGCGGGTGAACGCCTGATCGCCCGCAAGCTCCCGCAGATGAGCGATGTGGAGCGCGGCGCGGCAGAACGCCTGTTGCAGAAGGTCAAGTCGGGCCGCATGGACGAATTCATCTAACAGGCAGCGGCCAGGGCCGTTCTTCAGCGAAACCGCCGCCACCGACTGCCAGAAGGCAGACGGTGGCGGTTTTTTATTTTTGTTGGCATAGTCCGTTATCCTGTTTTGCCCAACCCGGGCCACAGACAGGAAAAAAAGGGAGACGCCGTGGCAAAACTCACTGACCGTATCTTTTTTGACAAGCAGGACAGGGACATCCTCGTCCTGGTCAACCGTATCCTTGAAGCGCCCAACGTGCCCTCGCGGGACAATCTTTTCAATCCCGAGCTGCATCCCCACGGCATCAAGGAGCTGGTCACCTCTCCGGCCTCCCGCATGGCCTATGCCGTCATCAACCTGCTGCGCAATCTGGAGGTCGGCGGCTCGCGTGACCGCCTGCTGGCCCTGCAGACCCTGTATGACGAGGTGCTGACCAGCGCCCATTCGGCCCTGCGCCGCAATACCGCCCGTGCGCTCATGCAGATCATGAAGGACATGGTACGCGCCCACGGCGACGAGACCCGTCAGCTCATGCTGGCCCATGACTTCCGCAGCACCGCCCTGGGCACGCCGCGCGTGGTGCGCCGCATGCTGGCGCGCTACCATCTGCCCGAGATGCCCGAAGCCTGGAACCAGCTCGCCTTCGACGACCATGTCTATGACGTGAACACCAAGGGCCGCAAAACGCCCACCCACCTCATCATGGACGCTTGGATCAAAGGCCTGCGTTCCATCACGGTTGTCTACGACAACAGTGTGGATCTGGAGGCCGCCACGGAGGTCATCCACGCTTCGGGCATCGTGGGCATCTCCGTGCGTATCGGCCTGGAGTTCAGCGTGCCCTTCTATGACCGTTTCGTGAATCTGGTCTGGATGCCGCGCGGCTTCAGCTCCGGCAAGGGCTTCCTGGACTTTTTGCGCAGCCCGCAGATGCGGGAGATGCTGGAAAAGGGGCGCGAAGTGCTGCACTGGCGGCGCGAAGTGGCCCTGCACACCCTGGAAGTCTGGAACGAGGACGAGCGTCCCCGTCTGGAGCAGCTTTGGGGAGTATCCGTGGCGCCCATGGGCCTGGAGGAGTTCCTCGACTTCGTGGGGCGTGGCCATGCCTCCCTGCTGCGTCTGGCCGAATACCTGCACAAGCACATCCAGCCCAGCCTGCGGGCCCGGGCCGAGATCCTGCGCGCCCGGCATGACGATCCCGAGGCCATGGAAGAGTTGCAGCGTCTGGACAATCTGGGCCCCGACGATGTGCAGGCCCTGTGGCTGAACCCCGGCCACAACCCGCGCATCCCCAATACGGAGCAGCCGGGCGCCTGCGACAACCTGCCGGAACTGATGTGCATGAGCGCCCAGAAGCTTTCCGCCTATCTCAACGGGCTTGCCACGGGCAACCGTCTGATCCTGGGCACCGAGGGCCTGAGCGTGGAGGACGTGGTGGAGCTGCTCTGGGACTGCGAGGGGCGCATCACCCATCTGGAGCTCTTCAACATGAAGAGCTGGGTGGAAGGGCACCTCAACAATATCGCGGCCATCAACGAATTGCAGCGCGTGCTCAACCAGGGCCTTGCCCCGCGCATGAAGCAGATGGTGCGCCAGATGATCCGGCAGATGGAGATGACGGGCGACGACGAACGCCTGGAAAAGTTCCATGCCATCCTGCGCGACATCCCCAAGCTCTGGGCCGCATACCGCCACGAGCCTCTCAAGTCGCGCCTGGGCAGCAATTCGGCCAGCCGTTCGCGCTCGTACGGCATGGGCCTGGCCATCCGGGAGACGCTGCCGCGCCGGGCCCTGCTGGCCATGAAAAAGTCGGGCAGCCAGCAGTCTGCCATCCCCATCTATTCACCGGTGGAAGAGCAGATCCGCTACAACGAGCCGGAGACCCCCTCGCCCGGGCAGCGCCTGCTGGCCCATTTCCGCTTTTTGCCGGGCTGCGACCATCTGGGCATGGAACGCCGCCGCGTGTGGCGGGCGGCCAGTGAGGATTGCCGCGTCAGCAACCGGGGCAACATGGTCAACCTCGGCGGCCTGAGCCCCTTCCGGGGTAACGGTCTGACCGATGCGCCGCAAGGGGAGGAGGCCCGGCCCGACGGCCAGTACCTCAACAGCAGCCTGAGCAACTGGCTCAAGGTGCTGCTGGGCTTCATCCCGGCCTTCGTCTCCTTCATCTATACGCAGGACTGGTGGTTCCTGGCCTGGTTCGGCACCTTCATCTGGTTCGGCATCACCGGTGTGCGCAACGTGGTCCAGATGGTCATGGCGGCCCGCGGTGCCAAGCGCAGCACCCTGACCCACTGGAAGGAGCACGTCAGCGTCAAACGCATCTGCGATTCGCTCATGTACACGGGCATCTCGGTGCTGCTGCTGGAGGTGATGATCCGCGTCTGGCTCCTGGAGGACTGCTTCGGCGTGACAGTGGCGGAACAGCCCGTGGTGGTCTTCACCGTGCTGAACATCGTCAATGGTTTCTATATCTTCGCGCACAACGTCTACAGGGGCTTCCCCCGCGAGGCGGCCATCGGCAACCTGTTCCGCAGTGCCCTGGCCATCCCGGTCTCGTCCCTGTATGACTTCATCCTTTTCCACCTGCTGCTGCTCTGGGGCATCGCCGATCCCCATATGTATCTGGTGCCCAGCGCGGCCGTCATCTCCAAGATGGCCTCGGACACCGTGGCAGCCATCATCGAGGGCTATGCCGACAGCCAGATGAACCTGCGCATGCGTCGCTGGGACTACGAGAGCACCATCAAGCGCATCTTCGACTGCTACACCCAGCTGGAGCTGCTCTTCCCCCGCGAGGACGCCCTGATCTGCCTGGCCCGCCCCGGTGGCCTGCGCGGACGTGGCGGTGAGGAGGCCCAGCGCCTGGAGCGCATCCTCATCATCTGCGCTCTGGACCTGATGTATTTCTGGTTCTATCAGCCGCGCGCCCAGGAGGCTTTCCGGCACAAGGTGCGCTCCATGGCCGAGGCCGACAGGGCCGTGCTGCTCAGCGCCCAGCTGGTGCTGATGCGCGAACGGGAGGTGAGCCAGTTCCTGGTGGATGGTCTGCTTGGGCGCAATTTCTCGAAACCCCTGGCCTTCTTCCTTGACAGGCGTAAGGAATACCTGCGCCTCATGGCGCGCATCTGCATCCTTTCAAAACCCCGCGAAGCCCCGGCCTGCCCGGTTCTTTTCGGGGAGGACAAAAAAAGTTGAATCTATTTTATAAAATCTTATTGCCATGGCGGGGCTGGTCGCGTATGTTGATTCCAGTACATCCATAAACGTTTCCAAACCGGGCTCGGACGGGGATCCAGACCGTTCAGACGCCCAAACCAAGGAGTTGCACAATGAGCACGGATGTCAAGAGCATGCATATGGGCCAAATCACGTCCTTCTTCATCCCCACCGTGACTCTGGTCGGCCAGAACTGCTCCACCCAGATTCCCGATCGCCTGAAGAGCCTCGGCGGCAAGAAGCCGCTGATCGTCACCGACCAGGGCATCGTGGCCGTGGGCATCCTGAAGCAGATCACCGATATCCTTGACGCCGCCGGCATGCAGTATGCCGTGTACGACAAGACCGTGCCCAACCCCACGGATAAAAACGTTGCGGAAGCCACCGAAGCTTACAAGAGCAACGGTTGCGACAGCCTGATCACCCTGGGCGGCGGTTCTTCGCATGACTGCGGCAAGGGCGTCGGCTTCGTGGTCGGCAACGGCGGCACGATCCACGACTACGAAGGCGTGGACAAATCCAGCAAGCCCTTCCCGCCCTATGTGGCCGTGAACACCACCGCTGGTACCGCCTCTGAAATGACCCGTTTCTGCATCATCACCGACACCTCCCGCAAGGTGAAGATGGCCATCGTCGACTGGCGCTGCACCCCCAGCGTCGCCATCGACGACCCGGTCCTGATGATGGGCATGCCTCCGTCCCTGACCGCCGCTACCGGTATGGACGCCCTGACCCACGCCGTGGAAGCCTATGTTTCCACCGCTGCCACTCCCATGACCGACGCCTGTGCCGAAAAGGCCATGGAATACATCAACCGCTACCTGCGCCGCGCCGTTGCCAACGGCAAGGATATGGAAGCCCGCGAAGGCATGTGCTACGCCCAGTACCTGGCCGGTATGGCGTTCAACAACGCCAGCCTGGGTCACGTGCACGCCATGGCTCACCAGCTGGGCGGCTTCTATGACCTGCCGCACGGCGAATGCAACGCCATCCTGCTGCCCCATGTGTGCGAGTACAACCTGATCTCCAGCCGCCGTCGCTTTGGCCGCATCGCCAAACTGCTGGGCGAACGCGTGGACGGCCTGAGCCCGACCGACGCTTCGCAGGCTGCCATCAAGGCCATCCGCATCCTGTCCAAGGACGTGGGTATCCCGGAAGGCCTGATCGCCCTGGGCAAGAAGTACGGCAAGGAAGTGAAGGAAGAGGACATCCCCACCATGACCGCCAACGCCCAGAAGGACGCCTGCGGTCTGACCAACCCGCGCATGATGAGCGACGCCGCTGTGGCCGCCATCTACAAGGCCGCCCTGTAGTCCTCGCTGCATAGCTGCATAATGGAGGCCCCCGGGAAACCGGGGGCCTTTTTGCGTTTTGGGCTTTAGCTTGTCGGGCGGCACGGCGCGAAATGAAAAACCACCCGCATGGCAGGTGGTTTTGAGACGATGGCCGGAGTGTTTCCGGCTGTTGGAGATGGCACGGACACGGCAGGGCGATATGCCCCGCTGCGGGGGCCGCTGCTTCTCCCGCCGCAGTTTTTTCAGAGGCGCATGCCGGAAAAAAGAGGAGAGCAGGGAAGGGGGACCCTTTGTCCGGCAGGGCTCCCGCTGTGATGCGGCATCACGCGAACATCCCCGGCCGGGCGGCACGGCAGACGGCCCCGGCCACGGCGTCAGCGGCCAGGGCCCCCAGCAGGAGTTCATTCCAGGGGCCGTGCCCTTCGGGCAGGGGCTGCTTGCTGGCCAGCGTGAACACGATATCCCCGTCGAAGAGCATGTGTGCGGGGATGATATGCCGGGCCAGGCCGGTGGCGGCCATGCGGGCCAGACGGCTGCACTGGGTCTTGTCCAGGGGGACGTTGGTCGCCACTACGGTGAGCACGGTATTGCCGGCAGGGACCTGTCCGGCCAGAGTGTCCAAAGCCTGCGCATGGGGCACAGGCGTGCCGTCAGGGAAGCGCCCGCCGGCCAGGAAGTTCCCCCGGGCATCGTAGACATTGCCCAGCGCATTGAGGACCACCAGGGCCGCCACCCGTATGCCCTCCCGTTCCAGGCACAGGCTGCCCAGACCGCTCTTGTCCGAAAGATCCAGCGGTTTGCCCGCGGCATCCTGGCAAAGGCAGAACAGGCGGCCGCAGCGGGCCCCGCAGGCTGCCCCCACAGCGCCTTCGGCCAGCGGTGCCGCCGAGGCCGCCCGGGCCGCGGCATAGCCCATGTCCGCATCGGGCAGCACGCCGGGCCGGGCATTCATGTCCAGATCGTAGATGACGGCCCCCGGGACGATGGGGATGACACCGTGCGGCATGGCGAATCCGTGTCCCTGTTCGCGTAAAAAGCGCATGACGCCGTCAGCAGCGGCCAGTCCGAAGGCGCTGCCTCCGGCCAGCAGCAGGCCGTGCACTGTATCCACCTGTGATTCGGGCCGCATGAGTTCGGTCTCGCGGCAGCCCGGGGCGAATCCGGGCACGGCGATGCCTGGCGTGAAGCCCTGCGGGCAAAGGATAGCGGTGCAGCCGGTATGGTTCCGGTCGTCCGTGGAGTGGCCTGCCAGCAGGCCGTCGATGGCGGTCAGGGTGGTATTGCTCATGGGAACTCCTGTAGCGGAGGTTGGCAGCTGCGCCCGTGCAACCATACGGCTGCTGTCGGGAGAGGGCGCGTGGGACAAATCTTTCATGTTCACGCGGAAAAGGAAAGCCTCCCTTGTGGGGGGATGCGGTCCGCAGTCCGGGCCGTACCGGGAAGGGGAGAGGAGGACGACAGGCCTTGTGCGGGCCGGTCGCCAGGTAACGGTCAGGAGTGGGGACGTTTTCGGAGGAAAGGGGCGGACATTTGACAGATGAAGCCAAAGATCCTCCTGGGCGCATCCCGGTGCCAGAGAACGACAGAGCCCCGCGCGAACGCAACGTTCGGCGCGGGGCTCCTTGTTTTTCGGCAGATGCCCGGATCAGGCCAGCATGTCCAGGAAGTACTGGTGCAGGCGCAGGTCCGGGGTCAGTTCGGGGTGGAAGGACGTAGCCAGCACATTGCCCTGACGCACGGCCACGATGCGCTCGCCGCGGTCGGCATCCAGACGGGCCAGCACCCGCACGCCTTCGCCCACGCGGCAGATGAGCGGGGCGCGGATGAACACGGCCCGCAGGGGCTCACCGGCCAGGCCGTCGATGTGCAGGTCGGTCTCGAAGCTGTCCACCTGACGGCCGAAGGCATTGCGGCGCACGGTGGCGTCCAGCACGCCCAGACGGGGCTGGCCAGAGCCTTCGATCTCCTTGCAGAGCAGGATCAGGCCCGCGCAGCTGCCGTAGACGGGCATGCCGTCCAGGATGCGCCGGCGCAGCGGCTCCAGCATGTCCCATTCCACCAGCAGCTTGCCGATGGTGGTGCTTTCGCCGCCGGGGATGACCATGCCCTCAAGGCCTTCCATGTCCTTGAGCTGGCGCACTTCGCAGACATCGGCGCCCAGACGGCGCAGCGCTGCGGCATGTTCGCGGAAGGCCCCCTGCAGGGCCAGGACTCCGATGCGGGCCATGCTACCAGCCCCGCTCCTGCATGCGTTCGGCCGGCGGGATGGTGGAGATGTCGATGCCCACCATGGGTTCGCCCAGGTCGCGGGAGATCTCGGCCAGCAGGGCGTAGTCCTTGTAGTTGGTCACGGCCTGCACGATGGCGCGGGCACGCTTGGCCGGGTCGCCGGACTTGAAGATGCCGGAGCCCACGAACACGCCGTCGCAGCCCAGGTGCATCATCATGGCGGCGTCAGCGGGGGTGGCGATGCCGCCGGCGGCAAAGTTCACCACAGGCAGGCGGCCTTCCTTGCGCACGGCCATGCAGACTTCCAGGGGAGCGCCGTTTTCCTTGGCAAAGTTGGCCACTTCGGCTTCGGGCAGGGAGCAGAGCACACGGATCTCGTCCATGACCTGGCGGCAATGGCGCACGGCTTCCACCACGTTGCCGGTGCCGGGTTCGCCCTTGGTGCGGATCATGGCCGCGCCTTCGGCGATGCGGCGCAGGGCTTCGCCCAGGTTGCGGCAGCCGCAGACGAAGGGCACGGTGAAGTCGCGCTTGTCGATATGATAACGGTCATCGGCGGGGGTCAGCACTTCGCTCTCGTCGATGTAGTCCACGCCCAGAGCCTCAAGGATGCGGGCTTCCACGAAATGGCCGATGCGGGCCTTGGCCATGACGGGGATGCTCACCACTTCCATGATGCGCTTGACGATGGTGGGGTCAGCCATGCGGGCGATGCCGCCGGCGGCGCGGATGTCGGCCGGGACGCGTTCAAGAGCCATGACGGCGCAGGCGCCGGCTTCTTCGGCGATCTTCGCCTGTTCGGGGGTGGTCACGTCCATGATGACGCCACCCTTGAGCATTTCTGCAAGACCGGTCTTCAGGCGAATGGTGCCCTGTTCCATGAAAAAACTCCTTTGTCCATACAGCAGGACATGCAGCGGAAGGGAAAAAAGGCTCTTCTGCCCACCGCTGGAGAACAGAAGAGCCGCCTGCCCGGGGCCTTATGGGTGCATACGTCGAAGGGGGAGATATGCCGGTCAACCAGGCAATGACCGGCCACAGCGGGCTATGAGGGCAGGCAAAGTTCATGCAGGAGGCGCTCCGGTTCCGGCTGGGGGGAGCGTGCCTGGATAAAGGACGATGCTTCGGGAAGCCGGTCACGGAGCAGAACGGCCGCTGCCAGAGCGATGTCGGCCAGCAGCTCAAGTTCTTTCCGAGTGGTGATCATCACTTTCAGCGATCTGTATTCTTCCCGGCTGGCCAGTAATGAGAGCATGGCAGCCTGCCCCGGCCAGAGACCGCCACCGGCAGCTACGGTATGGACAGCCTGGCTCATGAAGGACGTCCCGCCGATCTCCTGCTCCAGGATGTCGGCAAGTACAGCGGCCAAAGCAACTTTTTGGGCGGAGGTACGGGCGTTGGCGTACTCCTGTCCCAGTCTGGCGATCTTTTCCCCCAGGGCCCGGGATGCACGATCAAGATCACCGGGGCGACGGGGATACGCCCTGTCATTGACGACGGCCTGGGCATGGCATTGTTGGGCGGCCTGAACCAGACACTGGCCTACGGCGGGATTGTCGCTGTCCTGATTCCAGCGGATCCAGGGCATACTGGCTGCAAGAGCGTCGCTGTCGCCGGGACTGTACGCCTTGGACTCCAGTACGATGCAAGGGATGCGGCACATGCCCAGTTCCTGCATGAGGCGTCCCTTGTTGCCCACAGGCAGGATGCCTTCGCTGTCTTCCACCGGTCCGCTGCCGTCAGGAGAGGCATTGATCGTCAACAGCCAGGCGCAGGGCGTATCCTCCAGGGAAAGCATACCGCCCAAAAACTCGCCGCAGCTGCCGGGGATGTCGTCCGTGGCGTGGAGCCCCCCCGCGGGCCAGTGCCGGCGTACGGCATCCAGCAGGGCGCGGGCATGGGCCAGGATGAGGACGGCCCCCATCTTGTCCATGCCCTGCCCGCGGATCCGGCCCAGGACCTTGGTGGCCAGGGTCTGCGAGGAAAGTTCACAAAGGCCCGTACCCCGTTGCAGCAGATCCGTCTCAAAGGGAGAGAAGCCGCCGGACAGGGAAGCCTGTCCCTGTCCCCCGCAGGCCAGAGAGACCGTCAGCTTGTCTTCATCCGTGCGGACAGCCGTCACGGTCAGATCCAGCGGACAGACCCGCAGGAGCAGGGCCAGCAGAGTGGCGAACCCGGTGGCGTCGTCCTGGACGAAGCCCTGGTGACTGTTGGCGTGCCCGACGCCGATATGTCCGGCAAAGGCCAGATCCGCTTTGTGATCGCAGGGGAGGGAAAAAAGTTTCATGGCAGTGAGGAATGGTGGTTGCTAGGCGTTGTTCGTCGCAGCCGGAATGTCCAGCTTGCGGTTCCAGCCCGTGATGGCGGAGAACAGCAGCACCGCGAGCAGGGTCCAGGAATAGGGGTTGTACAGGGCCGTGCTCAGAGCCGGGGCCGGGATGTTGTAGCTCTGGGCAGCACTATACAGGGCTCCGTACCAGGTCGCCACCGCGATATGCCAGGGCAGGATGTAAAAGACGGTGCTTACGGCGCAGTCCATGAGGTTGGCCCGGCGGGCAGCGCTCAGGTTGAAGCGTTCGCCCATGGGGCGGACGATGGAGGGACCCACCAGCAGCTCGGCAGGAGCATTGGCCGAGATCGGGATGGAAGCCAGCACCGTGACGCCCACGATGAAGAGCTCGGCCTGGCGTACCGTGCTGACCAGGGACTTGTGGGCAAAGTCGAGGATGCGCTTCATGATGCCGCATTCCACCATGATCTGGGTCACGGCAAGGATCAGGATGGCGAAGATGATGGGGCCCACCACGCTAAGGATACCGTTTTCAATATAGCCGGTGGACTGACCGGCCTGGGCAGGGATACCGAAGATTTGCGTCGGCTTGATATGGCCGGTAAGCACAGCGATGACAGCCGCGCAAACATTGCCGTAGACCAGGGATTCGATGATGTGGCGGCCCATCATGGCGGAGCCGACGACCACCACCAGGGCGATGAGCATCAGCACGCCGGCGGGATCGAAATCTTTCTGGATATCAGGCAGGGCCGCAGCCTGGTCCGCGTTACCGAAGATCAGGAAGATGACCATGGCCATGACGGCTGCGGACATGGAAAGCGGGAAACGGCTGCGGACGACCTCTTTCATGGTCGCGCCCTGGGTATAGGCGGAAACGATGGTCGTATCAGCAATGGGGGAAAGGTTGTCGCCAAAGGCCGCACCGGAAAGGATGGCCAGACCGAGCATGGCCGGGTCGGCACCCAGGAAATAGCCGGCAGGGTAGAGCACAGGTGTCAGAGCGATGCAGGTACCGGTGGAGGTGCCTGTCCCCAGAGCGAACAGCATGGAAGCGAAGAAGACGAGGCCCACAAAAATACTGCCCTGGGCGCCGGTGCTCATGCCCATCCAGAGCAGACCGTCCACCAGACCGCCGGCAGCCATGAGCTGACCGAACACGCCGGCGAACAGCCAGGCCGTAATGATGACGATGCCGTTTTCATCGCCGATGCCGCGCATGGCGGCAAGACAGTAATCTTCCTTTTTGCGGGCAAAGAACAAGCCGATGACGAGGGCCAGCCAGGCGCAGGCCCAGAACGGCTGGGTGCCGCCGCGTTCCGCAAGACAAAGCCAGACAAGGCCGATGATGAGTACAGCCAGGGGTACGGTACCGCCCAGGATACCGCCATACATATCGAGTCTTTTTTCTTCAGACATATGCCCTCCACGTCTGCGGGCTGATGGGTTGGTGGTGGGTTACAGGAAGGGGACGTGACCCGCAGGCCACGTCCCCTTGTTTTTTAGCGGAAGCAGGGCAGGTAGGCGTACAGAGCCGGAGAACCGCCGGTGTGCAGGAACAGCACCTTGGACCCCTTGGCGAAGTAGCCCTTGCGCGCCAGATCGATCAGGCCGGACATGGCCTTGCCGGAGTACACGGGGTCAAGCAGGATGCCTTCGGTCTCGGCCAGCATCTTGACGGCTTCGACCATGGCGTCCGTGGGCAGGGAGTAGCCGGGGCCCACATAGTCGTCAAAAGCCACGACCTTTTCGGCGGGCACGCGGGCTTCCACGCCCAGCAGATCCAGGGTCTGGTTGGCCAGGGTATGCACGGCATTTTCCTGCACGGGCTTGGGACGGTTGACGCCGATGCCGGTGACAGGAATGTTGATGTTGTTGCCGATCATGCCGGCGATGATCCCGGCATGGGTACCGGCGCTACCGCTGGGCACGACCATATGGTCAAAGTTGAGGCCCATCTCGAACATCTGGTGCATGATTTCTTCCATGCAACCCACATAGCCCAGGGCACCCAGAGGCGTGGAAGCGCCGCCGGGGACGATGTAGGGCTTTCTGCCTTCGGCCGTCAGCTTGGCAGCCACTTTTTCCATGGCTTCCATCATGTTGCTGCCGCCGGGCACCACGGTGATGCTCTTGACGCCCAGCAGCTGGAACAGGAAGTTGTTGCCGGAGGCTTCGGGATTGTAGCTGCCTTTCACGCGTTCTTCCAGCACCAGATGGCAGTCCATACCTTCATGGACAGCCCAGGAAAGAGTCAGGCGGCAGTGGTTGGACTGCACGGCGCCGCAGGTGATGACCGTATCGCAGCCTTTCTGCAGGGCATCGGCGATGCAGAAGTCCAGCTTACGGGTCTTGTTGCCGCCGGCGGTACCGGGGAGCATGTCGTCACGCTTGATGTAGACGTCGATGTCCGCTCCCAGAGCCTTGGAGAAGTTGGGGCAGTACTCGATGGGGGTGGGAGTGGTGACATAGCCGCGACGGGGGAACTGGGCAAGATTCATGAGGACCTCCTGGGATGATGCTGCATCCCAAATGATATTTTTGTCCGCAGCAGCGCTACAGGACGACGATAGCTTCGATTTCCACAAGCCCGTTGAGGGGCAGTTCCTTGACGGCCACGCAGGAACGGGCGGGGCAGTCCGCATTGAAAACAGCCGCGTAGGCTTCGTTGACTTCCTTGAAGTCGGCCATGCTGGTCAGGAACACGGTAGTTTTGACGACGTTCTTTTCCGTGGCTCCCACTTCAGCCAGCAGCGCCTGGATATTCTTCAGGGACTGGCGGGCCTGGGCGCCTACGCCGCCTTCAGCCAGTTTGCCGGTTGCGGGATCGATGCCCAGCTGGCCGGAAAGGTAGACGGTGTCTCCGGCACGGTTGCCCTGGGAGTAGGGACCGATGGCCGCGGGCGCCTTGCTGGTGTGGATGATGTTTTTCATGGCTTCCTCGTGCTAAATTTAACATTCGTATGTCGAATGTCGACATTTAAAAAATACACAAAAAAATGAGCAGGCTGCGATGCCTGAGTCTTTTTTGTGATATTTTCTTGCCGAATGTCGACATACTACATTTGACAACTTTTGAAGTCAACGGCAAAAGGGGGCTTCGTGAAAAAAAATTTTTTGAAGGACAGGAGCCCCGTCTCTCCCGGGCTTTGCTATAGGAAGGGAAGCCGGAAAAGGGGGAGGGGGCCGCATGGCTCCGTGAGCAGAACAGAACGCCGCCAGACGGCATAAACGACAAACGATCGGTATGGTATTCAAAAAACAGACGTACTCCACAGTGGTCGCGGATTACATCAAACGGCAGATCCAGCAGGGAGAGCTGCTGCCTGGGCAGGCTATCAAGGAAGTGGCGCTTGCCGAACATCTGGGGATCAGCCGGGCTCCCGTCCGTGAGGCTCTGGAGAGCCTGGTACAGGAAGGTCTAGTGACCTCGGAACCGCAAAAGGGCAAGCGGGTCCGCCTGATGTCGCCGGAGGAGATCCGGAACAGCTACAGTGTCGGGGGGATACTGGAAGCCACAGGCGTGGCCGACAGTCTGCCCGCCTGGAGCGATGCGGAAGTGGATGAGCTGGAGCGCGTCCTCAAGGACATGCACAAAAGCAGTCAGTCCTCCGGGGGGCAACTGGGTCTGACCGAGCTGGACGACATCTTTCACGACAGGCTGCTCATGCATTGTCACAATCCCTATCTCGTGGATCTGGCACGGCATTCCTGTTCGACCATCTCCAAGTATCTGATGTACCGGCAGTGGACGGCCTTCTACTCATTTAATGAACTCTACGAGCGGCATGTGATGCTGGTAGAGGCCATGCGCAGCAGGGACAGGATGGCAGTCTGGAAAAAGATCCGAGAGCATTATGAGGAACTTGGCGCCTACATGGCCGAACTGATGGAAAAATCGGACTGGACGCAGGAATAGAAGAGCCCCGCGCGAACACAACGTTCGGCGCGGGGCTCCTTGTTTTTCGGCAGATGCCGCGGATCAGGCCAGCATGTCCAGGAAATACTGGTGCAGGCGCAGGTCCGGGGTCAGTTCGGGGTGGAAGGACGTAGCCAGCACATTGCCCTGACGCACGGCCACGATGCGCTCGCCGCGGTCGGCATCCAGACGGGCCAGCACCCGCACGCCTTCGCCCACGCGGCTGATGAGCGGGGCGCGGATGAACACGGCCCGCAGGGGCTCACCGGCCAGACCGTCGATGTGCAGGTCGGTCTCGAAGCTGTCCACCTGACGGCCGAAGGCATTGCGGCGCACGGTGGCGTCCAGCACGCCCAGACGCGGCTGGTCAGAGCCTTCGATCTCCTTGCAGAGCAGGATCAGGCCCGCGCAGCTGCCGTAGACGGGCATGCCGTCCAGGATGCGCCGGCGCAGCGGCTCCAGCATGTCCCATTCCACCAGCAGCTTGCCGATGGTGGTGCTTTCGCCGCCGGGGATGACCATGCCCTCAAGGCCTTCCATGTCCTTGAGCTGGCGCACTTCGCAGACATCGGCGCCCAGACGGCGCAGCGCTGCGGCATGTTCGCGGAAGGCCCCCTGCAGGGCCAGGACTCCGATGCGGGCCATGCTACCAGCCCCGCTCCTGCATGCGTTCGGCCGGCGGGATGGTGGAGATGTCGATGCCCACCATGGGTTCGCCCAGGTCGCGGGAGATCTCGGCCAGCAGGGCGTAGTCCTTGTAGTTGGTCACGGCCTGCACGATGGCGCGGGCACGCTTGGCCGGGTCGCCGGACTTGAAGATGCCGGAGCCCACGAACACGCCGTCGCAGCCCAGGTGCATCATCATGGCGGCGTCAGCCGGGGTGGCGATGCCGCCGGCGGCAAAGTTCACCACAGGCAGGCGGCCTTCCTTGCGCACGGCCATGCAGACTTCCAGGGGAGCGCCGTTTTCCTTGGCAAAGTTGGCCACTTCGGCTTCGGGCAGGGAGCAGAGCACACGGATCTCGTCCATGACCTGGCGGCAATGGCGCACGGCTTCCACCACGTTGCCGGTGCCGGGTTCGCCCTTGGTGCGGATCATGGCCGCGCCTTCGGCGATGCGGCGCAGGGCTTCGCCCAGGTTGCGGCAGCCGCAGACGAAGGGCGCGGTGAAGTCGCGCTTGTCGATATGATAACGGTCATCGGCGGGGGTCAGCACTTCGCTCTCGTCGATGTAGTCCACGCCCAGGGCCTCAAGGATGCGGGCTTCCACGAAATGGCCGATGCGGGCCTTGGCCATGACGGGGATGCTCACCACTTCCATGATGCGCTTGACGATGGTGGGATCAGCCATGCGGGCGATGCCGCCGGCGGCGCGGATGTCGGCCGGGACGCGTTCAAGAGCCATGACGGCGCAGGCGCCGGCTTCTTCGGCGATCTTCGCCTGTTCGGGGGTGGTCACGTCCATGATGACGCCACCCTTGAGCATTTCTGCAAGACCGGTCTTCAGGCGAATGGTGCCCTGTTCCATATCTTCTACTCCTTCGGCACCGCCGTGCGGTGCGCTAAGTTGCGTGGGGCCGTTAACGGCCAGAAGCGCGTTATATGCCATATCGTCGTCAGTGACAATAATCCGGGCCCGTCCTGCGGTTTACGGCAGACAGGCCGTGCCCGTCCCGGGGAAGGCCCGGAGCCTGTTCTGACAGGATGGGCGGCGGTTTTCCATGTCCGCACGCACAGTCTGCGGTCTGCATCGCCGTTGCGGCAGGTCGGGGTAACGGCAGGCACCGGAAAAGATCGGGGCCTCCCCTGAGGAAAAGCTTTTCCATAAGTCATGGCGGGGCAGGGGAGCGCCGGAGATGTCAGGGTATGACGGCTTTGGCCTTGCAATCGTGTCCCCCTGTGGCGTATGCTAAAAACTCCAGCTTAACCAAGGATGATACATGTCTGCACTCTGTATCCGTGTCCCCGCCCTGCGTGGTCCCCTGCCCGGAGAAGCACTGCTTTTGCCCGCGGAAGGGTCCTGCCCGGTCTTGCGTCTGTGGCCCGGTCTGCCGGAAGAATTTTCCCGTCCTGCCGCCGGAGGGCTGACGGCGTCCGGCCGTCGTGCCGTGACCGTCGCGGCCCCGGCTCCCGAGGGGCCGTGGCATATGCCGGAGGATCTGCCTTTTTCGCCGCGTGAAGCCGCGGCCTGTCTGGACGACCTCCAGCGCATGGGGGATGCCGCCCTTTCCGGCCAGCCGGTGGGGACTTTGGGCGCCGACGTGGGCCGTGCCCGCCGCAACAGCGCGGAAAGCGCCCTGCGTGCCGGCCTGATGGCCGACGGCACCCTGGAGACGGCCCAGGCCCTGGAAGCCGCCCGCGAAGAGCGGGAAAAGGCCTGTGCGGCCCAGCGCATGCTGCTCTGGAGCTGGCTGCAGGAAGAGCGCCTGGCCGAACTCCAGGCCCTGAGCTCCAGCCTGAGCAGCAGCAATGCCCGTCTGCAGGCCGCGCTGGACATGGACCCCGCCGATCTTGACGAGACGGCCCTGCTGGCGGGCGATGCCCGCGACACGGAGGCCGCCCTGGCCACGCTGGCCACCCTCAACAGCCCCGTGCATGTGGACGATTCCCTGCTGCCCGCCTGGCCCCGTCTGCTGGACGCCGTGGTGCGCTTTGCCCCGGCGGACTGCCTGCTGCTGGCCGAGGGCCGCATGCGCCGCGACCTGCTGGACGGTCAGGGCGAGCTGGAGTTCCGGCCCCTGCCCGACGACAGCCCCCTGCGCCTGTGCGATGCGGAAGGCAACGCCGTATCCCTGTTGCAGGCGCGCGCCCCCCTGTGGCGCATCCTCGGGCGTCCGCGTGCGCCCCGCTGCTGCCCCGGCTGGCAGGAAGAACGCACTGTAGTGCTGCGCGGGGACGACTGATGGGCAAACTTTTCCCGCACGGCCTTACCGGCATCATCTTCGACTGTGACGGGGTCATGATCGATTCCCGCGCCGCCAACGCCATCTTTTACAACAAGGTGCTGGCGGCCTTGGGACTGCCGCCCCTGACCCCGGAGCAGGATGCCTATACGTTCATGGCCACGGCTCGGCAGGCGCTGGAATACATCGTACCTCCCGAGATGCATCAGCGCATGTATGAAGTGGTGCGGACGGAGGTCATCTATTCGCGCGACATCGTTCCCCTGCTGCAGATCTATCCCGGTTACCGGGAATTCCTTGAGCTCGCGCACGGTCACGGCATGCGTCTGGCCGTGCATACCAACAGAACTGCGGAAGGGATGCAAAGGGTTCTGGACTTTTTGGCGTTGCCCTCCTATTTTAATCCTGTAGTCACGGCGACGGAAGCAGCCCCCAAGCCCGCCCCCGATGGGGTGCGGCTGATCCTTGAACAGTGGGGGGCCGATCCTGAGCAGGTGCTTTTTGTGGGCGACAGTCCCAACGACCAGAAAGCCGCCACCGCCGCAGGCGTCGTGTTCGCGGCCTTCGGCGGGGAATTGCAAGGCCCGCTCGCGGCAGCCGGTTATGACGAACTGGCCGGGCTGCTGCAAAATGAATGGGAGTAGGCATGTTTTTTGTACAGAATGTCATCCTGGCCGTGGTCGATCTGCTGGCCATAGTCCTCAATCTGTATTTCTGGGTTGTCATCGTGGCGGCCGTGCTTTCGTGGGTGCGTCCCGATCCCTACAACCCTGTGGTGCGCGCGTTGCGCACCCTGACGGAACCCGTGTTCTACCGGGTGCGGAAATGGTTGCCCTTCACCTATACCAACGGCATCGATTTCTCGCCTGTGGTGGTGCTGCTGGTCATCCAGCTCATCAACCGCATCGTCATCGCATCACTGGCCCAGTTTGCCGCTACTCTGGTGTAGCAGCGGTTTGTCGTAACGGGCGCCATGCCGGGCGCCGAACATCTAACGCTGGAGATTTCTTATGGATCAGCATGAAATTGAACTCATCGAACAGCTACTGCCCACTGATCCGGAGCTGAAATCCCTATGGGAAGACCACGTCATTTACAGCAAGCAGGTAGAAAAGCTGGAAGCCAAGTCTTTCCGTACCCCCACCGAGGAACAGACCCTGAAGCAGCTTAAGAAACAAAAACTTGAAGGCAAAACCAAGCTCATGGAGCTCTTGGATAGCCATCGCGCCGGAGCATAACTGCTGGCGCAGGAGTTGACCCTATGGAACTCACAGGTGCGCAGATTCTCCTTGAATCCCTTAAAAAAGAAGATGTTGATGTACTGTTCGGTTACCCGGGCGGTGCTGTGATTGATATTTATGACGAGTTGCCGCGGCATCCGGAACTGAAGCATGTTCTGGTGCGGCATGAACAAGGGGCTGTGCACGCGGCTGATGGCTATGCCCGTGCCTCCGGCAAGGTTGGGTGCTGTCTGGTCACTTCCGGACCCGGCGCCACCAATACCGTTACGGGCATAGCCACAGCCTACTGTGATTCCATTCCGCTGGTCGTCTTCACGGGACAGGTCCCCACGCAGCTCATCGGTAACGACGCCTTCCAGGAAGTCGATATCGTGGGCATCACCCGTCCCTGTACCAAACACAATTTTCTGGTGAAGGACGTGCGCAACCTGGCCAAGACCATCCGCCAGGCCTTCTATCTTGCGCGCTCCGGTCGCCCCGGGCCTGTCCTCGTGGACCTGCCCAAGGATATCATGCAGGCCCGTACGGAATTCGTCTGGCCTGAAGATATCTTCATGCGCAGTTACAATCCCACCTACAAGCCCAACCTGAACCAGCTGCGCCGTACGGCCGAAGAGCTGGCCAAGGCCCGCAAGCCCATCATCCTGGCGGGCGGCGGCGTCATCATGGCCAATGCTTCGGAAGTCCTTTGCGAGCTGGCCCACGAACTGGACATCCCCGTGGCCACCACGCTCATGGGCCTGGGCGCCTTCCCCGCCAACGGCGACCTGTGGCTGGGCATGGTGGGCATGCATGGCACCTACGCTGCCAACATGAGCATCAACCATGCGGACCTGCTGGTCTGTGTGGGCGCGCGCTTCGACGACCGTGTGACCGGCCGTCTGCAGGACTTCGCCTCCCATGCGCGCATCGTGCATATCGATATCGACCCCACCTCCATCCGCAAGAACGTGGAAGTGGACGTGCCCGTGGTGGGCGACTGCCGCCAGGCCCTGGAAGGCATCCTGGAGATCTGCCGCGCCAAGATGGCCGATACCGACTGGTCGGGCATGCATGCCGACTGGCTGCAGACCGTGCATGAATGGAAGGCCAACCATCCGCTGGCCTACAACAAGAACGGCCACATCAAGCCGCAGCAGGTCATCGAGACCATGTACTCCATCACCAAGGGCGATGCCATCATCGCCACCGAGGTGGGGCAGAACCAGATGTGGGCCGCGCAGTTCTATACCTTCACCAAACCGCGCACCCTGCTGACCAGCGGTGGTCTGGGCACCATGGGCTACGGCTTCCCCGCGGCCATCGGCGCGCAGTTCGCCTTCCCGGACAAGCTGGTCATCAACGTGGCCGGTGACGGCTCCATCCAGATGAACATCCAGGAACTGGCCACCGTGGTGCAGAACAAGATCCCGGTCAAGGTGGTCATCCTCAACAACGGCCATCTGGGCATGGTCCGCCAGTGGCAGGAACTTTTCTACAATCGCAACTACAGCCATACCAATATGGAGGCCCAGCCCGACTTCGTGAAGCTGGCTGAGGCCTACGGCGCCGAAGGCTACCGCATCAGCAAGCCCGAAGAGCTGGAAGACGTGCTGCGCAAGGCCCTGACCTCGCCCAACCCGGCCTTCATCGACGTCATGGTTGAGCGCGAGGAAAACGTCTATCCCATGGTGCCCGCCGGGGCCGCCCTGGATGAGATGCTCTTGGTGTAGAGGAGGAACGCCATGCAAAGACATGTTCTTTCCGTGCTGGTGGAGAACGAGCCCGGTGTGCTCAGCCGCGTGGCCGGCCTGTTCAGCGGCCGCGGCTTCAATATCGATTCGCTCAATGTGGCGCCCACCCTGGAAGAGGGCGTTTCGCACATGACCATCACCACCTACGGTGACAGCCAGATACTGGAGCAGATCATGAAACAGCTCCACAAGATCGTGACCGTCATCAAGGTGATGGATTTTGCCGATATGTCCGCCATCGAACGCGAGATGATGTTCGTCAAGGTGCAGGCTGAAGGCCCCGCCCGCAGCGAGATCCTGCGTACCGTGGAGATCTTCCGCTGCAAGGTGGTGGACGTCAGCTCCAGCGAGATGACCATCGAGGCCACCGGCGACCACGACAAGCTGGACGCCATCCTGAGCCTGCTGCACCGCTTCGGCATCAAGGAAGTGGCCCGCACCGGTTCCGTGGCCATGCGCCGCTCCAAAAAGTGTGAATAGCATCCCCGGCGGCGGGATCGCGAACGGTCCCCCACCGGAAGATGACGGCAAATTTGCCTGAGGGATGCCGTGACGCTTGACATTTGCGCCGCGGCATCCCAAATAGAAGTTTCCCCCTCGGGAATACCGAGTATTTTTCCATTGAAAAGGACAAGAGCCATGAAAGTTTACTATGATCAGGATGCCGATCTTTCCGTCTTGAAAAACAAGACTGTGGCCATCATCGGTTACGGCAGCCAGGGCCATGCCCATGCCCAGAACCTGCGCGACTCCGGCGTGAAGGTCGTCGTGGGCCAGCGCCCCGGCGGTGCCAACTACGAGCTGGCCAAGCAGCACGGCTTTACCCCCGTGTCCGCTGCCGAAGCTGCCGCTCAGGGCGACCTGATCATGATCCTGCTGCCTGACGAAGTGCAGGCCGCCGTGTACGAAAAGGACATCAAGCCCAACCTGACTCCCGGCAAGGCTCTGCTGTTCGCCCACGGCTTCAACATCCATTTCAACCAGATCGTGCCTCCCAAGGACGTGGACGTGTTCCTGATCGCCCCCAAGGGTCCCGGCCATCTGGTGCGCCGTACCTTCACCGAAGGCGGCGGCGTGCCCTGCCTGGTGGGCATCCAGCAGGACGCCACCGGTGAAGCCCTGAAGGTGGCCCTGGCCTACGCCAAGGGCATCGGCGGCACCCGCTCCGGCGTTATCGAGACCAGCTTCCGTGAAGAGACCGAAACCGACCTCTTCGGCGAACAGGCCGTGCTGTGCGGCGGTATCTCCGCCCTCATCAAGGCCGGTTTCGAAACCCTGGTGGAAGCCGGTTACCAGCCCGAAATGGCTTACTTCGAGTGCATGCACGAAATGAAGCTGATCGTTGACCTGATGTACGAAGGCGGCCTGTCCCGCATGCGTTACTCCATCAGCAACACGGCTGAATACGGCGACTATGTGACCGGCCCCCGCCTGATCACCGACGCCGTGAAGAAGGAAATGAAGGCCGTGCTGAAGGACATCCAGAGCGGCAAGTTCGCCCGTGACTTCATCCTCGAAGCCCGCGCCAACTATCCCATGTTCATGGCCACCCGCCGCAACGAAGCCAACCACCAGCTGGAGCAGGTGGGCAAGGAACTGCGCGGCATGATGACCTGGCTGAAGAAGGACAAGAAGGACTAGTTCCGCTGTCCGTCATGACGCTCACAAAGGGGGACTTCGGTCCCCCTTTTTTGTTTCGGAGGCCGGGCAGGGGCGTTGAAAAGAAGGCCCGTGATATGGCCGTGCGGGCAGCGACCAGCCTCCGGGACTTCCCGCGGCAAGACAGCGGGAAGGACAGGCTCCGTCCCTGTCCCGGGAGGGAGCGGCCACCAGTGCATCCCGGCACGATGAGACAAAGGGAGGAAAACTGTGGCACCGGATACGGCATTCTATGACCAGCGCGCGGCCAGCTACGCTGCGGCATCCCATGATATGGACCTGCGGCCCCTGTATGCCCGTTTTCTGCCGCATGTGCGCCCCGGCGGGCTCATCCTTGATGCCGGTTGCGGCTCGGGGCGGGACGCGCTGGCTTTCCGGCAGGCGGGCTTCCGGGTGGAGGCCTTTGATGCTTCGCCGCAGATGGCCCGGCAGGCAGCGCTCCTGCTGGGGCAGGAGGTGCCCGTGCTCTGCTTCGAAGACGTGGCATGGCAGGAGCGTTTCGACGGTATCTGGGCCTGTGCCAGCCTGCTGCATGTGGCCCCGGCGGATCTGCCCGATGTCTTGCGGCGTTTGCAGCGTGCCCTGCGTCCCGGCGGCGTGATGTTCTTCAATTTCAAGTACGGTCAGGGGCAGCGCCACAGCCCGGACGGTCGTCGCTTCACGGATATGGACGAGGTCGGTGTCCGGGCCCTGCTGGATGCGCTGCCGGAGCTTTCCTGCCTCGATATGCGGACAGGGGAGGACGACCGTGCGGCGGAGCTGCGGGAACGCTGGATCCAGGTCCTTGTCCGGCGCATCCCCTCTTCCGATTGAGGCGGCCTGCTCAACAGCCTGACCGGAGGGGAGCGGCGTCTGGCATACCGGCATCCCTAGCGCAGCTTCCCCAACAGCCGCCCCCTGTGACTTGCAGACGGAAAAAACACCCGCTCCGGCGGGTGTTTTTCCGTTTAGGGCAGGGGGGCATCGTTGTCTTATTGCTGCCCGTCGTAACGGCTGCAGCCTGTCACAGCCTGGCTTGTCTCCATCCCCGTGCTTTGTGTTTGTCCCTGAGCGACCCGGGCTGCTGCAAAACAAGAAAGCCCATCCGCAAGGCAGATGGACATACTGGTGTTTTGGGAGGAGGGGCGTCCGAGGGGAGAGGCCCCTTTTTGCCGCAAGATGCGACCGGATGGCGGCCCGCAAGGCCGTGCCCGTTACGACGCAGGAAGTTACGGGCATCGACAGCAGGGATGCGACCGAATGGCGGCCGCAAGGCCGTGCCCGTTACGACGCAGGAAGTTACGGGCATCGACAGCAGGGATGCGACCGGAAGGCGGCCGCAAGGCCGTGCCCGTTGCGACGCAGGAAGTTACGGGCATCGACAGCAGAGATGCGACCGGAAGGCGGCCGCAAGGCCGTGCCCGTTACGACGCAGGAAGCTACGCCCGTCGGCAGCAGAGCGAAAGGGGATCTCCTCTCGATCTAAAAGCAACGGCGGCCTACACCGCCCAGCAGGCAACGCTGTGGCCGTTCTCGCAACGGGCCACAGGGGCGCTTTCAAAGCAGCGCGGCAGGGCTTCGTCGCAGCGCGGGGCAAAGGGGCAGCCTTCGGGCATGTTGTCCAGGCTGGGGACGCTGCCGGTGATGGCGGGCAGGCGCTGCATGCCCATGGCCGCATGTCCCGGTGCGGAACGCATGAGCCCGCGCGTATACGGATGCAGAGGATTGCGGAACAGCTCGGCCGTGGGAGCGTGTTCCACCAGATGTCCCGCGTACATGACGCCCACGTTGTCGGCGATGCGGGCCACCACGCCCAGGTCGTGGGTGATGAAGAGCACGGCCATGCCGCGCTTGCGGCTCTGTTCCGTGATGAGGCTGAGTATCTGCCCCTGGATGGTGGCGTCGAGGGCCGTGGTGGGCTCGTCCGCCAGCAGCAGATCGGGCTTGCAGGCCAGGGCCATGGCGATCATCACGCGCTGGCGCATGCCGCCGGAAAGCTGATGGGGATAATCGTCATAGCGGCTCTCGGCCGCCGGGATGCCCACCTCGGAGAACAGGCGGATGACCTCCTGCCGCGCCTCGCTGCGGGACAGGCCCAGATGCAGGCGCAGGGGCTCCGCGGTCTGCATGCCTACCTTCAGCACCGGATTGAGCGAGGTCATGGGCTCCTGGAAGATCATGGCGATATGGCGGCCCCGCAGGGCGCGCATCTCTTCCGGGGGCATGGTGCGCAGGTCACGGCCGCGGAACAGGATACGGCCGCTGATATGGGCATTTTCGGGCAGCAGATGCAGGATGGCGCGGGCCGTGAGGCTTTTGCCGCAACCGGATTCGCCCACCAGGCAGGTGATGCCCGCCGGGGGCAGGCTGAGGCTGACGGCGTGGACGGCGGGCAGGATGCCGTCGTCCGTGCTGAAACTGACGGAAAGCTGTTCCAGAGTGAGGGTATCGTCCAGGTTCATGGGCGGAGTGTTCCCCGGCTGTTGGGTTGGGCGGCCGGTCCCCGGCAGGGCTCCGGCACGGCGGGTTTGAAAAAGGGAAGGAGTCTTTCCTTGCGGAAACGGCTCCTTCCCCCGGATGTCGTCGAGGTGACGGCGGATCAGCGTTTGACGCGCGCCTCGCGGTACTGGATGTAGGCCTCGCGCACGGCGATGTACGGGTCCACGGCGATGCCGCTCAGGCTCTCGTAGGTGGGCAGCAGGTCGTCCAGGGCATTGAAGCGCAGGTAGAGCTCGGAAGCCGTGGCCAGCTCCCAGGGATGGACGAAGAAGAAGACATCGGTGGCGCAGTCGCCCACAAAGCCGATGCTTTCACGCACGGAGCTGGGGCCCAGGAAGGGCCAGACGATGTAGAAACCGTGCCCGATGCCCCAGCGGCCCAGGGTCTGTCCGAAATCCTCGCCGCCGGGATCGATGTCCACCAGGATCTTCTTGGTGCTGGCCACATCGGCAAAGCCGCCCAGGCCCACGGTGGTGTTCATGCAGAAGCGCCCGAATTCCACAAAGGCTTCCTTGACGCGGAACTGCAGCAGGCTGTTGATCATGCGCTTGGGCATGAGGATGTTGGCATAGAAGTTTTTGACGCCGCCCCGGATGGGCTGGGGGACGACGGTCTCGTAGAAGTTGTAGACCGGCTTGGCGACATGCAGGAAGAAGATATCGTTGAAGGCGAACCAGAAGCGGTTCCAGGGCTCCAGCGGGTCGGCGATGCTGGTCAGGGGCTCGCTGTCGTAATCATCCAGGGAATCCCCGTCAGCCAGCTGCTCATGGGCATAGGGATGCACGGAGATGGCCCCGGCCGGCATGGTGGGGCTGCTGCTGTCGTACAGGCTCGACGGCGCGTGTTCCGTGGCCGGGGCGGCCGGAGCGGCACCGGCGGGCGCGGCGCACAGGAGCGTCAGCAGCAGGAGCGGGACAAGGATATGGGGACGCATGCTGTCTCCGTCTGGCGGCTATTTGCCGACCGGCTGCTTGCGCACTTCTTCGGCCTTGGCCTTGACGCGGGCGATGAGCTCGTCAGGGGTGCCGCTGGTCAGGATGTCCTGGAACTGGGTGCGGTAATTTTTGACCAGGCTCAGGTTCTCCACGATGATGTCATAGACGCGCCAGCTGTTGTCCTTGGCCATCATGCGGTAGGCCACGGGCACGCGGGTGCCGTCCTTCATGGTGATCTCGGTGCGGACTTCCACACGGGTCTTGGCGGCATTGGCGATCTCGCCGGTATAGGCCACCTGCTCGCCGTTATAGCCGTCCACCTTGTTCAGGTAGGTGGTCAGCAGCAGGTCGGCAAAGGCGTTGCTGAAACTCTTTTTCTGGGCGGCGGAAAATTCCTTCCAGCGGGGGCCCACCGTACGGGACGAGAACTCGCCGAAATCGAAGATATGGTAGACCTCGTCCTCGATCTGGCGGCGCAGGGGCGGCCGGGTGGCGGGGTTCACGTAGTCGGGGTTCTTGATGCAGTCCAGTACGCGGCTGATGGAGACCTCCAGGGCTTTGCGGGCCGGAGAAGCTTCGGCCGCGTCGGCGGCGGGGGCAAAGCCGGGCAGGGACAGACAGAGGGTGAGGGCGGCAGCGGCCAGCAGGCCGAGCACCGTGCGACGGTTGTTCATATTACACACCTCCCAGGGCGTATTTGCTGATAAGGGATTCGATGTCCACGGCGGATTCCGTTTCTTCCAGGGTGTCCCCGGAAGCCAGGATGTCTTCGGAGCCGCCGGCAGTCAGGTTGACGTACTTGTCACCGATAAGACCGCTGGTCTTGACCGAGGCGATGGTATCGGCGGGCAGCTGCAGGTCCTTGTCCAGGATCAGGACCACGCGGGCCTGACGCCGGGAAAGGTCGTCATCCAGCTTGATGGAGGCCACACGGCCCACGGGCACACCGGCCATCTCCACGTCGGCGCCCACGCGCAGACCGGAAACGGAGTTGAAGTTGGCCACAAGCTCAAAGCCCTTGCTGTCGAAGACCTCCATCTTGCCGAGCTTGATGGTCAGGTAGGCCACACAGACAAGGCCCAGCAGGACGAAGATGCCGACAGCGGTCTGGCGGAAAGAATTCATGGCAATTTCCTTGTGCGGCAATGCCGCGCTATGGTTATACGCCCGGCAGGGGCAATCTTCAAGGTGCGTCCGCAACGATATGCGGCAACATTCGTTGGCGGCTCGCCGGGTATCAGACGATGGGTGCGGCGGCACGGCCCTGCAGCACAGGGCAGAGGGCCGCCGGCCCCGCCTAGGTCCTGAACCATTTGTCCAGGGCGGCGCTCACGCGCGGGTCGGCAGGGGCGTCGGCCAGGCTTTCCTCGTCGCCGCCTTCACGGCGCAGGAACTGGAGCAGGTACGGGTCCCGGCTGGCCTCCAGTTCCGGCAACGTACCGGAAAAGATGGCCCGGCCCTCGCGCAGCACCAGCACATGGTCGGCGATGCAGCGCAGGCTGGCCAGGTCATGGCTGACCACCACGATGGTCATTTCCGGGTACTGGCGGTGCATGGCCTGCAACAGGGCATCCATGCGCGCGGCCGTGATGGGGTCCAGGCCGGAGGTCGGCTCGTCACACAGCAGGATGCGCGGCTCGGCGATGAGGGCCCGGGCAAGGCCCGCCCGTTTGCGCATGCCGCCCGAAAGCTGGTTGGGGAAATAGTCGGCAAAGTCTTCCAGCCCCACCATGCGCAGGACGCGCAGCCCGGCTTCGCGCAGGACGTCCTTGGGCAGGCGCAGATGCTCGCTGAGGGGCAGGCAGACGTTCTGCACCAGGGTCAGGGCGCCCAGCAGGGCACCGTCCTGGAAAAGCACGCCCATGCGGCGGCGGATGCGCCGGGCCTCGGCATGGGGCAGGCTGAACAGGTCCTGGCCGCCGATGCGCAGGTTGCCGCTGATGGGCCGCGAAAGGCCGATGATGTGGCGCAGCAGGGTGGACTTGCCGCAGCCGGAGCCCCCCAGGATGACGGAGACCTTGCCGCCGGGCAGGGTGGCGTTGATGTCATGCAGCACGGCGTGGTCGCCGTAGCCTACGGAAAGGGAAGAAAAAGAGATGTCCCAGGCGTTCATGGTCACCTACAGCAGGAAGGAGGTCAGCACATAGTCGGCCACCAGGATGAGCACGCAGGAGATGACCACGGCCGAGGTGGTGGCGTTGCCCACGGCTTCGGGGCCCACACTGTCACGCCGCATGTGGGTGGTGTAGCCCTGATGGCAGCAGACCGTGGCCACCAGCAGGCCGAAGACCAGGGATTTGATGAAGCCCCCGGCCACGTCGTTCATGGTCACGGAGCTGGCGATGCGGTACAGATAGGCGCCTTCGTTGATGTGCAGCATGAGCACGCCGGTGAGGTAACCGCCGATGATGCCGATGACGTCGAAGATGGCCGTGAGCAGGGGAAAGGCCAGCAGCGAGGCCACCAGCCGGGGGCTGACCAGATAGGCCATGGAGTTGATGTCCATGACGTCCAGGGCGTCGATCTGGTCGGAGATGCGCATGACGCCGATCTCGGCCGCCATGGAGGAACCGGCGCGTCCGGCCAGCATGATGGCCGTGAGCACGGGGCCCAGTTCGCGGATGAGGCTCAGCGAGACGGCCGAGCCCAGCATGCCCACGGAACCGAACTGGACGAGGGTATAGTAGCCCTGCAGGCCCAGCACCATGCCGCAGAAGATGCCGATGAGCAGGATGACGAACAGGGATTTGTAACCGATGACGTACAGCTGCTGGATGGTGCGGGGAACGATGCGGGGACTGGTGAAGATATGGCGCAGGCCGTCGAGCATGAAAAGGGTCACGGCGCCCAGACTGTCCAGCATGCGCAGCACAGCGGCGCCCAGCCGGTTGCAGAACGTCAGGATGCTGCTCATAAAGGGTAACACGCCTCACTAGCGGGGGCGGGGTTTGCCGCCTACCCGTTTTTTGGATTTTTGCAGGGGAGAGCCGAGCCGCATGCGTTGCAGCTCTTCTTTGAGGTTGGCGGCATCAAGATCCGTGCCGCGCATATGGACCATGACCAGGGTCAGCTTGCCGCTTTTCTGGCCGCGTGTGCGCAGGCCCTGGCCTTCCAGGCGCTGGCGCAGGCGGTCGGCGTCGTCCACATTGCGGAAGGCCGCCACCTGGAACACGAAATCATACAGGGGCGCGCCGTTCGTCGCCGCCTGGGGCTTGGCCGGGGCCGCCGTTTTTTCGGAAGCGGGCTGGGCCGCGCCCTTGGGGGCATTGCCCCAGGCCGCCAGTCCGTTGTCCGAAGGCTTGTTGAAAGGATACGGGCTCTTGGCGGCAGGGGCCGCGGCCGGTGCGGCGGATGCGTTGGCAGCGGCAGCGGGGGCCGCAGCGGCATCCCCGTCGGGAGCGGCAGGGGCGCCGCCCACGGGCTGCCGGCTCAGGTCGGCCAGTTTGTCGCGCAGGCCCGCGTCTTCGGAACCGGCCATGGCCTTGTCCATCTCGGCCAGGGTCTCCCTGTCGGGACGGCCGATGCCGGTCAGCTCCCGCATCTCTTCGCCGGGGTTCTGGCCGTGGCCCACCATATAGCCCATGAAGAAGGCCCAGCCTATGCAGGCCAGCATGACGATGCAGACGGCCCCCGCGGCCAGGGGCGGCAGCGTGAAGCTGAAACCGCCCTTGGGCACAGCGGGAGCGATACGCTGGCGGATCTTTCGCAAAGGCTGGGCCATAGGATCTACATGGCCTCGGGAGCGCTGACGCCCAGCAGATCAAGGCCGTTGCGAAGCACCTGGCTCACGGCGCGCAGCAGGGCCAGACGCGAGAGGGTGCGGGCCGTATCGTCGGCCAGCAGCACCTGATGCTTGGCGTAGTAGCTGTGCAGCATGCCGGCCAGATCCATCAGATAGTGGCTGACGTGATGCACGGCCAGGGCCTGGGCAGCGGTGGCCACCATGTCCTCGAAACCGGCCATCTTGCGCAGCAGGGCCATGTCTTCGGGGGTGTCCAGGGCCGCCAGCAGTTCGTCCGTGGCAGCGGCGGGCAGGGTGATGCCGCGTTCCTCGGCACGGCGCAGCACGGCGCAGATGCGGGCGTGGGCGTACTGCACATAGTACACCGGGTTGTCCAGGCTGCGCTGCTTGGCCAGCTCCAGGTCGAAGTCCAGGCTGGTGTCGCTCTTGCGCGAAAGGAACATGAAGCGGGCCGCGTCGGCGCCCACTTCCTTGACCACGTCGGCCAGGGTCTCGAAGGTGCCGGCGCGGGTGGACATGCTCACGGGCTTGCCGCCCTGGAGCAGGTTCACCAGCTGGATGAGCACCACGTCGAAGCTTTCGCGGGGCTTGCCCATGGCGGTGATGGCCGCGCGCATGCGGGGCATGTAGCCGTGGTGGTCGGCGCCCCAGATATCGATGAGCCAGTCATAGCCGCGCTGGAACTTGTTGTGATGGTAGGCGATGTCCGAGGCGAAATAGGTCAGGCTGCCGTCGGACTTGCGCAGCACGCGGTCCTTGTCGTCGCCCAGGGCCTGGGTGGCGAACCAGAAGGCGCCGTCCTTGTCGAAGGTGTGCCCGGCTTCGGTCAGGGCGTCGAAGGCGGCCTTGACGGCGCCGCTCTCCACCAGGGTCTTTTCCGAGAACCAGTGCTGGTGCTCCACGCGGAAGTCGGCCAGGTCGGCCTTGATGCCGTCCAGGATCTCGTTCATGGCGCGTTCGTAGCAGCGGTCCTGACCGGCCTGGTCTTCCATGTCGGGCAGGCTGGGATCTTCGGCCAGCATCTCGCGGGCGATGTCGATGATGTAGCTGCCGCGGTAGTAGTCTTCAGGCCATTCCACGGGACGGCCGGCCAGTTCCTTCACGCGCAGCCACACGGAAAGGCCCAGGATGCGCATCTGGCGACCGGCATCGTTGATGTAGTACTCGGTCTCCACATCGAAACCGGCCTTGCGCAGCAGGCGGGCCAGGCTGTCGCCCACGGCGGCGCCGCGGCCGTGGCCCACATGCAGGGGACCGGTGGGGTTGGCTGAAACGTATTCCACCAGGGTCTTGCGGCCCTGGCCCACGCTGCTCTGGCCGTAGGCGGCACCGGCGGCTTCCACTTCACACACGGTCTTGCGCCAGAAGTGCTGGCTGAAGGTCACGTTGCAGAAACCGGGGCCGGCCACTTCCACCTTTTCGATGTCGGCGCAGCGCTGGGGCAGTTTTTCCACGAAGATCTGGGCCAGTTCGCGGGGATTCTTGTGGGCCTCGCGGGCCAGCAGCATGGCGATGTTGGCGGCCAGGTCGCCGTGTTTGGGGTCGCGGGGCGGTTCGATGACCGCTTTGGCGGGCCAGTTGAGGCCCATCTCTTCCACAATGCCCATGAGGGCAGAGCGCAAAACGTCGGTAGCGCGCATGTATTTTATCTCCTGAGGCGGGGCTCGCGCCTACGCCGAAAAATTTTCCACGCTTTCGAGGCTGTTGACCAGTTCCACCCGCAGTTCCTGGCGGGCGGCCTCGTCCAGATGATTGAGACAGGCGGGCACCATCTTGCCCAGCACGGCCTTGGGACCCACTTCGACCCAGCGGCGCACGCCGTCGGCGTACTGGTTGCGCACGGTCTCGATCCAGAGCACGGACGAGGTCATCTGCTTGAGCAGGCTTTCCTTGGCGCTTTCGCCGTCGGTGACGGCGCGGCCGTGCAGGTTGCAGTAGACCGGGAACTGCGGCTTGCGCCACACGGCCTTGCGCAGCAGGGGCTCCAGCTCGCGGGAGGCCTTTTCCATCATGGGGCTGTGGAAGGCGCCGCTCACCTTGAGCTCGATGGCGCGGCCGCGGTGCTCCTTGGCCTTTTGACAGGCCAGGGCCACGGCATCGCGGTGACCGCTGACCACGAACTGGGCCGGGGTGTTGTAATTGGCCACGATGAGCAGGGCGTCGGCTTCCACGGCGGCCTCGCGGGCCAGGGCCTCCACGTCTTCCTGCTTCATCTTGAGGATGGCGGCCATGCTGCCGGTGCCGTCGGGATCGGCCTCGGCCATGAGGCGGCCGCGCAGGGACACGATCTGCAGCACGGTCTCGGGATCCAGCACCTCGGCGGCGGCCAGGGCGCTGAATTCGCCCAGGCTGTGACCGGCGGCGGCACAGGGGCGCACCTTGCCCGCCAGCTCACGCCAGAGGTTGATGTTGACCACGGTCAGCGCGGGCTGCAGGGCGCGGGTGTCGCTCATGGCGGCAGCATCGCCTTCCCAGTAGATCTCGCGCAGCGGCAGGCCGCTGATGGCTTCGGCGCGCTTCCAGAGCGTCATGGCTTCGGGACGGGCTTCGGCCAGCTCCCGGCCCATGCCCGCTTCCTGCGAGCCCTGGCCGGGAAAAAGCAATGCACACGATGTCATTTTCATAGCTCCAAAAATGGATTGGCAAGCGGTATAAAGTCGTCTTTTTTACGACAGAGCGCCAGAGCTTGCAAGTCCCGCCGCCAGAGGCTACACAAGGCCCATGAAGCCCAACGCGAAACACGACGACATCTCCCTGTCCGCCCTGGCGCGATGCGCCCGGGAGGCGGGCGTGACGGTGCCCGAGGCGGCCCTGCCCGGGCTGGCGGAATATCTGCAGCTGCTCTGCCGCTGGAACAAGGCCATGAACCTGGTGGGCGCGCATCACTGGCGCGACGCCATGCAGCGCCTGGTGGCCGACAGCTTCCATCTGGCGACCTTCCTCGACGGCCTGCCCCTGCCCGAAGATCCCCTGTGCTGGGATCTGGGCTCCGGTGCGGGCCTGCCCGCCATCCCCCTGCGCATGGCCTGGCAGCGCGGCACCTGCTGGCTGGTGGAGGCCCGGGAGAAACGGGCGCTCTTCCTTTCCATGGTGCTGGCCCGCGTGCCCCTGCCGGGGACCCATGTTTTCCGGGGCAGGGTGGAGCACTTTTTCCCCAAGCAGGCCCGCAAGGCCGACTGCATCACCAGCCGGGCCTTCATGCCCTGGCCGCAGCTGCTGGAGCTGGTGGCCCCGCATCTGGCCGATGACGGCATCGTGGTGATCCTGGCCCGCGAGGAGCCGCCCGCCGCCGGGGACATCGACGGCTGGGAGCTGGTGGGATCCTTCGCCTACACGGCCGACAACGTGCACCGCTGGTTCTGGGCCCTGCGCCGGAGAGCCGAAGGATAGTTTTTGAGGGGAGGGGCTGCCCACGCGGGAGGGCCCCAGGCTTTTCGCCTTTTCCCCGCACGTTTCTTCGTATCCCCGGGATGCGTCCCTTCTTCTGCCTGAAAACTCTCTGCCACAAAGGAGAGCACGCATGACGGACAAACCGGTCTCCGTCTATTTTACCGCTGAGAACCGCACCTTCTGGCTGCACGGCCTGTTCTGGGGCCTGGTGACCCTGGGCCTGGCCTTTGCCCTGCGCATGCTGGAATGGCCCTGCTGGCAGAACCCGGAGTACTGTCTGGGCTCGGAATGGCTGCTGGCCACGCACGATGCCTACCACTGGGTGGCCGGTGCCGAAGGTTTCGGCCATGCGGTGGGGCACCCCATGGCCGTCATGCTGCGCGGCATGGCCGATCTGCTGGGGACCTATCCCGCGGCGGTGGCCTTCTGGTTCCCGGCGCTGCTCTCCTGCTTCGTGGCCGTCATCGTCTACGCCTGGGTCTGGGCCCTGGGCAGCATGGAAGCCGGTGTGGCGGCGGGCCTGCTGACCAGCCTTGCGCCGGGTTTCCTGGCCCGCACGCTGCTGGGCTACTATGACACGGACCTGGTGACCCTGTTCTTCCCCCTGCTCATGACCCTGGCGCCTGCCTGCTGGGCCATGCGCTACATGCTCCTGCCCCAGCTGATCCTGAAAAAGCTCATCGTAGGTTCCGGCCTGGCCGCGGCCAGACGCCTTTGGGGCAGCTCGCTGGCCGAGCAGGACCTGCGCCTGGGCAACCCCCTGCGCTGGCAGTGGGTGGTGCTGCTGGGCGTTTCCGGCGTCATCTCCTGGTGGACGCAGGAATGGCACTCGGTCTTCCCCTATCTGACCCGCTACAATGTCTGTCTGCTGGCCTTCATGAGCCTGGTCATGGCGCCGCGCGGCCGCCGCAACCTTCTGCTGCTGGGCTCGCTGGCCTACGCCCTGCCCACGCTGGGCGGCCCCCTGTTCTTCGGCTTCAGCGCCCTGCTCATGACCGCGGGCTGGACGCGTGCCCGTCAGATGTACCGTCTGCGCCAGTGGCTGTGCCGCCCCTGGGTCCTCATCCTCCTCTGGCTGGGGGTGGGCTCCCTCTTCCTGTCGGGCGAACTGTTGCAGACCATCACCCACCAGCTTTCCCTGTACATGAAGAAGGCCGAGGTCTCGGGCGGCAGCGGGGCGCTGGCCCTCATCTATCCGCCTGCGGGGCAGGCCCTTACCGAAGTACAGGACCTTGGCCTGCTGGCCGTGCTGGCCTATTTCCATCCCTGGCACGAGGCCGCGGCCCTTGGCCTGCTGGGTTTCGTATGGGTGATCTTCCGCCGTCCCGGCGCGCTCTTCCTGCTGCCGCTGGCGGCGCTGGGCCTGCTCAGCACCAAGATGGGCGGTCGCATGGTCATGTTCGGCGCGCCCATCGTGGCCGTGGGCCTGACCCTGCCCCTGTACTGGATGCTCCAGCGTCTGCTGCGCAAGCTGCGCCCCAACGTGACGGGCATCCTGACCTCCGCGCTGCTGCTGGCGCTGCTGGTGGCCCCCTTCGTGAACATCATCCCGGCCATGTCGCAGGGCCCCATGATCAACCGCCGCCATGCCGAGATGCTCAGCCGGGCCCAGACCGTGGTGCCCAAGGATGCCACGCTCTGGCTGTGGTGGGACTGGGGCTACGCGGCCCATCATTTTGCCCACCGCCTCACCATCGCGGACGGTGCCCGCAATGCCGGAGCGCCGCTCTATCTTTCGGCGGCGGTGCTGGGTACGGACAATCCCCGTTTCGCCCGTCAGCTCATCCGCTATACCAGCCAGTTCGCCAAAGGGCGCGACCCCTTCGACGAGGAGGTGGCCAGCGAGGTCTTTGCCGGACTGGACGCCCAGCAGGCCCAGGACCTCATGGACAAGCTGCGCTCGCCGGAAACGGCGCTGGTGGAAGGCGAAGGGCGGCAGTTCGTGACGGTCAGCTTCGAGATGCTGCGTCTCGGTTTCTGGATCAGCAATTTCGGCAACTGGGATTTCGTGACCCGGCAGGGAGAGGGCGCGGCCCTGTCCATCCTGCCGCAGGCCGTGGCCTACAATCTGGACAAGGGCGAGGTCCTGCTGGACGACAGCGCCACGCCCATCCGTCCGGCGTCCATCAGCGTGTTCGAGGAGACGGGCGTCACCCGCCGGGACTACATCCAGCAGTGGTTCGACAGCCATCCGCGGGCCACGGCGGCCCAGCGGCAGGAATTCCTTTCCGGACGCCGCAACGTGCACTTCTTCTTCAACCGCATCACGGACGAGAAGCTGGCCATGGATGCCAACCTCTACAATTCGCTCATGGTGCGCCTGCTGGTGGGCAATCCGCAGGATCCGGCCATCTCGCCCTATTTCAAGCTGGTCTACGACAACGTGTTCTGCCGTATCTACGAAGTGCTGTAGGGAAGGGCGGACGTTGAGGGATTCTTGAGGAGAGGGCAGACCTCTCCTCAAATCTCTTGGCCTTCCCCAGCGTGTTTTGTCTGGAAAAGAGGAAGCGGATGCCGGGGGAGCCCCGGTCGCGGGGATGCTTTTTGCCGGACGAAGCCGTCCCTTTTGGCATGGGCGTGTGACCAAAGACGGTCTGCAGGGCCGTGTCCGTCGCGATGGAGAGCGCCGGGGCATGGACGGCAGAGGGGCGAGCGGAGGCGGCTCGCGGCAAGGCTCCTCTGGAGATGAAGCGCATGGTGGGGAGGGGCGCTCCTCCCCGGCGGATTTTTCAGACAAGCGCCCGCAGGCCGCATCAATGATGGTAGGGTACCTTGCGGATGATGCACTCCGCGCGGTAGAGCTGCTCCAGCAGGAGCACGCGGGCCAGCTCATGGGGGAAGGTCATGCTGCTGAGGCTGACGAGCTTCCAGGCGCGCTGGCGCACGGCCTCATCCAGACCGTAGGCGCCGCCGATGATGAAGCAGGCGCGGCCCATGGCGTTGTTGTCGATCTTTTGCAGCAGCTGGGCCAGCTGGGGCGAGGTCATGGTGATGCCGCGCTCGTCCAGCACCAGGGGCACGTCCTGCGGGCCCAGGGCCTCCAGCAGACGGCGGCCTTCCAGCTCGTTGCGCTGGGCCTGGGGCAGGGCGGGGTCCCCGTCCCGGACTTCCACACATTCCAGACGCCGCCAGCGGTTGATGCGCTGGCTGTAGTGGGCGGCGGCGTCTTTCCAGAACGGTACTTTCAGTTTGCCCACACTGAGCAGGCGCAAGGGTTTCCCTGTCATGATTCCTCGATCGTTGTGTCAGATATCCACGGCGGAAGACGCCGCCCGCAGACTGCGTGATGGCGGCGTGCTGGCCTTTCCCACAGAGACGTTCTACGGCCTGGGCTGCTGTGCCGACCAGGCCGTGGCCGTGGCGCGAGTGTATCAGGCCAAGCGCAGGCCCGTCCATATGCCTCTGCCCCTGCTGGCGGGCAGCCTTGACCTGCTGCGCCCCTATGTGACGCTGGAGCAGGCCCCCGAAGCGCTGCTGACGGCCTTTTGGCCCGGCCCGTTGACCGTGGTGCTGACCGCCCGGCTGACGCCGCTGGAAGGATGTCGGCCCCTGGCGCCGCAGCTGGTGAACCCCAAGGGCAAGGCTGCCGTGCGCCTGACGCCCCATCCGCTGGCGGCGCAGCTTTCCCGTCTGGCCGGGGCGCCCCTGACGGCCAGCAGCGCCAACATCAGCGGCCAGGCGGCCGCCCGTGTGCCTGAGGAGCTGGACGAACGCCTGCTGACGGCCCTGACCGGGCCCGACGACGGCGTGGTGATCAGCGGCCCGGCCCCGGCAGGCGGCGTGCCGTCCACCATCGTGGAGCCGCTGGCCGGTACGGACCTGCGCGTGCTGCGTCTGGGGGCCGTCAGCCTGGAGGCTTTGAAGGCCGCGGGCTTCACGCCGCACCTGGCCTGAGCCCGCTCCGCCGCCAAAGGCGGAAGGCGCATCCCGGAGCATCGGAATCCCTGTCGAACATGGAGCTTGCGGCCAACATGCTGCTGGCGTACCATGCGCCACTGGAGGCACCCATGCAGAAAGAACTCACCTGTCCCGCTTGCGGTCACAGCGTCATCCAGTATCTGAACCCCGCGCCCACCACGGATGTGGTCATCTATGATCCCGAACGGGGCGTGGTGGTCATCGAACGTGTCAACGAGCCGCACGGCTTTGCCCTGCCGGGAGGCTTCGTGGACGACGGCGAGCAGGTGGAACATGCCGCCGTGCGCGAGATGCGCGAGGAGACCGGCCTCGATGTGGAGCTGCTGGGCGTGCTGGGCGTGTATTCGCGCCCGGATCGTGACCCGCGCCGCCATACCATGAGCGTGGTCTTCGTGGGGCGTCCGCGTGATGCGGCGGCCCTGAAAGCCGGGGACGATGCGGCCCGGGCGGCCTTCTATCCTCTGGACAGGCTGCCGCAGCCCATTTGTTTCGACCATGCCCGCATCCTGGCGGACTTCGGCCGCTGGCTGGCGGGAGAACGTACGCTGGCGCCGGTGGAACCGGCAGGGGAGGATGACTGATGGGCTACCGTAACCTTCAGGAATGTGTGGCCGATCTGGAAAAGGTCGGGCAGCTGCGCCGTATCGACGTGCCCGTGGACCCGTATCTGGAGCTGGCGCACATCCAGCGCCGGGCCTTCCGCTCCAAGTCTCCGGCCCTGCTGTTCACGCGGGTCAAGGGCTGCTCCTTCCCCATGCTGGCTAACCTTTTCGGCACCACGGAGCGCCTGCACTTCATTTTTCGCGACAGCCTCGCCGGGGTGGAAGCCGTGCTGGCCGCCAAGGCCGATCCGGCCGCGGCCCTGAAGCATCCCCTGCGCAGCCTGCGGGCCCTGCCCGCGCTGCCGCACATGCTGCCCCGCCGCACCTCCAAGGCCCCCGTGCTGGAGAACCGCTGCGCCCTGTCGGCCCTGCCCCGTCTGGTGGGCTGGCCCATGGACGGCGGCCCCTTCATCACCCTGCCGCTGGTCTACAGCGAGGATCCCGCACGCCCCGGCCCGGATGCCTCCAATCTGGGCATGTACCGTGTGCAGCTGGCGGGCAACGACTACGCCGCCGACGAGGTGGGCCTGCATTACCAGATCCATCGCGGCATCGGCGTGCACCATGCCGAGGCCCTCAAGCGGGGCCAGAGCCTGCCGGTGAACATCTTCGTGGGCGGGCCGCCGGCCTTCACCGTGGCGGCGGTCATGCCCCTGCCCGAAGGCCTGTCGGAACTGCGCTTCGCGGGCCTGCTGGGGGGCTGCCGTGCGGCCATGCATTACAGCCGCCGTCTGCCCCTGCCGGTGCTGGCCGAGGCGGATTTCTGCATCAGCGGCCACATCCTGCCGCACCTCAAGCCCGAAGGTCCCTTTGGCGACCATGTGGGCTACTACAGCCTGAAGCATGATTTCCCCGTCCTGCAGGTGGAGGCCGTGCATCACCGCACCGGCGCCATCTGGCCCTATACGGCCGTGGGACGCCCGCCGCAGGAAGACACGGTCTTCGGCGATTTCATCCACGAGCTCACCGGCGCGCTGGTGCCGCAGATCTTCCAGGGCGTGCGCGAGGTCCACGCCGTGGACGCCGCCGGGGTGCACCCCCTGCTGCTGGCCCTGGGCAGCGAGCGCTACACGCCGTACGAGGCGCAGCGCCGCCCGCGCGAACTGCTGACCGCCGCCCTGCACATGCTGGGCACCACGCAGACGGCCCTGGCCAAATACGTGCTGGTGGCCGCGCATGAGGATGCGCCGGGACTGCGGGCGCGGGACGTGGTGGCCTTTTTCCGGCATCTGCTGGAGCGCACCGATTTCGAGCGCGACCTGCACTTCATCACCCGCTCCACCACGGATACGCTGGACTACACCGGTTTTGCCCTCAACGAAGGCTCCAAGCTCATCTGGGCCTCGGCGGGCGAGAAGCGCCGGGAACTGGCGCTGGAAGTGCACGACCTGCCGTCGCTGCCCGAAGGCTTCGGCGACGCCCGCTGTGCCGGGCCGGGCATCCTGGTGCTGCGCGGCCCCCGTCATGAACTGGGCCGCAACGAGACCGACCCGCGCATGGAGGAGCTGGCCGCCTGCCTGGCCCACTGGCCGCAGCGCGATGCCTTCCCGCTGGTGGTCGTGGCGGACGATGCCGCCTTTTGCGCCGCGGACTTCGACAATTTCCTCTGGGTGGCCTTCAGCCGTTCCGATCCCGCTGCCGACGTCTACGGCACCGGGGCCGTGGTCCGCGCGCGGCACTGGTCCTGCGAAGGGCCGCTGCTGCTGGATGCCCGCATCAAGCCCTTCCATGCGCCCGCCCTGGAGGAAGACCCCGCCGTTCAACGCCGTGTGGATGCCCTGGCCGCGCCGGGCGGCCCGCTGCACGGCCTTATCGAATAAGGATCGTCTATGAAGATCGCCCTCTTGCAATGCAATACCGTCACCGGTGACGTGGCCGGCAATGCCGAGCGCATCCTTGCCGCCGTGCGTGAGGCCGCCGCCCAGGGCGCCGACCTGTGCGTCACTCCCGAGCTGGCCCTGTGCGGCGTGGCCCCGGGCAGCTATCTGCGCGCCGAGGACTTCGCCGAGGGCTGCAAGGCCGGGTTGCAGATGTTGGCCGATGCCCTGCAGGACGGGCCGCCCCTGCTGGTGGGCGCGCCGGTGGCCAGCGTGTACGCCTCGGGCCTGCTCTCCAATGCGGCCATCCTGGTGCAGAAAGGGCGCTGGTCGGTGGTCTCGCGCAAGGTCTACCAGACCTACGGGCAGGACAGCGAGGCCCGCTTCTTCGACCGGGGCGTCTCCTGCGGCATCCTGGCCCTGGACGGCTGGCGCCTTGGCGTGGTGCTGTGCCAGGAATCGGCCACCGAGGACGGCGCCTTCTGGAAGACCCAGTACGCCAGCGGCCACAACCCGCTCATGGAGCTGGTGCAGCGCGGTGTGGACGCCATCGTCCACATGGCGGCGGTGCCGTTCAGCAAGGGGGTGCAGCGCCTGAGCGAGCAGATGCTCTCGCATGTGGCGGCGCGGCATCATGTGCATCTTTTTTCCGTCAACATGGTGGGCGGCAACGACAGCCGCGTCTATAACGGCCAGAGCCTGGCCTTCGACCCCACGGGGCAGATCCTGGCCCGCGGCAAGGCCTTTGCCGAGGACGTGCTGCTGGTGGACACCGCGGGCAGCGGCGGCATCGTGCATCCGCGTCCCGCCTGCCTGCCCGAAGCCATCTGGGACGCCCTGACCCTGGGCGTGCGGGACTTCGTCCGCAAGTGCGGTCTGGAAAAGGCCATCGTGGCCCTTTCCGGCGGCATGGATTCGGCCCTGGTGCTCTGTGTGGCTGCCGAGGCCCTAGGCGCGGACAACGTGACGGCCGTGCTCATGCCGTCGCCCTACAGCAGCGAAGGTTCGGTGACCGACTCGCTGGAGCTGGCCAAGAATCTGGGAGTGCGGACCCTGACCCTGCCCATCGAGCCGGTCATGGAGAGTTTTTCCGCGGCGCTGGCGCCGGGGCTCGACCTGTTCGAGACCTTCCCCGGTGACACCACCTTCGAGAACCTGCAGGCCCGCATCCGGGGCATCATGGTGTCCTCGCTGGCCAACCGGGCGCGGGCGCTGGTGCTCAACACGGGCAACAAGAGCGAGTGCGCCGTGGGCTACAGCACCCTGTACGGCGATACCGTGGGCGCGCTGGGCGTCATCGCCGACCTGACCAAGACCGAAGTCTACACCCTGGCAGGCTGGTACAACCATCACCGTCAGGCCACCATCATCCCGCAGGCCATCTTCGACAAGGCCCCCTCGGCCGAGCTGCGGCCCGGGCAGAAGGATTCGGATTCCCTGCCGCCCTACGACGTGCTGGATCCGGTGCTGGAGAGCCTGATCTTTGCCGGGCAGACGGCGGCCCAGCCCCAGGAAGCCGACGAGGGCCTGCGCAAGGAAGTGCGCCGCAAGCTGTTCGCCGCGGAATTCAAGCGCCGTCAGGAGCCGTTGGGCCTGCACATCAGCCGCATGCCCTTCGGCACGGGCTGGCAGGTGCCGGTGGCCGGGCGCTACCGCATGCCGTAGGGGCGCGTGCTATCCGAGGAAAAGGGGACGCGCCGCAAGGCGCACGATATTTGATACCAAGGGAAGGCGGCTGCGGGAACGAGCATGGCCGCCGGAGCGCTCGCAGGAGCGCAGACAGACATCATTCGCATCTGGAGGAGAGACCATGCCTGAAGCACCAGAGAAAAACCTGGCTCTTGACATCGTTCGCATCACGGAAGCCGCCGCGCTTTCTTCGGCCCGCTGGCTGGGCCGCGGCAACAAGGAGGCCGGTGACGGCGCCGCCGTGGACGCCATGCGCAACAGTTTTTCCACCCTGCATGTGGACGGCATCGTGGTCATCGGTGAAGGCGAAAAGGACCACGCCCCCATGCTGTACAACGGTGAAAAGGTCGGCATGGGCGACGGCCCGCAGCTGGATGTGGCCGTGGACCCCGTGGAAGGCACCAGCCTGTTGGCCTATGGCCGTCCCAATGCCATCTCCACGGTGGCCGTGGCGCCGCGCGGCAGCATGTTCAACCCCGGCCCCAGCTACTACATGCAGAAGCTGGTGGTGGCCCGCGAGGCCCGCGATGTGATCGATCTGGACGCCCCGGTGGACGTCAACCTGCACAACGTGGCCCGCGCCCTGGGCAAGAACGTGCAGGACCTGGTGGTCTTCGTGCTGGACAAGCCCCGTCACAAGAAGCTCATCGAAGACATCCGCAGCACGGGCGCCCGCATCCAGCTGCATACCGACGGTGACGTGGCCGGCGCCCTGATGGCCGTGGATCCGCGTTCCGAAGTCGACGTCATGATGGGCACCGGCGGCACTCCCGAAGGCGTGCTGGCGGCCTGCGCCATCAAGGGGATGGGCGGCCAGATCCTGGCCCGTCTGGATCCCCAGTCCTATGTGGAGAAGGAAGCCATCAACGAGGCCGGCATCGACATCCGCGAAGTGCTGACCGTGCACGACCTGGTGCGCAGCGATGATTGCTTCTTTGCCGCCACGGGTATCTCCGGCGGCGATTTCCTGCGTGGCGTGCGCTACAGCGCCCGTCATGCGGTGACCCATTCCCTGGTGCTGCGCGGCAAGACCGGGACCCTGCGCTATGTGGAATCCTACCACAATATGGACAGGCTCTCCAAGATCAGCGCCGTGCAGTACTAAGCGAGGCTTGTTGCTTGATGAGAAAAACAGGATGCCAAGGCTGGCTGGCCAGCGGGCTGCTTTGCGGCCTGCTGCTGGGCGGCCTGACCGTGGTCGCCCCGGTGGACGTGGAAGCGGCCGCCGTGACGACGGTCTATGACGGGCAGAGCCCGGTGGAAGAAAAGGAACTGCTGCGCTTTCTCGATATGCTGCCCCAGTTCCGCAGCTGGGCCCGTGAGAACAGGATCGAGGCCCATCCCGTGGCCCGCAGGGGCAAGGCGGATTTCCTCTATCCTGAGGATGCCGCCCGCTGGGTGGAAGCCAAGGGCTGGGATGCCCGGCGCTTCTTCTGCGTCATGGGCCGTATGGCCGCAGCGCTTGTCATCGTGGAAGACGGCAATGACCTGCAGGCCCGTCCCAAGGATATGCCCGTCGTGGACAAGAGCGAAGTGGAGCTGGCCCGCAAGCATCTGGGCAGCCTGCTCAAGGTGAGCATGCCTGACGAGGGCATGTCCCACTAGAAGTCATTTCATAATTCTGGAGAAAATTTAAGGTTTCGGTTAGTCTCAAAAAATGAGCAAAGCCGAAATGCTAACTGATGATCAATGGTCTGTCCTGGAACCTCTTTTTCAGAAAGAGCGCACAGGCGCAGGACGTCCACAAATTCATTCTGACAGAGAAGTTTTAAATGGCGTCCTCTGGGTCTTGCGTACAGGCGCGGCATGGGCGGACTTACCGGACAGGTTTCCATCTTCCGCAACTTGCTATCGGAGATTCAGCAAATGGGTAAAAGATGGAAGGCTTCGAAAAATTCTGGAGTCTCTGGCCCGGCATCTTGAAGATAATGGCCTGATAAATCTGGAAGAATGCTTCATTGACGGCACATTCGTTGTCGCAAAAAAAGGGGCCCAAAAGTGGGAAAGACCAAGCGGGGCAAAGGTACGAAGCTCATGGTTATTGCTGACGCTTCTGGTTTACCTATCGCCGTGTACACGGATTCTGCTAACCCTCATGAAGTCAGACTTGTCCAGGCTACAATCAATGAAATTGTCACGTTGGGACGCCCCCGAAGAATTATTGGGGATCGTGCCTATGACAGCGATCCGCTTGATGAAGCCCTTGCTTCTCAGGGAATTGAACTCATCGCGCCGCACCGCAAGAATCGTAAAAAGCCGGCGACGCAAGACGGACGGCTCTTGCGCCGTTACAAAAGAAGATGGAAAATTGAACGCCTTTTTGCGTGGCTTAACAAATTTAAAAAGGCAATAACTCGTTGGGAAAGGTGCGTTGAACGTTTTACGGCTCTTGTCCACCTTGCTTTTTCTATGATTTTGTTGAGAAGAGTTATAAAAATTGCCCATTAATTATGAAATGAGTTCTAGCATCGCAGGCCCCTGCCTGCTGTTCTGAAAAAAAGGCGTCCGTCCCGTGAGGATGGGCGCTTTTTTCATGCCGTTTGGCTTTGTTCCGTTTGCATCCTCCCTGCTGGCAGGCGGATGTGGAGAGTCCTTTTCTCGCACGGCGAGGCCTTCAGAGCCTTAGCGGCGGCGACGGACGGAAGCGCCAAACGAAGAAGAGCTGTCTCCCAAACAGAGGGCCGGGACTGGTGGCCTCCCTGCTTTACAGTACGCTATGGAGGCAGGTCCGGTACGTTCGCATTTGTTGGTGTGGTGTCGTGTCGCTAGGGGAGATCCGCCATCTCGGGCGGCATCCTTTCCGTATGTTTGCGGATACGTCGTCCGGCAGGGATAAAGAGATGCTGTCACAGTCCCGCTGTCCGAAATGTGGGGCGGCAGGCAGCCCGGCAGCAGACAGGTGGAGTTCCCGCTGGGCAAGGAAACAGGAAACGCAAAAGGGGAGAGCCTTGGCAGGCTCTCCCCTTGTTTTTGGTCTATGGACGGGCGCTTACTGGGCCGGAACGGCTTCCGGCGGGATGGGCGCGCCGTGTTCGGGGCCCGCGGGCAGGGTCTGCACGGCGGGCGCCTCCTGCACGGGTTCGGCAGGCTGCGCGTTTTCCGCAGGCGCGGGCGTGCCTTCCGCGGGAGCGGGGGCCGCAGCCTCCTCGGCCGGGGCAGCCTGCGTTTCCGCAGGAGCGGCGGCATCAGTCGCGGGAGCGGTGTCTTCCGGCGTTTCCGGAGCCTGGGCGGCTTCAGCCGGAGCAGCGGCCTCAGGGGCCGGGGCCGCTTCAGCAGCTGCCGCATCAGCAGCGGGCGTTTCCGGTGCGGCCGTTTCGGCAGCAGCTTCGGGGGTCGCAGGAGCCGCGCTTTCCTCAACAGCGGCCGGAGCGGCAGGGGCAGCGGCGTTCAGGGGCTGGGCGGCGGCGAGCTTGAGCTCGGCATGTCCGGCCAGCTGGGGAGCCAGCCACAGGTGGGCGGGCTGGGCCAGGAGGATGGCGAACAGGGTGCAGACCAGCAGGGAGCCGCCGGGCCAGGCGCGGCGGGTGAAGCGGGCCAGCAGCACGGCAAAGACGATGCACAGGCCGCCCAGGACGGGCAGGGCATCCAGACTGGTCAGCAGGGCCTCATACTGCTGGGGGATGGCCAGCGAGGTGGACGTGCGGAGCCATTCCAGCGCCACGGGGAAGTGCAGGGCGGCCAGCAGCATGCCCGCATGCAGGAAGAGCAGGGCGATGACCAGATAGAAGAACTTGCTGCCCAGGCTGCCCATGCGGACCAGGGCGCGGCCCAGCAGGATGGCCAGCAGGCAGAGCGCGGGCGTGGCACCGGCAAGACCGGAACCCAGCAGGGACAGGGGCAGGGAGAAGAACAGGGCGATCCAGAGGAAGGAACTGCCGCTGTTTTCCTTGCGGCTGGCCCGCAGGGTCTTCCAGCTGGTGGCGAACACGCGGCCCCAGTTGACGCCGGTGACCACGAAGAGCCAGGGCAGGAGGCCGAGCACGGCCAGCGCCGGGGCCAGCCACCAGAAGGCGGGCAGGGGCCAGGGCAGGCTGATGAACTTGCCCGACACGGCCTGGGCGTAGCCTTCGGCCTGCACCCAGAAGATGATGGCGGCGGCCCAGAGGGTGCCCAGCAGCAGGAGCAGGAGGAAGCCCGCCAGCGCGTCCAGACGCTGGGCGCGACGGATGCGCCAGGTCCAGAACAGGTGGACGAGGCTGGTCAGCAGGGGCAGGATCAGGAAGACCAGGCCGCCGGTCAGCGCGGCCAGACCGGAGGTCAGGAAGGCCAGCGGCAGGGAGATCCAGGCGTGTTCCTTTTTCCAGCCCATGCAGAAAAAGGCCATGGAGAGCAGGCACAGACCGGTGGCCAGCCCCTGCGGGCCCATGAAATGCGCCAGCTGCGGGAACAGCAGGCTGGAGAGCAGGATCAGGCCGGAGGCCAGGGCGGCCTGCGGGCCGAAACCGGCGGCACGGCTCAGGGCCCAGGTGCCCCACAGACAAGCCAGCCCGCCCAGAGCGGCGCCCGCCGGCCAGACGAAGGCCGAAAGCTGCGGCACCATGCGGGCCACCAGGTCGAGGGCGGCCAGCATCCATACGAAGACGGGCAGCTGGGCATCACCGTTATGCAGGGGCGCGAACCACTGTCCACTGGCCAGCGCTTCACGGACGGTATCCATCAGTTTCATTTCCGGCGGGCAGTACAGACCGCCGGTCAGGAAGGTGGGCCAGAGCTGGCAGGCCAGGAGCAGGAGCAGGGCCAGGGGGCCCATCTTGGCCAGTACGGCAAAGGCCTTCTGGGCAGGCCCGGCTTCCAGCACGGCCACCGGCGCGGCAGCAGGCGCGGCGGGAGCGGCCGGGGCTTCTGCCTGCGGGGCGGGCGCCTGGCCTTCTTCCGGCAGGGGAGCTGCTTCGGCTGCCGGGATCTGTTCATCCATCGCAGCGGGCTGCATGGTGGCCAGACCGCGACGTCCGCTGCGGGGCGCTTCGGCCATGGCGGCAGCCGCGGCGGCATCGGCAGCGACGTCCTCCGCAGGGGCTTCGCTGCCGTCGGCCTTTTCTTCGGCGGTGACGGCAGGCTCGGTCGCGGGTACGGGCCGTGCAGCCTCGGCAGGGGCCGCAGGCGCTTCCCCGGCTTCCATGCTCAGGGGCGCTTCGGGCGTATGGTCCGCGGCAGGGCTTTCCACCGGCGCGGCAACGGGCGCGGCGGGAGCGGCCGGGGCGCCCTCAGCCTGCACGGCCTCTGCGGCGGGCATGGGGATGGGGACCTCTTGCTGCGGGGCGGGCGCCGGTTCCGGGGCCACAGACGCTGTGCCGGGGGCCGGGCTCTTCTGGCCGTCGGCAGGGGCGGGGCGGCTTACCCGGGCCCGGGCCTCTTCATCCAGCTGGGACCAGGGCGTCATGCCCATGGGGATCTCCTCTTCAGGGCAGGCCAGCTTGCTGGCGGCATCGGGATTTTTTTCTGTCATGATGGCTCCTTGGGCGATGCGGCGGCTCCGACCAGATAATGCCGGGCAGAACGGCCGTTCAGGGTCACGGTCAGACCTCCCCGGACAGCCAGGGACGTCTGTTCAACGATATCTTGCGCTGCCCCGGAAACGGGCAGGGGGATGCGAAAGGTGGCGCTGTCGCTGCCGAAGTTGGCGGCCAGCACCCAGCAGCTGCCGTCAGGCAGACGGGTGACGGTGGCCAGAGTCCCGGCAGGGCCGCTGACCACGCGCAAAAGCCGGCCCCGGGCCACACCGGAGACGGCGCGGGCATGCAGCAGCCGCGCCATGATGCTTGCCGGGCTCCGGGGCAGGCGCAGCTCTTCCGAAAGCGGGCCAAAGGCCAGGGGCGCGGGCTCCACTTCTCCGGCTGCGGTCTCCGGCTCCAGAAGGGGGACGAGACCGGCGCTGGCAGCCGTGCCCGGCGTGGACTTGGGCAGGGGCAGGGCGCCCTGCAATTCCTGCGGGCTCACGAAGGCCAGACCGGGCAGGCCCACACGCCAGGCAAGCAGCAGCAGGCAGGCTTCTTCCAGTTCCGTGTCGCGCCGGTCGCGGGCGGGAACGGCATCGGGCTTGCGCCCAAGGGCTTCCCGGGCCAGTCCGGCGGGCGTGGTGGGCCAGAAATATTCGTCGTCATGCAGGCCGGCAAGACGGCAGGCACGCTGGAACAGGGCCTCGCCACCGGGCAGGTCGCGCAGGGGACGCCAGTCCACGCCCCGCCACTGGTGCAGACCGCGGGCCAGACCTTCCTGCCGGACACCGCTGTTCATGGACTGGCGCAGTAATGAGGCCAGAGGCGCGGCATCGCCGGTGAGCAGGGCATATTCGGCGGCGGGGCTGGTGACGGTATCGCGGGTCAGGTCCACGGGGGCCCGCTGGATAAGGGGCGTCAGCGACGGGGGCAGGATGTCGGCCTGCATGGCCCAGCCGCCGTAGCGGTGGATCTCGCGGGCAAGGGCATCCAGGGCCTCCAGACCGGGGGCCAGCTGGTCACGGGGGGAGGGAACTCCGCCGTCGGGCGGCACGTCCAGGCCCATGATGGCTTCAAGGTGCAGCCCGGCCAGGGTCTGCTGCTGCAGGCCGGTATGGCGGATGACGGCGGCGGAGAGCACGCGCCGGGCCTGTCCCGAGGGATCCTGCCAGAGCAGCACGGGGCGCAGCACGTTGCCCGCATAGCGGTAGAGCCAGCGCCGGGGCTTGCCGTCGGCCCCGCGCACTTCGCCGGTGACGGCCCAGCCGCCGGGCGTGGCCCAGGGCAGGCTGTCGCGCAGCAGGGCCGGGGGCAGCAGGCCCTTGTCGGTGAGGGCGCGGCATTGCCGGGCGTTGAGGGGGAGGCATTCCCATTCCTGGGGCGAGGCGGGCAGCGTGCTCCAGAGGGAGGAGGGGGCCTCCATCATGGCGTACAGACCGCTGAAGCGGCTGGCGTGGCGGGCCTGGAGGAAAAAGTCCGGGCCCAGGCCTGTGGCGGCCGGGGGCAGGGAGCCGCCCAGCTGGAAGCCGCTGGTGGCGGCACGGGCGTTGAGCCGGGCGAACTGTTCGTCATCGCCGCTGCGGGCGTCGAAGGCCAGGGACGTGGTGCCCGTGCCGAAATCGGGGCGGAGCTGGTTGTGCCAGAGGGCGCCCTGTTCCTGGGACGGGGACAGGTAGAGGCCGGAAAAGCCCATCCGCCGGAAGGCTTCCAGGGTGCCGGAGCGGGCCAGGGACTGCATGGCCGTGGCCTTGCCCCGCAGGGTGTGGGGATTGACCTCCAGCCAGCAGGGGGCGGCGTCCAGCAGCAGGGGAAGACGGTCATTGCTGCCGCTGTTGCCCCACAGGCGTTCCGAGCCCGAGACCTCGGCGGCCAGGTCGTCGGCATTGCCCAGCATGGACTGGCGTTCCAGCCACTGGATATAGCCGGGATCGGCGCGCAGCAGGCTGCCGGGGGCCCTGTCGGGGCGTTCCGTCCCGGACAGGAGCATCGGCTTGCGGCCGTGCGGGCCCATGACCTCCTGCGAACAGGCGCAGAGCAGCAGGGCCAGCACGACCGCCAAAAGCCGCCAAAGGGCAAAGGTCGCTAATGGGCGGCCTTTTCTTCTTCCTTGGCCGCGTTCCACAGCTCGTCCTTCTCATCCAGCGACAGGTCGGGGAAGTCCTTCCCCTGCTGCCGGGCCAGTTCTTCCATGCGGGCAAAGCGGCGCAGGAAGCGGGCCGTGGCCAGGTCCAGGGCTTCGCTGGCCTTGATGCCCTTGCGGCGGCCCATCTCGGTGATGCTGAAGATCAGGTCGCCCAGTTCGTGCTTCTGGGCTTCGGCGTCGTCCCCGGCGGAGGCGTCCAGCCATTCCAGCCATTCGGCTTCCACCTGCTGTTCCACTTCTTCGTCCTCGGGCCAGGTGAAGCCCACGCGGGCGGCCTTGGAGTGGATGCGGTAGGCCTTGGTCAGCGGCGGCAGGCTGGAGGGCAGGGAGTCGAACAGGCCCTGGGGCTTGCCTTCGGCGTCGGTGTGCTCGGCGCGCTTGATCTTTTCCCAGGTCTTGAGCTGCTCGTCCAGATTGTCGAAGGTCACGTCACCGAACACATGGGGATGGCGGCGCACCATCTTGGCCCGGTTGTTGTTCAGGGCGTCGTCCAGGCTGAACTGGCCGCGCTTCTGGTACAGATGGGCCACGAAGAGCAGCAGGAAGGCCACGTCGCCCAGTTCTTCGCACACGTCGGCCGTGTTGCCGGAGCGGATGGCGCTGACCAGCTCGTGGCTTTCCTCGATGAGGTATTCGGTCAGGCTTTCGGGGGTCTGCTCCTTGTCCCAGGGGCAGCCGTTCTCGGCATCGGTCAGCCGTTCGATGACGGCCTGCAATTCTTCCAGAGCGCTTTTCATGAAACAGTTCCTTGTGGAGGGTTAAAGTCCGAAACGGCTGATGAGGTCAGGCGGCAGCCAGCCGCGCACCTGGCTTATCAGGGAATTGAAGTAGGGCAGGGCGCGCGAATGGCGCAGGAACTCGGCATCGCCGAAGAGCTTTTGCAACAGCAGCAGGACCACGGCGCAGAGCAGCACGCCCTTGGCCAGGCCCAGCAGGCCGCCGGTGAGCTTGTCGATCCAGCCCACGAAGGAGAAGGCCAGCAGCTTTTGCAGCAGCCGCGCCAGCAGGCCCACGGCGATGAGCACGCCCAGGAAGAGCAGCACATAGCTGGCGATGTTGCGCCAGGCCGGTTCGGTGATGAAGGTGAGGTGCGGGGCCAGCACGGTGTGGAAATGGTGGGAGACCCAGAAGCCGCCCACGATGGAGATCAGCCCGGCGACCTCGCCCACGAAGCCGGTCCAGAACCCGCGGGCCGCGAAGGCCGTCAGGACCAGCACGATGATGACGTCGAAAATATCCTGTCCCATAAGCTTCCTGTAGGAAAAGATCCTCCTGCGGCCGACGGGGCGGCAGGGTCGCGGGGCGCCGGGATCTCCGGCAGCCTGCGGCGGGCCGCATCCGTGCGTGCAGGTACGGGCGCAGCATAGCAAAAGGGGGGGCAGGACACAATCCGTCCGTCTGTACAGATGGGGGCCGATACGCTATGCTTGCGGGATGGATACGCGATTGGGAAACTTGCTGGAGCAGGCCGGACTGGCCTGCAACAGTACGGAAGCTCCGGCGGCGGAGACCGCTCCCGGAGCCGAAGAGGAAAGCCACGGCCTGACGGCCTACACGCCCTTCATCTCCGTGCGGGCCTGCGGCCGTTTGTGGCGCCTGCAGCGCGCCGCCGACCTGGAGACCCTGTGGAACGCCATGCTGGACGATCCGCAGAACTTCGAGGACGAACGCCTGCCTTACTGGACGGAACTGTGGCCGTCCAGCATCGCCCTGTGCCGCTGGCTGGAAGAGCGCCGCGCCGAGATCGCCGGGCGTCCCTGCCTCGACCTGGGCTGCGGCCTGGGCCTCACGGCCATGGTGGGCCAGTGGCTGGGCGCGCAGGTCATCGGCATGGACTATGAGGAAGAGGCCCTGCACTTCGCCAGCCTCAACGCCCGGCACAACGGGGTGTCCTCGCCCCTGTGGACCGTCATGGACTGGCGGCAGCCCGCCGTGCGGCCCCGCAGCATCTTCCGCCTGTGGGGCGGCGACATCATGTACGAAAAGCGCTTCGTGGCGCCGGTGATGCACTTTCTTTCCCATGTGCTGGCCGATGACGGCGCGGCCTGGGTGGCCGAGCCCGGGCGCGGCGTGTACGAGGCCTTTTTGCAGGCCCTGCACGGCGGCGGTCTGGAAGGGCGGCGCGTGTTCACCGAGCGTGTGGAACCCCTGTATGCCCAGCCTGTGCCCGTCACGGTGGCCGTATGGGAGATACGCCGCCGCGTCCGGCCCGCGTAGGCCCGGATCGTGGGCCCTGGAGCCCTCCCGCCCCGGTAGCCTGCGTGAGGGGCTTGTCCCCGCAAGGCATGCGGCAACATGCGCAGGCAGGGGCCTTTTGTATCCCTTGCCGCAGCGGCCCGGCATGACGGGCGCGCACCTGTGGCCGACATCCGGCCTGTCCGTCCCTTTCCAGGCACGTTTTTTCGTGAAAGGCGCCGCTCCGGCGGGCAGGGGCGGGGAAAGGCCTCTGGATTTTCAGGAAGATTTTGCTAGATTCACCACCGGGCACCGCCGGACGGTGTCCCGGCCGCATGAGGCGAACAATGGGAAAACTGACACGTTTTGGTGTTTCTCTGGATGAAGAGCTGCTGGAACCTTTCGACGCCCTGTGCGCCGTCAAGGGCTACAGCAACCGCTCCGAAGCCATCCGTGACCTCATCCGCAAGGCCCTTGTGGCCGAGGAGTGGCAACAGGCCGACGGCCAGGGCGCAGGCACGCTGACCCTGGTCTATGACCATCACAAGAACGACCTGGCCCGCCGCCTGACCCAGATGCAGCACGACGAGCATGACATCATCATCGCCACCCTGCATGTGCATCTGGACCATCACAACTGCCTTGAGGTGCTCATCCTCAAAGGCGAGGCCGCCCGCGTGCGGGCGCTGGCCGACAAGCTCATTTCCTGCAAGGGTGTCAAGCACGGCACCTTCAGCGGTACAACTACAGGACAGGATCTCGCATAATGGAAGACGTGCAACGCCATGCCCCCAAGGTTCCCATCAATATCGACCGCGTCGGCATCCGCGGCATCACCGTGCCCCTGCTGGTGCGCGACCGCGCCCAGGGCAGCCGCCAGACCGTGGCCCGGGTGGACCTTGGTGTGGATCTGCCCGCCTCGTTCAAGGGCACGCACATGAGCCGCTTCATCGAAGCGCTGGAAGAATGGAACGACGAAATCAACTACCAGTCGGTGCGCCGCCTGCTGGCCACGGTCAAGGAACGTCTGGAAGCGCGCCGTTCCTATGTGCGCTTCTGCTTCCCCTATTTCGTGCACAAGCCCGCGCCCTCGTCGGGCATCAAGAGCATCATCTCGTATGAATGCCGTTTGACCGGCGAGCTGGACGAGAAGGGCCAGTCCTTCCTGCTGGAAGTGGACGTGCCCGTGATGACCGTGTGCCCCTGCTCCAAGGCCATCAGCCGCGAGGGCGCGCACAGCCAGCGCACCATGATCCATCTGGCCGTGCGCATGTCGGGCTTCAGCTGGATCGAGGAATTCATCGAGATGGCCGAGGCTTCGGGCTCGTCCGCCGTCTACACCCTGCTCAAGCGCGAGGACGAGAAATACGTCACCGAGCACGCCTTCGCCCAGCCCACCTTCGTGGAGGACGTGGTGCGCAACGTGGCCCAGCGCCTGACGGAGCACGAGCATGTGCGCTGGTTCCGCGTGGAAGTGGAGAGCATGGAATCCATCCACAGCCACAACGCCTTTGCCTGCATCGAACGCGACCTGCGAACGCAGGACGAACAGGCCTAGCCCACACCTGAGGAAGCCGGGAGAGCCCCGGCTTCCTTTTTTTACACGATACTGCGGTCAAAAAATTTTCCCCAAAAAGTTTTTTACACTTGACAGCAGCCTGTGCTAATACTCTCAAGCCCAAGTTTCGTATGGCCTTGGGGCAGGGCAGGCTGTCCGGCCGTCGTCCTGTCCCCCTCAGGGACTGTCCCTTTGCCGGCGGCATGCGGGGCTTTTCCCTGCCGCCCGGGCCCTTTCCCCCGTTTTTGGTTGCGATTTCTTACCCCGGAGAAAGCATGCGTCTTGTCCCAAGACTGCTGATACCCCTTGCCATGGGCCTGCTGGCCCTGAGCGCCGGTTGCGCCTCCCATTCCGGGTCCGGCTCTTCCGGTTATCCTGAAGAATCCTGGTATGCGCAGCGCCAGCGCGCGGCGCAGGAAGCCCGCTTCCGCCGTTCCTATGAAGCCGTTTTCGATGAAAGCGCCGAGGAGGGCGGTCCCCGGCAGGCCAAGGCCGTGCAGGTGGCCCGTTCCGCCATCGGTACCCCCTATGTGCCCGGCGGGCGCAATCCCGGCGGCTTCGACTGCTCCGGCCTCGTCCAGTGGGCCTACAAGAGCGTGGGCATCAACCTGCCGCGCACGGCCCGGGAACAGTCGGCCGTAGGCAAGCGCATCACCCGCGTGGAAGACATGCGCGCCGGTGACATCGTGGCCTTCCACCATCCCCGCCGCGGCTACCACACCGGCATCTATGTGGGGGACGGGAAATTCGTCCACAGCCCCCGTCGCCGGACGCGCGTGCGCATCAACAGCCTTGACGACCCGTATTTCAGAACTACCTTCATGGGAGCCCGGCGCGTGGAAGGCAGCGACGCCTTCAGTGCTGAGGAACTGCGCATGGCCGCCTATGCCGAAGAGCAGGCCGTGCGCGAGATCTCGCACAGCCGCAGCAAGAGCAAGGCCGGTGTCAGCCAGAAGAGCTCGCGGGACAAGAAGAGCAGCGTCAAGAAGAACAACAGCCGCAGCAAGAGCAAGAGCAGCGTCAGCCGGAAGGGCAGCAGCAAGAAGAGCAGCGTCAAGAAAAGCAGTCGCAGCAAAAGCAAGAGCAGCAAAAGCAAGAGCAGCGTCCAGAAAAAGAGCAGCAGCAAGAAAAGCTCCGGCAAGCAGGGACGCAATACCAAGAAATAGTCCGTCCTTTCGTCCGCAACGGGAGGGCGGCATGACCCGGGCCCCGGGCCCGGCATATACGGGAGTCGATCATGCTTCCTCTCATGAGCCCCCAGGATGCCAAAAGGAAACTGGAAGCCGGCGAGATCCGGCTCGTGGACATACGCGAACCTGATGAAGTGGAGTCCCTGCGCATCGAAGGCGCGGAGATCGCCCCCCTGTCGGTCATCCGCTGGCAGGATTTCCGCCCCGTGACGGACAAGCCCGTGGTCTTCACCTGCAACTCGGGCCGCCGCACCAAGAACAACAGCGACCTTCTGGAACAGCTGGCCGCCGGTGAGGCCTGGCAGATGGAAGGCGGGGCCACGGCCTGGGACAAGGCCGGTCTCCCCGTGGTGCGCAGCCGCCGCAGCCTGCCCATGTTCCGCCAGATCCAGATCGGCGCGGGCGGCATGGTGCTGCTGGGCCTGGTCCTGAGCCTTGTCTGGCCCCAGTGGCTCTGGCTGAGCGCTTTCGTGGGCGCGGGCCTGGTCTTTGCCGGGGTGACGGGCTTCTGCGGCTTGGGTCTTTTGCTGGCCCGCATGCCGTGGAACAAGAAATAGTCTCCGCGCAGACAGATTTTCCCAAAGGGGAAGGGCGCTCCTGTCAGGGGGCCCTTCCCCTTTCGTTCATATCCTTCATGATACACAGACGGCCCGTACGGGCGTTTTCGGAGGCGGCATGACCATCCCCTGCGCACTGCCCCGCAGCCTGCAAGCCTATCGTTACCATCCTGCGCCGTCAGCCTCTTCCCGTCCCGTGCGGGGACGGCTGGCCCCCAGCCCCACGGGCTACATGCATCTGGGCAATGCCTGGGCCTTCCTTCTGGCCTGGCTGGCGGTGCGCAGCGCCGGAGGGTCGCTGGTCCTGCGCATGGAGGACATCGACCCCCAGCGTTCGCGTCCCGAATATGCCCGGGCTCTGGTGGAGGATCTGCGCTGGCTGGGGCTGGACTGGGACGAAGGCCCGGCCGTGGACGGTGCCATCCCGGACGAGGGCGACATGGCGGAGCAGGGCCCGTGCGGCCCCTATTTTCAGAGCGCCCGCGCGGCCCTGTATGATGCGACGCTGGATGCCATGGATCGTGCCGGGCTGGTCTATCCCTGTTATTGCACCCGCAAGGAGCTGCGCCAGCTGGCCGGAGCCCCCCATGTGGATGATGCCGGGGCCCCCTATCCAGGTACCTGCCGTCATCTGAGCCCGGAAGAACGGCGTCAGCGCGAGGCCCGGGGGCGGCGTGCCTGCCTGCGTCTGCGCTGCCCCGAGGGACGTTTCCATTTTCAGGACGGCCTGCTGGGTGAGCAATCTTTCACTCTGGAGGACTGCGGCGGCGATTTTGCCCTGCGCCGTTCCGACGGCGTGGTGGCCTACCAGCTGGCCGTGGCCCTGGACGACGCCCTGATGGGCATCACCCAGGTGGTGCGGGGCCGCGACATACTGACGTCCACGCCGCGCCAGCTGGCCCTGCTGCGTCTGTGGGGCTTCGAACCGCCCGCCTATGCGCACATCCCGCTGCTGCTGGACGGACAGGGGGAGCGGCTGGCCAAGCGCCATCAGAGCCTGGGGGTGCGCGAGCTGCGCCGCCAGGGCGTCGCGGCGGCGGAGATCGTGGGCGTGCTGGCCCGTCTGGCAGGCCTGCGCCCGGACATGCGACCGCTGGCGGCAGCGGATCTGCTGGCGGATTTCCGGCTGGAGCGCCTGCCCCGGCAGGACGTCTGCCTGCGGGACCTGCCCTGTGTGCCGGACTGGCTGCGGCCCCTGTGCCTGCCCTGCTGACGGGCGGATTTGTCTTTTATGAAAAAAAACGCTATCTTTAGCTTTTGAAATTTTCTTGCCCGTTGTCGGGCTGGAGGCAATATGAGCAAGGTTCTTGATAAGGCCTTTCTTGAAAGTGTGTTCCCTCCGGAACGCACTGAGGCTTTTTTCGACGCACTGTTCGGCGGCGCTGAGGAAGGCGCTTATGACATCGTTCTGGTCTGCCGCTCCGAAGGAGAAGGGAAGGCGGAACTGGCCTTTGAGCTGCATCAGCGTCCCGGAAAATGTCTTGCCTGCAATCTGACCTACGGACTGCCGCAGGTCTTCCAGCGCCATCCCATCCTCAATGTGGCGGGCGTGGCCCGTGCCGTGGCGGAAAAACTGGGTTGGCCCGGCGAAAAGGTCCGCTGGTGGCTGGGCCATACCGAGGAAGTCAGCCGCAGCCTGCACGTCATCCTCCTGTATCTGGAAAGGACTGCGGACTGATCCCGGGGCCGGGCATATTTCCGCTTGACAGTCCGGCCATATTTTGACACAACAAGCCGTCCGCCAGCTTAGCTCAGTTGGTAGAGCAGCTGATTCGTAATCAGCAGGTCAAGAGTTCAAGTCTCTTAGCTGGCTCCATAAAAAATAAGCCCTTACGGAAATCTCCGTGAGGGCTTTTTTTGTGCCCATGCGACATCTTCCTGCCGGGCCTTTCTGTGAGGTATCCCGGCAGGACGGCAAATGATCCATCTTTTGCGCATGGTCATGACGCCAGATCTGGCCGGGAAAATGCCCGGTCAGCACGCCAACGAAACGACATTCCGGTTCAGACTATTCCCCGTTTGCCTTGGCGCATGACACGCCGTCCTGCGCCTGCTGTCGTGACCGGCAGGGACACTCGCGGCAGGCCCTGGTGGAAAGCGTGGATATGTTCGGTGCTTTCCTCACTGTCTTTGGACGGCAGGGACCGCAGGTGGAAAAAAGTGCTTGAAAGATGAAAAACAGAAACGGTTGTTTATTATAATCGGTCAATGATACACGCAGGATAACAAAAAAGAACAAAGAATTTTCACATGACCCGCGATCTGGAACGATCCCGCAGCAGGATGGGGCATTCACTGCCGGACAGTGTCATTTCAACCCTGAGAGGTACGTCATGCCAGTGTGTCCCACCTGCGGTTTTCCGGGAACGATCTATAAATGTGATGTTTGCGGTGATGTCCGTTGCAACGGCATACGGTGAGCGCCGGAGGCCAGCGCGGTGCCTGCGGTACCACCAAGAGCCCCTTTGGTACGGCAAACCGGCTGTGCCCAATGGCCGTTGCCATGTCTGCCGCAAGGGGAAGTACAGAAAGATCTAGCGTTTACCGGGGCTCCGGCTTGCGGGCCGTCGGTGAACAATGCCGCATCCGGGAACGAGAGGTGCCGTGAGGTGCGCCGTCGTGATGGTGGCAAACGCTCCGCCTTGGCGCTATCTTTGTTCCCGGACAGGCTGTCCAGGGCTGGAGGGCTGGTCTCTGCGGCCACGTCCAGCTTTTTTTCTTTGAAGTGCGCCATCCCGGGGATGCAGCCTCCCTGCTGGAGAAGAACGGGCAGGACGTTTCCATGAGGCGCCGTGTATCAAGGAGATCGATCATGCTGGGAGCCATCATCGGTGACATGGTGGGCAGTCCTTACGAGTTCCATCCGTGGCAGGGGGCTGCGGAGGCCTTTCCTTTGTTTTCTCCCCGTTCCCGCTTCACGGACGATACGGTGATGACCGTGGCCGTGGCCCGCGGGCTGATGCAGGCCTATGGGCAGGAACAGGCCTGCCGGGAGGCCTTCATCGACGCCATGCACGAATATGGCCGTGCTTACAGCCGGGCGGGCTACGGTCAGCGTTTTTTTCGCTGGATCGTCACAGGCAGCCGCGCGCCGTACAACAGTTTCGGCAACGGTTCGGCCATGCGCGTCTCACCCGTGGGCTGGGCCTGTGACAGTCTGGAAGAAACGGAACGCTATGCGGCCCTGAGCGCCTCCGTGATGCATGACCATCCCGAGGGCATCAAGGGGGCCTGCGCCACGGCCGCAGCCATCTTCCTGGCCCGGGACGGGGCCGGGCGGGATGCCATCCGTGACTATGTCTCTTCCCGCTACGGGTATGATCTGGCCCGCAGCCTGGCCGAGATCAGGCCCGCGTACCGTCATAAGGAGAGCTGTCAGGAGTCCGTCCCCGAAGCCATCATCGCCTTTCTGGAAAGCCGTTCCTTCGAGAAGGCCGTACGCAATGCCGTCTGGCTGGGCGGTGACAGCGACACGCAGGCCGCCATCGCCGGGAGCATAGCCGAGGCTTTTTACGGCGGTGTGCCGCAGGAACTGCGGGAGGCGGCACTGGCCCGCCTCGATGACCGTCTGCGCGGCGATGTGGCTGCCTGGTACCACTGGCTGTCGGAGTACAGGGGCATCCGGCTTGACAGGAAGGCCGATCCTGTTCAGGAACAGAAGACAGCCGTATCCGCAACAGGGAGGGACATCATGGAGATCATGCCGAAAGCCGGGATGACAGGGCAGTGGGAAACGACGGTGGAAGAAGGCCTGCTGGCCGCGCAGGTGGGCAGCGGCGAGGTCCGGGTGCTGGCCACGCCCATGATGATCATGGGCATGGAACGGGCCGCCATGGAAGCTGTGCGTCCCTGCCTGCCCGAAGGCATGACCAGCGTGGGTACCCGTGTGGACATCAGCCACATGGCGCCGACCCCCTGCGGCATGAAGGTGCGCTTTGAGGCGAAATTGACGGCGGTCTCGGCCAACGGGCGCGGTCTGACTTTTTCCGTGGCTGCCTATGACGAGGTCGGCACCATCGGAGAGGGGACCCACGAGCGCGTGGTGGTGGACAGGGAAAAATTCCAGAGCCGGGCTCAGACCCGTGGCGGTCAGGGCTAGCACAGACCGTCAAACCGGACAGAAGTACCGGTGCAAAACAGGACGTTACTGACAGGGAGGGGCAGAGGCTCCTCCCTGTTTTTTGTTCCAGGAGAGAAGGGGCGGCTCGGTGTATCTTGCGCGGGAAAGTGTGGTTTCCTGGGGAATAAGGCTGCTCCTGTCTCGTCCTATCTCTGGGCAGGTATCTTCAGCAGCCTGCAGTGCGGACAGGATGCCGGTGCGCAAGGCAACGCCAAGGGATGAGAAGAGGCTTGCCCGCACGTCTGGGGAAGGGTAGGCTCTACACGTCCTTCTGCGGGAGGAGAAAAAGCGCAGGCAGCAGGAGGAAAGCGGTCTGCCGGCGGCCAGGCGGAACCGTTCCGGGCCTCTGCCTTGGGCCAGCCCTGACCTGCAAGCTGTGGCGTCAGATTTGCCCTTTGTCGCGATATTGCGTACTTGTCTGGCAGCCGTCCTCTGGTCGTGGATGCCGGGGCGGATACGGCACGGCAGCCATCTGCCCTGTGCTGCATAGCAATGCTTCGAGGAGGCACCGTTGTTTTTTATCGGATCACTGACCTGCCTGAGCATCTTTCTGGCCTGGCGTCTGGCTGCACCCTGGTGCGCCCCCTTCCTGGCGGTCTGCGTGACAGCCCTGCTGCAGGTCCTCGCGGCCATGGGGGGCGTGTATCATGAAGTCCGCCTTGCTGTGGCTGTCCTCTCCTTCCTTTCCCTGCTGCCTGTCTGTCTTTCGCTGTTCACCGCGGGGGCGCCGCGGCGGCGCTATATGTGGACGGCCGCTCCCTCCTTGCTCTTCGCGGGCCTATTGCTCCTGTTCGCCTGGCATTATGCCGGGGCCAGGCTCGTCTATTGGGACGAATACTTCTGGGGGGGCTTCGTCAAGCATCTGGTGCAGGAAAACAGCCTCTGGGCCTGGGGCTCCGTCCTGCCCCGCCATGATTCGGTGCTGCTCTATCCCCCCATAGTCACCATCCTGCAGGCCCTGCTCCAGCCCATGGGGACGTTCTCGGAGCCTGCCATAGCCCTGGGCGAAGGAGCCGTCCTGCTTTCTGCCACCGGTGTCGTCATCCATCTGGCCCGGGAACGAGGGCTTTCGTTCTGGCCGGTCTGCTTCTGCGCTCTGCTGACGTTCGGCCTGCTGCGCTCCCTGGGCACCCCGGTACGCTTTTTCTCCTACCTGTTTGGCTATGCCGAGAGTCTGCAGGCCGCCTTGTTTCTTGTCCCCGCACTGGTTCTGGTCTTTGCCGGGAATACGTTCCTGACGCGTACGGTATTGTTCCTTGGGCTGCCGGTTCTGATCCTGTGCAAAGTGACGGGGTGTTTGCTGGTCCTGTGCATCCTGGGCACCACGGCAGTGGTGACCTTTCTTGTCGCGCCTGCAGGGCAAAAGTTGCGCCAGACAGGGAGGATGCTTGTTCTTCCGGGAGGGGCCTGCCTTCTTTTTTGGGGGCTCTGGCGCTGGTATCTGCAGATCCATATTTTGCAGCACGTTCCCCAGCTTTCTGCCAGGATGGCGAATGCGTTTGATCCGGCTGTCGTGCAGCTGGTCATCTCCAAGTATGTCCAAGCATTTTTCCTGACGGATCTTTTCGCCATCCCGTATGTCGGGGATCTTCCCGTCGTGACAGGGACGGCATTTCTGTTGCTCCTGAGCGTGTACTTTATTGTCAAAAAGGATGCGAAAGGCCAACGATGTTTCCGGGGCAGCCAGTATGTTGCTTTGGGGATACTTTTATGCGGCTTCTTTTGCTGGATGCTGGCCCATGCCTATGTGACCATCATGTATATGACCCCGGAAGAGCAGGGACGAGCCGCGAGCTATGAACGTTATATCGCTGTGGCCATCGCTCCGTTCCTTGTTGCCGGCCTTATGGCGGCTCTGGAGTCCGGCATGCGCTGCCGTCCCTTTTTGACACGACGCATCGTCAAGGGAGGCATATTCCTTCTGGGAACTGGTATGGCCCTCTTTTTCTTCATGCGTCCTGTGGGGTTGCCGGCCAACATGGCAGAGATGGATCAGGCGGCCCGGATCGTGGCCCGGGCGTCGGCCCCAGGGGCCCGGTACTGGCTCGTGGTAGGCCAGGAGAAGTACCTGTACGGGAATGCCTGCCAGTTTTATCTGATGCCGGACAGACAGGAAGCCCCGGTGGAAAATGACATCGTATTCAATCCCCATGATACGCCGGAGACGGCCCTGCTCGGCGGCAGGTTGCCTGCCGACCTGCGGGCCACGGCCCGACGGCAGAAGGTGGATTATCTGCTCCTGTGGCGCGTCCCTGCCGACTTCGTGGCGCGTTACGGCAAGGAGCTGGGTTTGTGTGAAGGTGAAGCGTTCCCGCTCCTCCTGCGTCTTGATGCCTGGCGTGAAGGGGAACGGGAGCTGCCTGAAAAGATCGTGTTGCCGGCAGAGCTTGGCCGGTAATGAGGGAGATGCGGTACGGCCGTGTCCCCATCGAGGGGAAATGCTATGGAACAGACCTGTGAACTGACTATCCTGATGCCCTGCCTGAATGAATCCGAGACGTTGGCCACCTGCATCATGAAGGCCAAGGCCTATCTAGAACGCTCCGGAGTCGACGGGGAAGTGCTGATAGCGGACAACGGCAGTACGGACGGGTCCCAGGAGATAGCCCGCGGCCTGGGGGCCCGGGTGGTGGATGTGGCGCAGAAAGGGTATGGCGCGGCCCTGCTGGGGGGGATCGCTGCCGCACGCGGCAAGTACACCATCATGGGCGATGCCGATGACAGCTACGATTTCTCCAGCCTTCAGGTCTTTGTGGACAAGCTGCGTCAGGGCGTGGATCTGGTCATGGGCAACCGCTTCAAGGGCGGAATCGCTCCCGGGGCCATGCCGCCGCTCCATCGCTATCTGGGCAACCCGGTCCTGAGCTGGATCGGTCGTTTGTTCTTCCGTATCAGCATCGGCGATTTCCATTGCGGTCTGCGTGGGTTCAACACCGAGGCTATTCGGCACTGCGACCTGAAGACCACCGGTATGGAGTTCGCCTCCGAGATGGTGGTCAAGGCCTCCCTTTACGGCCTCAGCATGGCCGAGGTCCCCACCACGCTGGCCCAGGATGGCCGCAGCCGTCCGCCGCATCTGCGTACCTGGCGCGATGGCTGGCGCCACCTGTGCTTTTTGCTGACCTATGCGCCGCACTGGCTGTACATGTATCCGGCGCTGGCCCTGATGGGCGTGGGCCTGCTGGGCGTGCTGCTCCTGCTCTCCGGTCCGCTGTCCGTGGGCAGTGTGACCTTTGCCAACAAAAGTTTCGTGACCTTTGCCATGCTGCTCATGCTGGGCATGCAGGTCATGGGGCTGGGGGTCGTGGCGGCCGGGCTGGCCGGTACGCATCTGCCGGGTCGCGGCGTCAGCCTGCTGGCGCGCCTGGCCTCCCGTGACAGGCTGGCTTTCGTGGCGCTGGCCTTTCTGGTGCTCTTCGTATCCAGCTATGGCTATTGTTTTTCTGCATGGTCCAGTGCCGGTTACGGGGATATGGCATCGCCCTTCGTGGACAATCTGAGCATCCTTGCCATCGTCTTCGGTGCCATGGCTGTTTTTTCCTTCATGCTGGCCTTCATCATCGCTGTGTGCAAGGAATTCGGCATGCGGCACTGATCCTGCCGCCAGAAGCTGTATGAAGGGGAGAACGCGGACGGAGCTTGAGCGGGCTTTGTCTGTCATCTTAAAAACAGGTAATAGATCAAGCATGAAATACTGCGCTATCTTGCTGTGCTGCTTCCTCTGGGGAGCCGTGCCCGTCCTCGCTTCCCCCCTGGGGGCGGACAGTTTCTTCACGGTAGACATCCCCGAAGGCTGGACCATCGAGGCCCAGGACAAAGGCTCCGTGACCATGCTTTCCCCGGATGCCGGCATCATGGTGAGCCTGGTGACAGGTCTCAACGGTGCGCGCAGCCGTGCCGATATCGTGGAGGAGTACCGCAAGATGCTGGACGCGCCGGATGTCCGGCCCCGGGCCGATGATGTCTACGAGATGCAGGGCCATGCGGGGAACATCCCCATGCGGGGCGTGCTGGCTCTGGGAGCTGACCGGCATGTGCTCGTCCTGCTGGCCGGGAAGGTGGATGATGCCCAGGCCCAGGCCATTGTGGATTCGCTGGCCCTGAAAAAATAGACTGCTTCCGTACCGCTTCCTGCTGGGGCGGGACAGCGATCGCAGGCGCAGGAGGACTGCTCTTGACGGGCAGGAAAAGACCGTTTGGCTAAAAAGACCGTCGTCCGTGGGATGGCGGTCTTTTTTTATGGCAGGAAGACCCATGTGCGGCTGGTTCCGTCAGGTGGCGGCCCGTGGGAGAGAGGGCGGGCTCGGGCCCGGGGCATGTCTGCTGCTGTCGCCATGTACAGGAGGACGTGACGGGCCTGAGGAAAGGGCCGCAGGGGCATCCGTGGCCGGAAAAGCCGCTGTTCTGCGGAAAGGCGGCTCCCCGGCCCCTTGTGGGGCGTGTGTAATGGGTATATGCTCCAAAGATTCCGCCTGCCTCTGGCGTGAGCAGGCGCACCGTTTTTACAAGGGATGTTTTCCATGTCGAATCATAGCGAGTACCTGAACAAGGTGTTGTTGAGCCGGGTCTACGACGTGGCCGTCGAGACCCCGCTGGATGAGGCCGTGAGCCTTTCCCGCCGCCTGGGCAACCGCGTGCTGCTCAAGCGGGACGACCTGCAGCCTGTGTTTTCCTTCAAGCTGCGCGGCGCCTACAACAAGATGGCCCGTCTTTCTCCCGAAGAGCTGCGCCGCGGCGTCATCGCCGCCTCGGCCGGCAACCATGCCCAGGGGGTGGCCCTGGCCGCCCGCCGTCTGGGATGCGAAGCCGTCATCGTCATGCCCGTGACCACGCCCGCCATCAAGGTGGATGCCGTGCGCCGTCTGGGCGGACAGGTGGTGCTGTTCGGTGAGTCTTTCAGCGATGCCTGGCGGCATACGCTGGATCTCATCAAGGAGACCGGCTACGTGTTCATCCCGCCTTTTGACGATCCCGATGTCATTGCCGGACAGGGCACCATCGGCATGGAGATCCTGCGTCAGCATCCCGACCCCATTCACGCCATTTTCGTGCCCATCGGCGGGGGCGGACTTGCCGCCGGCGTGGCCGCCTATGTGAAGAACCTGCGGCCCGAGATTCGCGTCATCGGCGTGGAACCCGTGGACTCCGACGCCATGCGCCGTTCCATCATGGCCGGGCATCGTGTGGAGCTCAAGGACGTGGGCTTGTTCGCCGACGGCGTGGCCGTGAAACTGGTGGGCGAGGAGACCTTCGCCCTTTGCCGCGACCTGCTGGACGACATCATCACCGTGGACACGGACGCCATCTGTGGCGCCATCAAGGATATCTTTGAAGATACCCGCGTGGTGGCCGAACCGGCCGGTGCGCTGGCCCTGGCCGGTCTGCGTGCCTATGCCCGCGCGGGCAACCTGCGCGACACCACCCTGGTGGCCGTGGTCAGCGGCGCCAACATGAATTTCGACCGTCTGAGCCATGTGGCCGAACGGGCGCGCTTCGGTGCCAACCGCGAAGCCCTGCTGGGCGTGACCATCCCCGAGAAGGCGGGCAGCTTCCGCCAGCTGGTGCAGGCCATCAGCAGCCGCAACATCACCGAGCTGTGCACCCGCTTCGCCGACCCGGTCAACGCCCATGTGCTGGTGGGCATCGACATCAAGAACAGCGACGAGGTGGCCTCCGTGCTGGAAGACCTGCGGGCTGCCGGTTTCAGCGCCTGCGACCTTACGGACAACGAGCTGGCCAAGCTGCATCTGCGCCATATGGTGGGCGGCAACGCGCCCCAGGTGCACAACGAGCGCCTGATCCGCTTCTTCTTCCCCGAGCGGCCCGGCGCCCTGCTCAATTTCATGGACGCCATGCGCGTGACCTACAACTTCACCCTGTTCCAGTACCGCTACCACGGGGCGGACTTCGGCCGCGTGCTGCTGGGGGTGGAAGTTCCCGAAGAGCGGCGCGAGGACTTCGAGGAGTTCCTGGCCCGCGTCGACCGTATGGGCTACCCGCATGTGGATGAGACCGACAACCCGGCCTACAAGATGTTCCTGGGCTGGCATCACGACAACTAACTGATGCCGGTCTGCACGGACAGACCATGATGCTTGTCGGGAGGCCGCTCCTTCGGGGGCGGCCTCCTGCTGTTCACAGGCCCCGGAGATCCCGGCGGCAACAAGGAGAGCACGGGAGGGCTGAGAGAGATCCGACAGCGCGGCTCCTTTGCGGACAATCGGGAGGCCTGCATCGGCCCTCCCCGGGCCGGGGGAGCTTTCTCCGCCTGTCCCTGCCTTCCGGGCCGTCGTCATTGACAAGCCGGGACAGTTGGCCGAACATGGACAAAACCGGTATCGTCAACTTTTTACCGTCTGACAGGACGCTATGATTCGTATTCAGGAAATTCTCGACAAGGTGGCGGCCAACAACCATGATGCCAATCTGGAGCTGATCCAGAAGGCCTATGTGTTCGCCGCCACAGCTCACGCGGGGCAGACGCGCCTTTCGGGCGAGCCCTATCTGTCCCATCCGCTGGCCGTGGCCTATACCCTGGCCGACATGGGTTTTGACGAGCCCACGGTGGCGGCGGGCCTGCTGCACGATACGGTGGAAGACACCGGCACCACCATCGAAGAGATCGACGACAAGTTCGGCGAAGACGTGGCCGACATCGTGGACGGTGTCACCAAGATCAGCATGATCGTCTTCGAGAACAAGGAAGAGGCGCAGGCCGAGAACATCCGCAAGATGATCCTGGCCATGAGCCACGACATGCGCGTGCTGATGGTCAAACTGGCCGACCGCCTGCACAACATGAGCACCCTTGATTTCCAGAAGCCCCACAAGCAGCGCCGCATCGCCCAGGAGACCATGGACATCTACGCGCCCCTGGCCAACCGTCTGGGCCTGTACCTGCTCAAGCGCCAGCTGGAGGACCTGAGCTTCAAATACCTGCGGCCGGACATCTACAACCAGATCGACCACTGGCTGGACGCGCATCAGGTAGTGGAAAAGCAGATCATCGAAAAGGTGGTCTCCCTCATCCAGGATCTGCTGGCTTCCAACGGTCTGGAAGGGCAGGTCTACGGGCGCATCAAGCACAAGTACAGCATCTACAAAAAGATGCAGTCCCAGTCCCTGACCCTGGACGAGATGCACGACATCATGGCCTTCCGCGTGCTGGTCAAGGACATCCGCGACTGTTACGCGGTGCTCGGTCTGGTGCACTCGCAGTGGAAGCCGGTGCACGGGCGCTTCAAGGACTATATCTCCATGCCCAAGGCCAACGGCTACCAGAGCCTGCATACCACGGTCATCGGGCCCGAGGGCGAGCGCATCGAGATCCAGATCCGTACCGAAGAGATGCACCGGCAGGCCGAACACGGTGTGGCCGCGCACTGGTTGTACAAGGAAAAAGGCCGGGTCAACTCCAAGGACCTGGAACAGTTCTCCTGGCTGCGCGAGATCTTCGAGCGCCAGGGCGACGAAGCGGACTCGCGCGAATTCATGCATTCGCTCAAGCTGGACCTGTTCAAGGACGAGGTCTACGTCTATACCCCTGCCGGTGATGTGAAGGAACTGCCCGAAGGCGCCACGCCGCTGGACTTCGCCTTCCACATCCACAGCAAGGTGGGCCATCATTGCGCCGGGGCCAAGATCAACGGCCGCCTCATGCCGCTGGGCACGCCGCTCAAGAACGGCGACATCGTGGAGATCATCACCGATCCTTCGCGCAACCCCAATCGCGACTGGCTCAAGATCGTCAAGACGGCCCGCGCCCGCAGCCGCATCCAGCGCTACCTGCGTACCGAGGAACGCGCCCATGCCCTGGCCCTGGGCCGCGACATGCTGGAAAAGGAAGGCCGCAAGGTCAACCTCAATGTGGCGCGCGCCCTGAAAGACGGCCAGCTGGCCATCGTGGCGCAGGAGATGAACTTCGAGAACGTGGACGAGCTGGTGGCTTCGGTGGGCTATGCGCATATCACGCCGCGCCGTGTGCTCAACAAGCTCTATGCCGTCCTGCATCCCGATAATGCCGCAGCCGCGGAACCGGCCACGCCCACCATCAAGGAAAGCAAGGAAGCCGCAAAGCGCAAGAGCGACGGCGTGGGCATTTCCGGCTGTGACGGCGTGCTCATGCGTTTTGCCAAGTGCTGCAACCCGGTGCCGGGGGACCCCATCATCGGTTACATCAGCCGCGGCATGGGCGTCACCGTCCACCGTGCGGACTGTCCCAATGTGGCCAATATGGAGCCGGAGCGCCTCATCTCCGTGCATTGGGACGGCGAGGAGGAAAAGCCCTACGAGGCCGGTATCTTCATCCTGGCCCAGAACCGCAGCGGCGTGCTGGCGGGCATCGCCCAGCTCCTGGCCTTGCAGGGCATCAACATCACGGCGCTGTCTTCGCGGGCGCTGGTGGACGGCCGGGCAGAACTGCGCCTGACCGTGGAAGTGTGCAACGCCACCCAGCTCTATGATGTCATCGAGGCCATCCGCGGCCAGTCCGGCATCCTCGAAGTGGTGCGCGATACCGAAGAAGCCTAGCCCATCCCGCCCGGCTGCCGTGGCGCAGCCTTTCAGCGAACATACGCAGGGGACACCGCAAGGTGTCCCCTTTTTCGTGGGCCATCCCGCGACAGTTTTGGGCAACTATTTGCCAGGAGCAGGTCTGTACCCGGCAGCCGGGGCGGCGTATCCCGGTAAGCACAGGACAAAGGTCCGTTGCCCGGACGGGATCTGCCGGAAAAGGGCGGAGCCTTCCGGTCTGCATCGACGGGGAGCAGGAGGCATCTTTGCGTTGCGTTCCCCGGTATGCGGCAGCGGGCCGTCTTTCTCATGCCGGGGCATCCGGCACAACCGTTGAAGATATCGTGGGGAACACCATGGACAGGATGCAGAAAGCGGAAGCGTACAGGAAGGAATTGGGCAAGACGGGGGCCCCGGCACTGGCCGGGACGGATCCCGAACTGGCGGCTATCCGGGAGCGCCTGGAATACGGCGAGATCGCCGGACAGGGCTGCCTGGATGCGCGTCGGCGCCGCCTCATCACCCTGGTCGTCCTGGCCGCCATCCAGACGCCGGAGGGGATAGGGGAGGAGACACGGGCCGCCCTGCATCAGGGCGTGCGTCCCGAAGAGATCCGCGAGGCCCTGTACCAGTGCGCGCCCTATATCGGCTTCCCGCGGACGGAGGCGGCCCTGCGCCATGCGGATGCCGCCCTGGAGGCCGCCGGTATCGCCCTGCCCCTGCCTGAAGGCGGCACGGTGAGCGAAGAAGACCGCTTTGAAAAAGGCCTTGCCGTACAGACCGGTATTTTCGGGGATGCCATCAGCAAGATGCACGCTTCGGCCCCTGAAGGACAGCGAGAGATCCTCGTCCGGCATCTTTCCGCGTTCTGCTTCGGCGACATCTATACGCGCACGGGGCTTGATCTGCCGCTGCGGGAGCTGCTGACCTTCTGCATCATCAGCGCGCTGGGCGGCTGTGAGGTCCAGGTCAAGGCCCATGTGCAGGGCAATGCCGCCGTGGGCAACGGCAAGCAGCTGCTGGTGGATGCCCTGCTGCAGATGCTGCCCTGCATCGGCTTCCCCCGCACGCTCAACGCCCTTGCCTGCGTCAACAGCGTGCTGCCGGAGGCCTAATGCACCCGGCAGGACGATAGCGTCCCCGCGCGCCCCGGCTGTGTTCCTGTTGCCGGGGCATGCGGGAATGACGGGATGGTCTTGAGGTCAGGAAGGGCGCGGCCCTACGAGGACGGGCCGCACCGGCGCGGAACAGGGCCGGCCCGCAGGCGGATGACGCGGACGTATCCTAAAGGCCGCCCGCCCCGGCTTCGCCCAGAGGCGCAACCGTGCGTTTCCGCTGGATGTCCCGGTGGGGCGGTTCGCCGAACATGCGTTTGTACTCCCTGCTGAACTGGGTCACGCTCTCATAGCCTACGGAAAGGGCCGCCGAGGCCGCGCGCATGTCTTCCATGAGCATCAGGCGCTGGGCCTCGTGCAGCCTGAGCTGCTTGAGGTATTGCAGGGGGCTCAGGCCGGTGACGGTCTTGAAATGACGATGGAGCGTGGACAGGGACATGCCCACCTGCCGTGCCAGGCTCTCCATGCGTACCGGGGCCCCCAGATCCCGGCGCAGGATGGAGACGGCCTGCAAGACCTGGCTGTTCTGCGAGCCCTGGGCATAGAGTCCGCGCAGCACATGGCCCAGGGGCCCGATCAGCAGCAGATAGTGCAGCTCCTGCAGGATCATGGGGGCGCGGATGGCGATCTGCTCCGGCTTGTCCAGCAGCTCGGCCAGGCGCAGCACCGCTTCCAGGAATTCCGGTTCGGCATCCGCCACGGCGACGCCGGGGCCGTCTTCCTGCGGCGTTTTGCCCGCAGGCCGCATCCTGAGCATGAGGTCCGTCAGGATCTGCCTGTCCAGATAGAAGAAGAGGGAGAGGAAAGGCTGTCCGGGAGCCGTATCGAAAAAGGAAGACGAGCTGGGCATGTCGATGCCGGAGACCAGGAACTGGCCCCGCCGGAAGACGAATTCCTGCGAGCCGATGAGCGAGCGTTTGCTCCCCTGGACGATGACGGACACCAGCGGTCTTTCGAAGCAGCGGTCAGGTGCGGGCGGGTCCTCCCGCCGGACGAGCACCAGACCGTCGATGGGGCTGGGGCGGATCTCCGGGGCGGGGAGGTGCCGCATCAGGATGTCTTTCAGGGCGGCAAGGATATCTTCTTTGATGGACAGGGCTGAGGATGCCATGAGGACCTCCGGTTCGGGCTGCCTGTCCAGTGTAACCAAAAGACGGCAGGGAGAGAAGACGCCCGCCAGTGGCGTCCGCGGGCAGACGGCACGACTGTGCAAGAGCGCCGGAGGGGATGTGTTTCCCCAGCCTCAGGAAGGCTCTGTCTTTGCCCTGCTGACGGGACAGGCACGGGGAGCGGTACACGGCGCTGTCCGTCCGCGGCTGCCCGGCAGTGTGGCCGCACCTCCGGCGATACCGGCCGGGCGTGACATGTAACGATCAACAAAAGGAAACGACCATGCAGGAAAACAGGGGGCCTTTCGCCCAGGGCGGTGCCAACACGGCCTATGCCCGCTACTTTGTCGGCAACAGTTACCTGAACATGCTTTCCACCGAAGGGGTCGTCATCGGTAACGTGACCTTCGAACCGGGATGCCGCAACAACTGGCATATCCATGAGGCCGCCAGCGGCGGCGGGCAGATACTGCTCTGCACCTCCGGGCGCGGCTGGTATCAGGAGTGGGGCAAGCCCGCACGCGAACTGCACGCGGGCGACGTGGTCCACATCCCCGCCGGGGTCAAGCACTGGCACGGCGCGGCCAGGGACAGCTGGTTCGTGCATCTGGCCGTAGAAGTCCCCGGTGAGGGCTGCCGCTCCCAGTGGCTGGAGCCTGTCAGCGAAGAGGAGTATGCCCGTCTGCCCTAGGCAGGAGCATCTTGCATCCGGTGCCCACGGCGCCGGATGAGCCTGCCGGCAGCCGCCGGAAAAAGGAGGCCGCCGCTGTTCCTGCAAAAACAGCGGCGGCGGAGTGCGCGCGGGAAGGAGAAGCACGCGCGGGAAAGGGGCGGATGCCCGCCCCGGGAGGACTAGAAGCTGTAGGCGAAGATCAGCTGGGCCTTCCAGGCATCCTGCTTGGACCAGTTACGATCGCTGACGTAGCTCTTGTCCCAGGTGTCCTTGTCCATCATGTTGATGATGTAGCCGAGCTCGAGATTGGCTTCCAGGTTCTCGTAGATCTGCCAGGAGTTGACCAGGTTGAATTCCAGCAGGCCGTCGTTGGTGGTCAGGTAGGGACCGTCCTGGGTGGCGGTGGTGTCGTTCCAGGCCACGGCGGAACCCATGTACTTGACCATGGAGGGGCTGTTGGTGCCGCCCCAGTAGGCCACACGGAAGGTGTGCTTGAGGTCTTCCACAAAGCTCACGTCCGCGATCTGCAGGCCCACGCCCCAGGTACCGGCGTAGGTCAGATTGTTGTCGTAGAAGTTGTAGCCGGTGCCCCAGGCCAGGTTGCCGTCGCCCATGAAGGACGTGAAGTTGCCCGCGCCGGCGATGGAGGGCAGGCGCTCGGAACCGTTCTTGACGTTGCCGTCGTCACCGGAGGCATACCAGCCGAAGATGCCGGGGGTGCCCCAGTCCATCTTGTATTCCACCAGGGCCTTGACCAGCCAGCCTTCACGCTTGCTGTTGCCGCGCACCAAGTCCGTACCGCGCTTGAGCACGTCGTAACGGCCCATGGCTTCCACATAGCCGTAGTTGATGTCGAATTCGATGTTCAGGGGATCGAAGGCCGTGATGGCCACGGGCAGACCGGCCCAGAACATGGAGCCGTAGGCCTTGCTGGTCTTGCCGAGGGCAAACTCGTTCATGCCGGGCAGATAGCCGGGCAGGGTCACGTCCAGCGCGCCGTCGGCCGTACCCACGCCGCCTTCATTGAAGCGGGTGTTCTTGCCCTGCATGCCGTACATGGCCCAGGGGGTCAGTTCCACACCGTCGAACTTCAGGGGCAGCATGAGCGCGAAGAGGTCCATGTTGTCCAAGTAGTTCTTCTGGTAATCTTCCCTGTCGCCATAGACACGGCCAGCATAATTGTCGTTGAGCGGGCGCATCCAGAGGGCGGTCAGGCCCACATTGTCGTTGAACTGGTAGCTGGCGACCAGGGCGGCGGCGTCACCGTCCATGATGGCGGAACCGCCGGCCACGTTGGGCATGGCCACGGCCTGCAAGCCCATGCGGAGTTTGAGGTCGGTATTGGGCACCATCCAGTCGATGTAGGCGTTCTTGACCTTCACCTCCCTGCCGTCGGCACCCAGGGCGCCGCCGCTTTCGGCATTGCCCCACATCTGGTCGCCGATCTCGAAGAACACCGTACCGGACAGGGATTCGGAGGCCACGGCATCCAGCTGCAGGCGGACGCGCTGACCGGCATTGAAGGTATCCTCGTGATGGCGTTTCTTGTTGTCCACATCCTTGATAAGGCTGCCGTCACCAAGGCCAAAGCCCACCAGCCATTCGCCGGAGGCTTTGAAATCGATGGCTTTGGCGCCGCTGGCGGCCCCCAGGAGCATGCCGGCAGCCAGCATGAGGGTAAGAATTTTTTTCATGACCTTCTTCCTTACTGTTTGAGGTTCACATCCATCAGGCAACAGCGGCGCCCCCCGACGCCACGGCCGCCCGGGCCGTATTCCGCGCCTTGGCGCGGGCCTTTTTGTCCTTGCAGCGGCAGTTGGGGCAGGTGCCCTTGCAAACATGCTTTGCCTTTTCAGGGACAATGAGGACCTTGTTGCCGCTCGTCGCCAGCTCGAAGCCGCGGGAGCCTTTGTAGTGGATGCGCTGCGGCGCGATGGAAGGCTGGGGCGCACCGCGCAGGGCGGCGGCCGCCGCCGGCTGGATGCGGGTCACATGGCGCACATCGATGAAGAATTTGTTGCAGTCGTTGCTGTGGCAGCGCATAAGGTTCAGGATGGCACGGGCCTGTTCCAGATCCAGATCCTCGCCGGTGGCGATGTGCAGGTTGTTGGCACTGCGGCGGAAAGAGATCCGGGTCTGGGGAAGGTTTTCCAATCTCGGCATGGTGGCTCCTGTGGTAATGTGTTTTGTTGGGGCAAACATGCCATGATTGAAAAATGATGTCAACAGAATTGAAAATTGTTTTCAATTTATTGTCCCACTCAGGGAGGGGTAAAACCCCCACCTTTAGGTGGCGGCTTTAGCGTTTCTTTTGTAGTCTGTGGGCATGAGCAATTATCGTAAAGGCTCCCACAGTGTTTTTTCAATTCACCTGCACCTGGTCTGGATAACCAAGTACAGGAAAAAGATTTTGTCAGGCGACATCGCCCAGAGAGCCAGGTCGCTGATACGCGGCATCTGTGAAAAGCATCAGGTGGAAATTCTCAAAGGACATATAGCACCCGACCATATCCATCTTTTCGTTTCGATTTCACCAAGCCTTGCTGTGAGCAAGTTGATGCAACAACTGAAAGGCCGAACCGCGCATGCCATGATAAATGAATTTCCATTGTTGCGCCGCCAGTACTGGGGACGTCATATGTGGGCGCGTGGCTATTTCTGTTGCAGCAGTGGCAATGTGACCGATGAGGTCATTAAGCAATACATCACGCAACAGGAAGATGCAGATGAAACCTTCCGAATTGAGGGGGAATGACTTCAGCCTGCTTCAGCAGGGGCCATACCGGCTTTAGCCGGAACGCGACTTTAGTCGCCACGGTGAATCCACCGGCTTTAGCCGGTGGAGTGTTCAATGTCCCACTCAGGGAGGGGTAAAACCCCCACCTTTAGGTGGCGGCTTTAGCGTTTCTTTTGTAGTCTGTGGGCATGAGCAATTATCGTAAAGGCTCCCACAGTGTTTTTTCAATTCACCTGCACCTGGTCTGGATAACCAAGTACAGGAAAAAGATTTTGTCAGGCGACATCGCCCAGAGAGCCAGGTCGCTGATACGCGGCATCTGTGAAAAGCATCAGGTGGAAATTCTCAAAGGACATATAGCACCCGACCATATCCATCTTTTCGTTTCGATTTCACCAAGCCTTGCTGTGAGCAAGTTGATGCAACAACTGAAAGGCCGAACCGCGCATGCCATGATAAATGAATTTCCATTGTTGCGCCGCCAGTACTGGGGACGTCATATGTGGGCGCGTGGCTATTTCTGTTGCAGCAGTGGCAATGTGACCGATGAGGTCATTAAGCAATACATCACGCAACAGGAAGATGCAGATGAAACCTTCCGAATTGAGGGGGAATGACTTCAGCCTGCTTCAGCAGGGGCCATACCGGCTTTAGCCGGAACGCGACTTTAGTCGCCACGGTGAATCCACCGGCTTTAGCCGGTGGAGTGTTCAATTTGCCTTTGAAAAATAAAAAGGCAATCATCTCAAAGAGGTAGCGAACCTGTGCCGGCTTATCTCTGCGTATGACGCAGAACAGGGCCAGCATCGATCCCGGACTGCGTGCCCCTGCTGGCCCTGACGGCCGCCCTGTGGGGCGCCCAGCCGCTGCTGGTCAAGATCACCATGCGGGAGCTGAACCCGTCCACCATGACCGCAGTGCGTTATCTGCTCATGAGCATCACCTTTTTCGCGCTCATGCGCTGGCGGGGGCTGCCGCTCCTGCCGCCGCTGCGCCTGATGCCGGCCCTGCTGCTCATGGGCATCACCGGTGTGGCGCTCAACAATATCGCCCAGTTCACCGGTCTGCAGCTCTCCACGGTCAGCAATGCCACTCTCATCGCCACGACCACTCCGGCCGTGACGGCGCTGGTGGCCCTGATCTTCCTGCGCGAGCGCCTGCTGCCCATCGAACTGCTGGGGATCCTGCTTTCCGTGGCCGGGGCGCTGTTCCTCGTCAGCAAGGGACAGATGGACGTATTGCTGCATATCTCCTTCAACAAGGGGGATCTGCTGTTCTTCACCGCCCAGCTGGGCTGGGCCGTCTATTCCCTGACGGGCTTCCGCGTCATGCGCCATCTTCCGCCCCTGACGACCACGGCCTGGGCCGGGCTGTTCGGGACGGCGGGCACCTTCATCTACGCCGCGCTGACCGGCCAGCTGGACGTGCACAGCGTGGGCGGCACGACCCTGGCCTGTATGGTCTATATCGTCTGGATCGGCGGCGTGTGCGCCATGATCTTCTGGAACATGGGGGTCAAGGTGGTGGGGGCAGGGCAGGCGGCCATCTTCCTCAACATCATGCCGCTGGTGGGCGTTGTCCTGGGCGTGACCCTGCTGGGAGAGGACTTTGCTTTCCGCGAGGCCTTCGGCGCCGTGGGCATCCTGGGCGGGGTGTACATCCTGACGCACAGCCGCCAGATCATGCGGCGCATGGACCAGCGCCTGATCCGGCGTGCCCGGGAGCTGGCGGCCGCCCGCCGGCAGGCTGCGGAAAAGGAATCCCGCCGGGACTGAGACCGGCGGGATGGCATCTATCAAGAGACGGGCTGCCGCTATGAAAGAGACTGAACACAAAAGACACCGGCTTGCGGATCTGCTTCTGGTCCTGCTGGCCGCGCTGTTCTGCTGGTGTGCCCTGCAGGGGACGCTGGACCTCAATCCCCAGGGCATCGGCATGGACAGCGACCTGCAGAACTACGCGCAGATCATGGAAGCCGGGGAATGCCCCGCGGCCTTTGCCCGTGACCCGGTGGCGTCTTTTTTCCCGCAGGATCCGGGCGTGCCCAACCTGCTGACGGCCCTGGCGGGTCTGCTCCCCGACGGGGACAATGCGGCCACGGACATGCTGCGTGTGGGCGCGCTGGGCGTCTTTTTGCACTTCCTTGCCTATTACATCCTGGGGCGCTGCCTGTTCCGCAGCCCCTCTCTGGCGGCCCTGCTCTCGATCCTGATGAGCATTGCCGTGCACTGGTCGTTCGGCACCTTCTGGGGCAGCATGCGCTCGGATCCGGTGCCGCGCATCTTCTATGCCGATCTCTGGCCCTTTCTTCTGCTGCCGGCCTGTGCGGCCGTCAAACGCCCTTCGCTGCAGCCTGTGGTCATGTTCCTGTCAGGCTGTGCCATGCTGGTGCATACGGTCAGCGCCCTCATGGGCGGAGCCATGTTCTTCATGGCCTTTTTCCTGCTCTGGCGGGACAGGGGACTGTGGCGCCACGCGGGCCTGAGCCTGCTGAATCTGTTGAGCTTCGCAGTTCCCGTTGTTATATATCTGAAAGTTTTTCTTGCGGATACACCAGCACCGCCGGCCGAGTATACCGGGCTTTTTGCCGAGGTGCGCGCCCTGCGTTACAGCAAGGACTGGCATGATGTCTGGCAGAGCCTTGCGGACATATTGCGCTATTATACCTTCCCCGTCCCGCTGTTCCCCGCGGCGGCCGTAGCAGCCGCCATACTGTTCAAAAAAAGACAGCAGCTGGCCGGGCCGGTGCGCACCCTGCTGCGGCTCATGCCGGGCATGGTGCTGGGCATCGCGGGCGGCTGTGTGCTCTGCGCCCTGGAGATGTGGCTGGCCCGCCATCTGGGGCGGCAGAACATGAGTCAGGAGATCCTGCGGGGCACACGCTTTTTGGTGCCGCTTTCCTGGCTGCTGCTGACCTGTCTTTTGTCCCCGTACTGGCAGGGCCTTGCCCCCCTGCTGCGCCGTGGCCTCGTCATCCTGCTGGCTGTCGTCCTGCTGTCGCTGGGGCAGGGCAAACAGGTGGTGGCGGCCCGGCATGCCCTGGCGGACATGACCGGTCTGGGCTGGCTGGATACGGAAGAGGCCCGGCAGATCAAGGCGCATTCCCTGGGATTGCGGGATGCCCTGCAGGCCCTGCGCGCGCAGGCGGGACCGGAAGAGCTGGTTTTTACTGACGGAGACTGCATGGCCGTGCGCTTTGCTGCCCGCATGCCCATGCTGCCCGTACACAAGGACGGGAACGTCATCTATTATGCCGCCGACCCGGATATGGCCCGGCGCTGGCTGGCCATGCAACACCGCATGGCGGCCGATGCCACCGGCTATATGGAGGTCTGGCGTACGGAGCAGGCCGCGTTGCTGCTGACGCGCCATGTGGAGCACAAAGCCCTGTTGCTGCGTTACGGTGTCCTGCTTTTTGAGAATGAAGACTGGCTGTTGCTGCGGCGTTCGCCGGTAGCGGCGGACGCCGATGCACAGGTCACGAGGAGCGGATATGCAGACTGAGAAGAAAGGCAACAGGATCGCGGTCCTGATCCCCTGCTATAACGAGGCGCTGACCATCGGGAACGTGGTCAGGGATTACCGTCAGGCCCTGCCGGATGCCGATATCTATGTCTATGACAACAATTCCACCGACGAAACGGCCCGTCTGGCCCGTGAGGCCGGTGCCATCGTGCGCCCCGAGCCCCGTCAGGGCAAGGGCAACGTGGTGCGGACCATGTTCCGTGACATCGAGGCGGACTGTTATCTGATGGTGGACGGGGACGACACCTATCCGGCTTCGCAGGCGGCGGCCCTGTGCGCGCCCGTGCTGGAAGGACGTGCGGACATGGTCATCGGCGACCGGCTGTCCTCCACCTACTTCACGGAGAACAAGCGCCCATTCCACAACTGCGGCAACATGCTGGTGCGCCGCTGCATCAACATGTTCTGGAAGCGCGGCCGGCAGATCGAGGACGTCATGACGGGCATGCGGGCCATGTCGCCCCTGTTCGTCAAATCCTTCCCCATCCTTTCGCAGGGCTTCGAGATAGAGACGGAGATGACCATCTTTTCCCTGGCCAACAATTTCCGCATCGCCTCCATGCCCATCCAGTACCGCGACCGGCCGGAAGGGAGTTTTTCCAAGCTGAGCACGTTCCGGGACGGCTTCCGCGTCCTGAAGACCATCGCCGTCCTGTTCAAGGATTACCGTCCCCTGCTGGTCTTCTGGTCGGTGGCCTGTCTGCTGGCCCTGCTTTCTCTGGGGCTGTTCCTGCCTGTGCTGGGCGAATACATGTCCAGCGGGCTCGTACCCCGCTTCCCGACCGTGATCGTGTCCGGATTCTGCATGCTGGCGGCTTTGCTGAGCTTTGTTGCCGGCCTGACCCTGGACTGCCAGCGCAAGCGGGCCCGGCAGGCCTTCGAGATCCAGCTCAATGTGCTGTCATTGCTGCTGCGGCAGGGCAGGACAGGCATGCCCTCCGGCGGGAACAGGCCGGAGCAAGACCCTCAGGCGTAAATGAAGAAAGCCGGGCAACAGCCTGGCTTTTTCTGTTATGGGCTTTAGCCTGTTGAGCGCCTGACAGGCGCGAAACAAAAAACCACCCGCTATGCGGGTGGAGACAATACATTATACACACAAAAACACCTTTCCGCTACGATGAAGTTGTTCAAGCCCATCGCAACATTAACGGAAAGGTGTTTTTGTTATGGGAACCAAGGCTCATAGCCTAGCGCATACGAAATGGTTGTGCAAGTATCATATCGTCTTTACTCCAAAATATAGAAGAAAAATAATCTTCGCACAGCTCCGTGAAAGTATAAAAGAAATTCTGCAATGCCTCTGCAAATATAAAGGGGTTGAGATTCTGGAAGGGCATCTGATGCCGGATCATGTCCACATGCTGGTGTCCATTCCTCCTAAAATCAGTGTGGCAAATTTCATGGGCTACCTGAAAGGGAAAAGTTCGTTGATGATATTCGATAAGCACGCAAACCTTAAATATAAGTTTGGCAACAGAAAATTTTGGGCCGAAGGATATTATGTCAGTACGGTGGGGCTTAATGAGGCAACGATCAAAAAATATATCCAGGATCAGGAACGTCACGACATTATGAGAGACAAGCTGACATCACGCGAATATCAAGACCCCTTTAAGGGGTAGCCAAGGCGGCAAGGGCACTGGGCTTGAACAGCGTGAAAGCCAGCGTCTTTAGGCGCAGCCGGTAACAGGCCCTTACAGGGCCAGAGCAAACCACCCGCTTTGCGGGTGGTTCTGATTTGGCAGCAGTACTGGAAAGGTAGCCGCAATACGGCAGGGACGTTTCTCTGCCCGGTCAGCTGAGGGCCTTGCGCTTCATGATGTAGTTCCAGATCATGACCACGCCCGTGGCCACGACCTTGGCCAGCATGTAGTGCAGGGCCAGCTTGTCCACCAGCAGCCACATGCAGACCTGGTTGATGCCCAGACCGGCCAGGCTCGATCCCACGAAGACCACCTGCCGGGCAAAGCTGCGTGCCGCCTGATGGAAGACGAAGAACACGCAAAGGTAGTAATTGACGATGACGGCCACGATGAAGGCCCAGGCGGACGACCAGAGGTAATGGACGTCCAGCACGCTGGTCAGCAGGAACAGCAGGCCGTAGTCCACCAGAAAGGTCAGACCGCCCACGATGCAGAAGCGGAAAAATTCCGCGCCACGGCTGGCAAGGGACATAAAGACTCCTTTGGGATTGGGCTGCCCTGACTTAGCCTGTTCCCCGCCGGGGCGCAAGCCGGATGGGCAGGTATGCGGCAAAGGGGCGAGGGCTGACCGCTACGCTACATGCGCGACAGGGCACGGCATGCACGCCGGTAGGGCGGAGCAATATGCCGGAACGCGGAGTGCGCCGCGAACTGTCGGACATCACACGCCGCACGACGCGCAGCGCGGAGGGGAGGGCACTCCCGTCCGCGCTGCTTCTTGCTCCGTCGTCCCCTGTAACCGGGGCGATGTTTTCTGGTCTTGCGTACGGTTTGTGAACGCCAATGTCGTCAGGGACGTAGGGGGACTTCTTCAGCTCCCTCCGGCCCGGCGGGGCGGAGCTGCCCCTTGTCCAGCAGGAAGAGGGGGGCGGAGGGCTGGACCTCCCGCAGCAGGGCCGCCGTATGGGGATGGCAGGTGAAGAAGAGGATCTGCTGCCGGGGGCCGTATCTTCCCAGGCTGAGGTCCCCCAGGATACGGGCCGTGCGCCGTGCCCGGCCGGGATCGAAGTCCACCAGCACATCGTCCATGATGACCGGCAGGGGGCTGGCCTGCGCCGCGTGATCCTGGATGTAGGCCAGACGCAGGGCCAGATAAAGCTGCTCCTGGGTGCCCCGGCTCAGCTGCTCCGGGCTGACGGGCTCGCCCTGCGGCGGCATGACCCGCAGGCTGGAATCGCCCACGACGGCGCCCACGTCCTGCCATGCACCGGCGGTGATGTCCCGGAATATGGCCGCGGCCCGGCGGATGACACGGGGCTGGCGTTCCTTCTCAAAGGCCAGTTTTGCCCGGTGGAGCAGAGCATGGGCCAGACGCAGGCGGCACCAGGCACGGGCCTGCCGTTGCAGCTCTTCCCGCTGGTCGGCTTCCTGCTGCAACAGGTCGGCCAGGGTCCCGTCCTGCCGCATGGCCTCCACGCGCACGCCCAGAGCGGCGACTTCTTCCGCCAGCGTGTCCTCTTCCTGACGCAATCCTTCCAGAAGATGCTGCTGCCCTGCGCAGACCTGTTCCTCTTCCTCCCGGGCCTCTTCCCGGAAAGAAGCCAAAAACGCTTCCAGCGGCTGCGTCCCGGCCACCAGGCGCAGGCTGTCTTCCAGCAGCAGGCGACGCTGCTCCGTCCGGTGCCGTTCTTCCAGCAGGGCGGCCGTTTGCAAAAAATCCCCGTCGTCCCGGGCTCCGCCCTGATGCAGCAGGGCCGCCAGATCGGTACGGATGTTGTCCAGATCGCTTGCCGCACGGCGGCAGGCCGTTTCCTGCTCATCCAGCAGCTGGCGCAGGCGGGCCTGCTCTGCGGCACGGTGGCGGGCGTCCTCCGCCGCCTCGCCCAGCATTTCCAGATGCCGGAGCCAGTCGGCATCCTGCGGCGGTACGGGGCGTCCCGTCTCTTCCAGCAGGGCGGCCAGCGGTGCCCGCAGGGCTTCTGTTTCGCCGTGCAGACGTTGCAGGCGCGAATCTTCCTGTTGCAGCTCTTCTTCGAGGCGCAAACAGCTCTCCATCCCGTCCAGGGCCGCGTGGACGGTCCCCGGCGTCAGGTCTTCCGGCAGGCCCAGCGAATGCAGGCCACCGGTCCAGGCGGTCCGGGCCGTCTCCAGCCGGAGGGCCGCTTCCTGCGTGCGGCAACGGCTGTCCTCCAGTACCTTGCGGCAGCGTTCCAGCAGCCCGGCACTGGTCGCGGCCTCGGCAGCGGCCTGCGAATGTCCGGCACGGGCCTCTTCCGCTTCCCGGCAAAGGGCAAGGCCGCGGCGGACAGCCTCCGGCAGGCTGGGGCAGGCGGCATCGGGAGGGAGCAGGGCCAGCAGGTCGCGCAAGGCCTGTTCCGTCTGTTGCAGGGAAGAGGTCGCATGCCCGGCATCGTCCCCGGCTGCGCGCAGTGCCTCCGCCAGTGTGGCGGCGGAGGCTGCCCGCTCGAAAAGCAGCCCTGCCGCTGCCGGGGCAAAGGCCGTCGCCGTGGCTGCGGGCAGCATGGCCTGCCAGCGGTTCTCCCCGTCCTGTATGGCGGCAAGGAGTTCCTGCTCCTGCTCGGCCAGTCGGGCCAGCGTTTGCCTGACGCGCCTCAATTCCTGCCGCAGGCTGTCGTGTTCCTGCAGGAGCTGATCCAGCTGACGGCGCGCGGCCTGCTGTTTTTCCAGACAGCTTTCCAGTTCATCGGCATCCGGGATGTCGTTGTTCATGGTGCGCGGCAGGGGCAGACGGGCAAGGCGGTGCTGCTGTTCCCGCAGGCGTCCTGTGCTTTCTTCCAGCAGCTGCCGGATGCGCGCCGCTTCTTCCCGGCGATGGCGTTCCGCCTTCCCGGCATGGGGCAGGCCGCCTGCCAGCAGGGCAAGACCGCAGACCGCTGCCAGCCCGCCTGCCCAGGGCGAGGCCGCCAGCCCGGGCCAGGGGAGCAGCTCCGGGGCCCACTGTCCGGCCAGCAGAAGGACCAGACCGGGGAGCAGGAGCACGATGCCCATGCAGAGCAGGGGCAGGCTGCCGCCTGTCAGAGGACGCTCCAGCTGTTGGGCCTGTTGTGAAAGCCCTTCCTGCCGGACCGTCTCGGCGGCGATCCCGGAGCGGAGCGTACGGCAATGCCGCACGGCGGCAGCAAAACGATCCAGGGCTTCCTGCTCCAGGGCCGGATGCCGGTCGATGGCCTGGACAAGGGCCGTCTCGCGCTGTTGCAGCTTGTCCTGCTCCTGCCGTGCGTGGTCCTGCTGTTCCCGCAGGCTGCGCAAGCGCTCTGTCAGATGGTCGAGGCGGGAGGCCAGCGAGAGGGCCTCGTCCCTGTGGCGGAGCAGCCGCTCCGGCCCGGCAAGGTCGTTTTCGTCCAGGCGCAGCGGCGCGCAGGCGCGTGAAAAGGCTTCCCGGGCCCGTTGCTGCCGTCGCTGCCAGCGGGGGAGGTCCCCCTGTTTTTCCTGCCAGTTTTCCAGAAGGCGTTGCAGGTGGCGTTGTTGGCCGCCGTCCAGAGGCGGCTGGCGGTCGGGCAGGGCCTCCAGACGTTGCAGGTGTGCCTGGTGGGTCTCCTCAGCCTGTGCCAGCGCGGCGGCAGCCTCGTCTTCCCGCTGGCGGGCCATCTGGAGGGCCGTCGTACAGGTCGCCAGTGTGGCGGCCTGCCGTTCCACTTCCTCCCGGCCGAAGACAGAGCGGTCCGTGGCACGGATGCGGGCGCAATCCCAGTCAGGGCCCAGACGGGAAAGTTCTTCCTGCATACGGCGGGCGATCTGTTCCTTGCGCAGACGCGCCAGCGGCAGGTCGGTCAGGGCTTGCCGGTAGGTGGAGGTCTGTTCCGTCAGGACGCGCAGACGGGGCAGGGCCGCCACAAGGGCCTGATCCGGGCACAGCTCCCGGAGCTGTTCGCGTGTGCGCGCGCACTGTTCCCGAAGGCCCTGCAGGGCATGCCGGCCCTCCTCCTCCCGTTCGCGCAGACGGGCCAGACGCTCGCGCCCCTGCGGCGGGAAATCCTGCGGCAGGCCGGAAAGACGCTCCAGCCGCATCCCCAGCAGATGCCACTCCCGCCACTGCTCCCAGACCGAGAGGCGCCGTTCCGTACGGCGCAGGGCGGTCTCCAGCTCCGTCTTGCGGCGGCGGAGGTCTTCGAGATCCTGCTTGCGCTGCTGCCACTGGGCGCACAGGGCGTCGTAGCTGCCGCTCCGGGCATCGGCCTGACGGATGCGGGCCCGCAGCTCCTGCCAGCAGCCTGCCTGGACGTTGAGGGGCAGCTTGCGTCCTTGCGGGCGATAAATGGCGTCGGCCTGCTGTTGCAGGGCGCGCAGCACATCGGCCGGGGAACGCAGGCCCGTGCCGAAGCTGGCCCCGTAGAGGGCATGGCGCACGGCCTCGTCGTCCAGGCTCTCGAAGCGCTGCAATTCCCCCAGACTGAAGCCGAAAACATTGCTGTAGACCTGACGGTCGATGCCCCGGAAGAGCTGCTCCAGCAGGCTTTCCGGCACAGGGGCCCCGTCGGGGCCGGTGAGCTGCAAACGGCCGCTGCCCGGGCCGGGGCGGCGATGCAGATGCAGCAGGCCGTGGAGGCCGCTTTCCAGCGTCAGGCTGCCCCCGGCCTGTCCGCCGCGCAGGGGCTGGCCGGCCTGACGTTCCTTGCGCCCGGAGGGATAGCCGGTGAGCATGGCCCGCAGGAAGGCCAGACAGGTGGATTTGCCGGCTTCGTTGTCGCCCAGAAAAATGTTGATGCCCGGGCCGAGGTCCTCGGCGCCCGTTTGGGCAAGGATGCCGAAACCGTCTGCATGGAACGAGAGCAGGCGCATCACTTCCCCTCCAGCATGTCCAGGCAGAGATAGCGGGCTTCGTCCAGCAGGTCCTGGAGATCTTCCCCTTCCGGCATGTCGAGCATCCCGGCGGGGCAGTGCCGGAACAGGGGCGCCAGCTCTTCTTCGGCAAAGGCGGCCAGCGCTTCGGGCTGCTGCTCGAGCCCTTCCGCCAGACGCAGGGCCTCGCCCAGCAGATCCTGGCGTTGCAGGCAGGCGGCCATATCCACAGCGGGGGCCGTCTCCACACACAGATCCTTGATATGGACAGGCAGAGGCAGGGGAGCCTGATGAAGGCGCTCCCGCAGGTCGCGGCAGGTCTCCGGGCGGCGCAGCAGGCTGTCCAGCGGGGTGCGCCCCTGCAGGCACAGGCGCACGACCATGAGCGTGCAGGATGCGTCAGCCTTTTCCGTGACCGTGGTCAGGGCCTCCAGCAACCTGTCCTCTACGGCGTCGAGCTGTTCCACGGCGTCCAGACCGATGACCGGACGCTGCCATTGTACCGGCCCCAGCGGCAGGAACTCTTCCCGGCAGGAGAAAGCACCGTCGCAGGCCTCGGCAGTGACCAGCAGACAGCCGCGCGGGCCGCCTTCATTGATGTGGAGTCCCTGGGCATTGCCGGGATAGGCGATGAAGGGATGGCGCGCCAGAATGCGGCGTTCGTGCACATGGCCCAGGGCCCAGGCATCCAGACCGGCGGCGCGCAGATCGTCCAGCGAGCAGGGGGCGTACCTGTCCTGCGTGGGGCTGCCTTCCACGCTGCAATGCAGCACGCCCAGCTGGAAGCAATCCGTCTCCGGCTGGCGGTGGAAGAGGAGGGCCAGGTTGCGGGCCTCCCTGATGCGGGCATGGCTGATGCCGTGGATCACGGCAAGGGGAGCCCCGTCCCGGTACAGCACATGCTGTTCGGGCTCCGGGCCGAAGATGGTCACGTTGTCGGGCCAGTCCACGGTCTTCAGCCGCGAGTCCAGCGGGTCATGGTTGCCGTGGGCCCAGAAGACCGGGATGCCGCAGGCCTGCAGGCGCACACAGCCGTCGCGCAGGGCCAGCTGGGCTTTGACGCTGTGCTCTTCCTGGTTGTAGATGTCCCCGGCCAGGACGAGAAAGTCCGGCCGCAGGCGCTCGCACTGGTCGAACAGGCGTTGCAGTGCCGTGAAGGTGGCGTCGCGCAGCTGCGCTTGCAGGGCCTCTCCGGCATCGGTACGGCTCAGGCCCAGGAAGGGGGTGTCCAGATGCAGGTCGGCGGCATGGATGTATCGGAGGCTGTTCATGGCGTGTCCTTGGCGTGGGCTCCTCCGGCAGAGATATGTTTTTTCCGGCAGCAGGACAAGTTGCGCGCGTGGAGGCGTGCGCGGTTGACGCTGTCAAAGCCCGTTGGTATGACTAGCGTTTATACCACAGGGGGAAAGAATGGCGCGAATCCTTTACGGCATCCACGGGACAGGGCATGGCCATGCCATGCGCGGGCTGACCATCGCCCGCCGTCTGGGCGCACACGAATTTCTGTTCGTGGCCAATGACGACGCCCCCAAGATACTGGAGCCCGAATTCCGGGTGCACCGCATCCCCAATCTGGGCACGGTGTTCCGCAACTATCAGGTGGATGTGGGCGCTACGGTGCGCAAGGCCATCCCGCTGCTCTGGCACCGTCAGCGCTATGTGGATGAAGTGCTGCGCCTTATCGACCAGTTCAAGCCCGATGTCTGCATGACGGACCTGGAATATTTCGTGCCGCGTGCGGCCGAGAAGGCCGGGCTGCACTGCCTGACCCTCGACCATCAGCACGTCATCACCTGCTGTCGCCACGGCTGGCTGCCGCCGCGCATGTGGTGGGATCACCTGCTGCAGGGCATAACGCCCCGCTACCTGTTCCGGCCCACGGAGCAGAACCTGCTGGTCTCCTTCTATGCGCCGCCGGTGCAGCCCCGCTACCACGCCCGCGTGGTACCCCCCATCCTGCGCGAAAGCGTGCTGCGCCTCAATCCCCGTGATGACGGCCATGTGGTGGTCTACCAGAGCAATTCCACGCACCGCAAGCTGGTGGACTTTTTGCTCCAGGCCACGGACCGCCCCTGCTATGTCTTCGGCTATGACCGGACGGAAGGCCGCGAGGGCAACGTCATCTTCATGAAGAAGAGCGAAGAGGGGTTCCTCAAGCTGCTGGAAGGCTGTTCCTACGTCATCCAGGGCGGCGGCCATACCCTGATGACCGAGGCCCTGCACTTGGGCAAGCCCATCCTGAGCCTGCCGCTCAAGGCCATGGTGGAACAGTGTTTCAACGCCCTGTACCTCGAACGTCTGAACTACGGCATGCAGGCCGACATGATGACCCTGGAGCCCGCCTTGCTGCGCCGCTTCGAGGAACGCCTGCCCGAGTTCCGGGCCTCCATCGCGCGCGGGCATTTCTGCGGCAACGATCTGGTCTTCGGCCTGGTGGATACCTTCATCCGCACCGGTACCCTGCCGGTATCGGGCACGCCGAAGGTGGTGGAGTAGGAGAAAAAGCTCGCATCACGGCAGGGCTTCCATCCCTGTTTCCATGATAGCAAAACGCCTCTTCCGTCTCATGCGGGAGAGGCGTTTCTGCGTGGGGCGCTCCACGCGCAGGGGGAATGCTCTTTGTCATTCCCCTTGTCCGTATGTTCGCTCGGCATCCCCACGGGAGTGGGGAATACTGCCTTCGCCGGCAAGCTCATCGGCGCGTTCTCGGTTCATCCCCACGCATGTGGGGAATACTCTTCGACGAGATGCAAGAGATAACAAGCTGTCAGCGGGACGGCTGCATACTGCCGAACCAGGCCAAACTCGCTGCGATCTGCTCCACGAGCATCAAAAAAGGGAAGGAGCTTGCGCGCAAGGCGGCTCCTTCCCTTCCAACAATACCGCCCGGCAGGGCAGCTGGGATCCATTGATTTTTACATGCCCAGATAGGCGGAACGCACGTCCTCGCTCTTGAGCAGGTTCTCGGCGCTGTCGCTGGTGACGATACGGCCGTTCTCCATCACATAGCCGCGGTGGGCGATGCGCAGGGCCTGGTTGGCGTTCTGTTCCACCAGGAAGACCGTGGTGCCGTTGGCGTTGACGCGCTGGATGATCTGGAAGATCTGCTGGATGATGATGGGCGCAAGGCCCAGCGAGGGCTCGTCCAGCAGGAGCAGCTTGGGCCGGGCCATGAGGGCGCGGCTGATGGCCAGCATCTGCTGTTCGCCACCGGACAGGGTGCCGCCGGTCTGCTTGCGGCGCTGGGCCAGGATGGGGAAGAGGTCGAACACATAGTCCATGTCTTCCTTGATGCCCTGCATGTCGTTGCGCAGGAAGGCGCCCAGGTCGAGGTTCTCGCGCACGCTCAGGTCGGGGAAGATGAGGCGGCCTTCGGGCACCTGCGAGATGCCCAGGCGGACGATCTCGTGCGGGGGCAGCTCGTGGATGGGCTCGCCGTTCCAGAGGATCTCGCCCTTGCGCGGCCGGTTGATGCCGCAGATGGTCATGAGCGTGGTGGACTTGCCGGCGCCGTTGGCACCGATGAGGGTCACGATCTCGCCGTCATCCACGCGCAGGGAAACGTCGCGCAGGGCCTGGATGTTGCCGTAGTAGGTATCAATGCCCTTGACTTCAAGCATCTTCGCTTTCTCCCAGATAGGCCTGAATGACGCGCGGGTTGCTGCGCACTTCCGCGGGAGTGCCGGCAGCGATGCGCGAACCGTATTCCATGACATAGATGTGGTCGGACAGGGACATGACCATGCCCATGTCGTGCTCGATGAGCAGGATGGAAAGATCCCGGTCCGCGCGGATCTGGAGCACCAGATCCTTGAGCTCGTTGGTCTCCTGCGGGTTCATGCCGGCGGCGGGTTCGTCCAGCAGCAGCATGCGGGGCTCGGTGGCCAGGGCGCGGGCGATCTCCAGACGACGCTGGGCACCGTAGGCCAGGTTGCAGGCCTTTTCGTTCCACAGATCCTGCAGGTGCACGGTCTCCAGCAGGCTGTAGGAGATGTCGATGGATTCCTGCTCTTCGCGACGGGTGGCGGGGTTGCGGGTCAGGGCGCCCCAGATGCCGGCCTTGGTGCGGCAGTGACGGCCGATCATCACGTTCTCCAGCACGGTCATGTCGCTGAACAGACGGATGTTCTGGAAGGTGCGGGCCATGCCCAGCGCCGTGATGAGGTGGGGCTTGCGCCCGTTGAGCAGATGCTTCTCGCCGTTGGCGCCGTACAGGTGCACGGTGCCTTCCGTGGGCTTGTAGATGCCGGTGACGCAGTTGAAGAAGGTGGTCTTGCCGGCGCCGTTGGGGCCGATGAGGGCCACGATCTCGCCTTCGTTGACGGTCAGGTCCAGCTCGTTGAGGGCGCGCAGACCGCCGAAGTCACGCGTCAGGCCCTTGACTTCAAGGACGGGTTTCATGCGCGTTCTCCTTTGTTGCCGCCCTGCAGGGCGGTGATGCGGTAGCGGCGGCGCTCACCGGTGACGAGGCCCTGGGGCCGGAAGATCATCATGATGACCATGATGGCGCCGAAGATCAGCATGCGGTACTCGGAGAAGGCACGCAGGTATTCGGGAGCCAGGATGAGGATGGTGGCGGCGATGACCACGCCCACGATGGAGCCCATGCCGCCCAGCACCACCATGGAGAGGATCATGGCCGATTCCATGAAGGTGAAGCTGGCGGGGTTGATGAAGGTGGTCTTGGCCGCAAAGATGACGCCGGCGAAACCGGCCCAGCAGGAGCTCAGGGCAAAGGCCGAGAGCTTGACGCGGGCCAGGTCGATGCCCATGGCCTCACAGGCGATCTCGTCTTCACGCAGGGCCTGCAGGGCAAGGCCCACACGGGAGTTCTTGAGGCGGCTGATGACGATGATGGTCAGGATCACGGCCAGCAGCACCAGATAGTAGATGAAGATGGTGTTGGCGGCGATCTCCAGCTCCTGGCCGAAGAAGGAGGGACCGGGGATGTTCTTGATGCCGCCGGAACCGCCGGTGAGGCTGGTCCAGTTGAGCAGCACCAGGCGCACGATCTCGCCGAAGCCCAGGGTCACGATGGCCAGATAGTCACCGCGCAGGCGCAGCACGGGGAAGCCCAGGGCCAGGCCGAAAACGATGGCCATGAAGCCGCCCACGGGCAGACAGGCCCAGAAGCCCAGGCCGAACGCCTGGTTGAGCAGGGCGTAGGAATAGGCGCCCACGGCGTAGAAGGCCACATAGCCCAGCACCAGCTGACCGGCGATGCCCACGGCGATGTTCAGGCCCAGGGCCAGGATGACATAGAGCATGGCCGAGATCATGATGTTGGTCTGGTAGAAGGAGCTCACCAGAGGCATGACGATCATGACGGCCAGCAGCAGGCCGAGGCTGGTCAGACGGGTGGTGGTATTGCGGTTGGGCAGGGTGACCAGGCTGTGCAGGCCCTTGCCCAGGCCTTCGGGCAGGCGGATCAGCGGGATGCCGCGGGCCTTGCGGCTGAAACACCAGTTCCAGAGCATGGAAAGGAAGAAGATGGCCACGCCCAGCAGGATGACCCTGTCGAACTGCCATTCCACGGTCTGGTCAACGCTGTTGAGCTTGATGCCCATGACCGGGAAGGTCAGGAGCATGAACCAACAGGCAGCCAAAAGGGCTTTTGTAAGATATTGCATCATGATTGGCTACACCTTCTGCACTTTCGCTTTGCCGAGGATGCCGTCGGGACGGAAGATGAGGATGAGGATGAGCAGGGCAAAGGCCAGGGCATCCTCATAGTTGCCCGACAGGTAGCCGGTGGTCATGCTCTCGGCGATACCCAGCACAAGGCCGCCCACCATGGCACCGGGGATGGAACCGATGCCGCCGAGCACCGCGGCCGTGAAGGCCTTGAGGCCGGCCAGGAAGCCGATGCCGAAGTTGACCTGTCCCATGTGGGAGGCGATGAGCACGCCGCCCAGGGCCGCCAGGGCCGAGCCGACGATGAAGGTGAGCGAGATGATGCGGTCGGCATTGATGCCCAGCAGCAGGGCCATCTTGCGGTTCTGCGCGGTGGCGCGCATGGCCTTGCCCATGCGGGTATAGCGGATGAACAGGCTCAGGGAGACCATGGCCAGCGTGCTGGTGACGAGGATCAGGAAATCACTGGGGCCCATGATGTTGCCCAGGTAATCCAGAAACTCCATCTCCGGCAGCAGGCGGGGGAAGGGGACATAGTCAGAGGTCTGCGCCAGCAGCACATAGTTCTGTAGGAAGATGGACATGCCGATGGCCGAAATGAGGGGCGACAGACGCGGGGCGCCGCGCAGGGGTTTGTAGGCCACCTTTTCCAGAGTATAGCCGTAGGCCGCGCTCCAGACCACGGCCGCGAGGGCCGCAACGATGAGGATGCCTCCGGCGGGGAAACCGACGATGCCTAGCACACCGGCTACCAGCAGGGCCGTGAAGGCGCCCAGCATGTAGATTTCGCCGTGTGCGAAGTTGATCAGTTCGATGATGCCGTACACCAGCGTATAGCCCAGGGCGATGAGGGCATAGATGCTGCCGCGTGTGAGGCCGCCGAAGAAAAGTTCGATAAAGTACTGGAAGTCCATGCCGTTACAGGGGCTGCGGTTTACCCGGGCGCAGCGGGCAAGAGGGCGCGGAGGCCATGCCTCCGCGCCCGTGCGCCATAGTATCCTATTAATGCAGAGTGACGCTGTGGTCGCTTTCGACGAACTTGCCGTCCTTCACCACATAGACGGACAGGCCCAGACCGGTGGCGTCACCGGCCTTGTTGAAGGACATTTTGCCCAGAGGGGTGTCCACTTCGGTGCTCTTCAGAGCGGCCATGATCTTGTCGGTCTCGGTGCTACCGGCCACTTCGATGGCCTTGATGAGGGCCTGGGTGGCGGCATAGGCGTTGTAGTAACCGAAGCCGGGCTCGCTGCCGAACTGCTTGACGTGGGCTTCGCGGGCGTGCTTGTACATGGCCAGGGTACTGGTATCCTTGGGATAGGAGGCCATGACGCCTTCGCTGTCCTTGCCGGTCATCTTGAGGAAGGTCTCGTCCTTCACGCCGTCAGGACCGATGAGGGGGGTCTTGACGCGGTCGCGGCGCATCTGCTGCACCAGCTTGGAGGCGGTGTTCTGGTAGCCGCCGAAGATCAGGACGTCGGCCTTGGCGCGACGCAGCTTGCGCACCACGGCGGAGAAGTCCACGGCGTCGGGGGTCACGGCTTCGAACAGGACGGTCTCGACACCGGCCTTTTCGAGGATGCCGCGGTTCTGCTGGGCAAAGCCCTTGCCGTATTCGCCGTTGTCATGCAGGTAGGCGACCTTCTTGGCCTTCAGCACTTCGATGATGTAGCTGCTGGTCAGCTGGGCCTGGGCATTGTCGTTGGCCACGGTGCGCAGGAACAGGGGGTGCTTGCCTTCCAGGGTCAGGGCAGGCGTGGTGGCCGTGGGGGAGATGCTGATGATGTTGGCGCTTTCATACATGGGCAGGGAGGCGTTGGTGGCGCCGGAGCAGATGGGGCCCATGATGGCCACGACCTTGTCGGAGATCAGCTTGGTCGCGGCGTTGGTGGCCAGTTCGGGCTTACACTGGTCGTCCTGGGACACCAGTTCGATCTTCTTGCCCAGCACGCCGCCCTTGGCGTTGGCTTCTTCAATGACGATCTTGGCGGCATTGAGGCTGGGGACGCCGTACGAGGCCAGGTCGCCGGAATGGGCGCCCTGCACGCCGATTTTGATGGTGTCGGCGGCCATGGCAGGAGCCGCAACGGCAACGCTGCACAGCGCGGCCATGAGCCAGGTCATGCACTTTTTCATTTTCTCCCTCCTTGAGAGACTCCATGCACTGCCGGGCGTCGCACAACAGCAAAGCGACGTCTACCTTGCGGCAGTATAAGCCCTTTCTATTGCATCTTTATCTGATTCCTGTCAATGCGGTTTGCCGGATGGACACACAAATCCATCTCCCCCGCACGGCCACATATCTACTGTGATTTCTTGTGGCTGGAACGCAGGTGCAGGCGCATGGGCGCATGCGTGATGCCGAAGATGCGGCGCAGGGCGCGTTCCAGATAGCGGGCATAGCTTTCCGGCACGCGGTCGGCGTCACTGACGAAAAAGACGAAGGTCGGCGGCTGGGACTCGGCCTGGGTCAGATAGAAGAACTTGGCGCGCACGCGCTTGACCACCGGGGGCTGGTGGCGGGTCAGCACTTCTTCCATGGCACGGTTGAGCTGGCCGGTGGGCACGCGGATGGCGCACTCCTCATGGATCTTGCGGGCCATGGGCAGGATCTTGTTCAGGCCCGTGCCCTTGAGGGCCGAGACCGTGAGGATGGGCACATGCTTGCAGAAGGCCAGCATCTCGCTCACGTTCTGCAGCAGCTGCTTGAGCTGACCGGCGGGCACCAGGTCGCACTTGTTGACCAGCACCATGAAGGGGATCTTGCGGGTATCCAGCAGATCCATGAGGCGCTTGTCCTGCTGGCTCACGCCTTCGGTGGCGTCCAGGGTCAGCAGGGTCACGTCGGCCTTGGTGGTGGACTTGAGGGCCGCGTTGACGGAGTACTTTTCCACGATGTCCGTGATCTTGGTACGGCGGCGCACCCCGGCGGTATCCACAAAGACGTAATCCTGGCCGTCGCGCTCAAAGCGCACGTCCACGCTGTCGCGGGTGGTGCCGGCCACGTCGGAGACGATCATGCGTTCCTCACCGGCCAGGGCGTTGATCATGGAGGACTTGCCCGCATTGGGGCGGCCCAGCATGGCCAGGCGCAGGGCCGGGGGCTCGTGTTCGGCCTCGTAATCATCGGGCAGCAGGTCGGCCAGTTCTTCGGTGAGGGCGCGGATGTTGTGCCCGTGCTCGGCCGAGACCGGCAGCAGGGGGAAGCCCAGGCTGTGGAACTCGGCCAGCAGCTCGTCTTCCTTTTCCAGGCCGTCCACCTTGTTGACCACGCAAAGGGTGGGCAGGCCCATGCGGCGGATGTGGGCCGCCAGATATTCGTCCAGGGGCAGCAGGCCGTCACGGCCGTCCACCACGAAGGCCACGGCACAGGCGTCCTTCATGGCCGCCTCGGCCTGGCGCAGGATGTCGGACTCGAAGCCGCGGATGCCTTCGGGGCCTTCGGTGACCATGGCATGGGCATCCAGGGTGATGCCGCCGGTATCCACGATGCCGAAATCAGGATGGCCCTTGCGGCGGACCACACCTTCCATGCGGTCGCGGGTCACGCCGGGACGGTCATGGGTGATGGCGCGGTTGCTGCGGATCAGGCGGTTGAACAGAGTGGACTTGCCCACGTTGGGGCGTCCCACCAGAACGATGCAGGGTAATGAGGACATGGGTCTCCCTTCGGCCATGACGGGCCGTTGTTGCGGAAATGGGGCCGCACGGGGCGGCGGGCATGGCGCACGGAGAAACGGGATGGAAAAAAGGCCCCTCAAAGCGGGGTGAGCGCCACACGCTGCGCTTGTGTAGCATCCTTGAGGCCGTTTGAAAAGAAAAAAATGCCCCGCGGGCGCATTTGCCGGAATCGACCGGATGCGGGCAGACAACACAGCGGGATGACAGGCGTTTTTTCAGGATGCCGTCAGGGCGGCAGAAAGCCGTGCCGGGCAGTCGTAAAAAAACAGTCCCTGCCGGTCCGAAGGGCCTGCAGGGACTGTGTGGGTGTGGCTGATCGCTGGGGCCGCCGGAGCGGCCGTGGCCCAGAGAGGGGGCCTTGGGGAAAAATGCGGTGCGGGAGGCACTCACTCGTTGCCCTCGCTCCGGCTCTCGCTGACGGGCAGGGGCAGCAGCAGGCGGAACAGGGCCCCGCCTTCGGGACGGTTGGCCGCCGTGATCTGGCCGCCGCGACCGTGGGCAAGGCCCGTGGCCACGGAAAGGCCCAGGCCTGCGGCCCGGCCCGCCTGACGGTGGGTGGTGAAGAAGGGCTCGAAGATATGGGGCATGATGTCGTCAGCGATACCGGTACCGCTGTCGGCCACCGAAAGCTCGTACCAGGTGGTGCCGTCGTCATCGGCGGGCAGCAGCCGGGCGCCGATGTCCAGCGTGCCGCCCTCGGGCATGGCGTCCAGGGCATTCTCCACCAGATGCAGGCAGATCTGTTCCAGCTCCAGGGCGGAGCCCAGGGGACGGGGCGCGTCCTCGCCCCATTCCGGCGGGAAGTGCAGCCGGCAGGTCACCTTGAGGCTGTCCATGCGGCCCTGCAGCAGGGTCAGGACACGGGAGACCACGGCCTGCACGTCCATGGGCGCGCTGCGGGGGTCCAGGCCCACACCGGCCATGAGCAGCTTGCGGGTGATCTCGCGCACGCGCATGCTCTGGGTCACGATGGCCTTGAGGGACTCGCGCAGGTCCTCGATGTCGGGCAGGGCCTCGGCCTCGGGGCTGTCCAGGCTGTCGCCCATGAGGCCCGCGGCCTGGACGATGATGTTCAGGGGGTTGTTGACTTCGTGGGCCACGCCTTCGGCGATGCGGCCCAGACTGCGCAGGCGGGCCTCTTCGGCCAGACGCCGGGCCTGGCGCCGGGATTCGGCCCGCTCCCGGGCCTTGCGGCATTCTTCCAGCACCGCATCCAGCGAGACGGGCTTGGCAAGCCAGTTGAGCGCGCCGCGCCGCATGGCCTTGACCGCCTGGCTCATCTCCGTGGCGCCGGAGAGCATGACCACATCGGGACGCGGTTCATGTTCCTGCAGGAGCTTGAGCAGGGAGACGCCGTCCATGCCCGGCAGGCAGACATCCAGGAAGACCAGATCCCATTCCTGCCGGGAGAGCATGCCCAGGGCCGTTTCCGCATCGCCGGCCACGGCAGCCTCGATACCGCGCAGCTCCAGGCGCTGTGCCAGCGGTTCGGCAAAGGCCTGTTCGTCGTCGACGATGAGTACACGCATGACGTCTTTCCCCCTTGCGACAATGCGTCAACATGATGCACGCCCGGAGCGTGCGGGATCTTTCCTGTCCGGCGGTGCTGCCGCCGGACAGGGGCAATGGCGGCCTAAAGCTTGTGCTCGGCCAGGAGGTCTTTTTCGTTGAGGACATCCTGGGCGGCGTCAAAGTCGCCGCCTTCGGCCAGGCTGACGGCCACCATGGCGTTCTCCACCTTGTCGCGGTAGGCCATGCGGATGCTGTTCAGCAGCTCGTCGATGTCCATGGGTTTCTTGAGGAAGTTGTAGGCGCCCATGCGGTAGGCCGTCTGTTCTTCGGCATCACCGCCGTGACCGGTCAGGATGATGACCTGCACCTGGGGGTTGCTCTTCTTGACGCTGCGCAGCACTTCGAAACCGTCCATGCCGGGCATGCGCAGGTCCAGGACGATGACGTCGGTGGGCTCTTCAACGGCTTTGAGGGCCTGCGGGCCGTCATAGGCCACGCGCGCTGAAAAACCGCGCATGGCAAGGCGCTCGGCAAGCGTGTCCACAAACTGTTTTTCGTCGTCTACCAGCAGAATCTTGATCTCTTCCTTGCTCATGCCATTCTCCTTCACCCGGTGATGCCGGGAAAAATGTCGTTCTAGTCTTCACTCCCGCAGGCGGAAATGGAGAGGAAAAAGCGCTGTGCCGGATCGCGCCAGGGCATCAGCAGGGCCTGCCAGCCGGGCCGGGGCCGGGCGTTGAGCAGGGGGCTGCCCGTCAGGGCCGCCAGGGCCATGTCGCGATTGGCGCCGTCGCAAACTTCGATGATGATGCCTTCCACCTTGTTCTGGCGACCGGCGGAAAAGCGGAGCTTCACCTGCCCGCCCACGGAGGCGCACAGGTCGAAGATGTCCAGCAGGGCACGCAGCACCGCCAGGGCGGGCACGGCGGACCATACGGGTTCTTCGCTGTCGGCAGATTCCAGCACCATCTGCACGGCGCGGGCCCGGCGGGCCGCCATGAGGCAGAAGGTGCTGGCCACACGCGCCAGGTCGCAGGGCGCGTTCTCGTTCTCGCTGTGGCTGACCTGGGCCAGGTACTCCATGCACTCGGCCAGAGCCGCGCCCCGCAGGATCTGCTGCTGGGCTTCCTTCAGGGCCTTGATGACGCGCGGGTCGGCAGGCTTGTCGGCCCCGGCGGCCAGCTGCACCATGTCCTGCGCCAGTCCGGCGGATTCGCGGATCACGGCCAGCACGTTGCGCATGTCGTGCGTGGCCGAAGCCAGCAGACGTCCCATGCATTGCGAATCGGTCATGCTACGCCCCCCTGGCCTTGTCGCTGCCGGTGCCGCCGGAACGGGCCGCGGCTTCCAGCGTTTCCAGGAACATGCCCAGGCTCAGCGGCTTGGTCAGGCAGGCGAAGGCACTGGCCACGGGGCTGTCGCCGGAATCGTCCACGGAGTCATGCCCCGTGAGCACGATGACCGGCAGGCCGGGGTACTTCTGGCGCACCTGCTGGAGGACGGCGTCCCCGGTCATGCCGGGCATGAGCAGATCCACCACCATCACGTCGGGCAGGGCCTCCGCGGCCGCCATCTCGTCCAGGGTGGTCAGGGCCGCCTTGCCGTCCAGGGCCACCCGTACTTCGATACCGCGCAGATCCAGACGCTCGGCCAGGGTCTCCACGAATTCCTTCTCGTCATCGGCCAACAGTACACGCAGTGCCATCTCAAGCCTCCACAGGACGTTCCGGCGGTGTAAGCGGCAGCGTGATGCTGACCGTCGTGCCCTTGCCTTCGGTGCTGTCCACGGTGATCTCGCCGCCGAGACGGCGCACGATACCGTAGGTGATAAACATGCCCAGGCCGTTGCCCTTCTCCTTCTTGGTGGAATAGAAGGGCTCGAAGATGTGCTTGATCACTTCCGGGCTCATCCCCTTGCCGTTGTCGGTGACGCGCACCAGCAGCCCGCCGTCGGCCATCCGGCTGCAGGCGATGTCCACCTTGCCGCCGTCAGGCACCGCATCCAGGGCATTGCCCATGATGTTGAGGAAGACCTGCTGCAGCTGGCCGCGGTCGGACACGATGTCCGGCAGGCCTTCGGCAAAGTCCGTGCCGATGGTCACGCCGCGGTTCTTGGCGCCGCGTTCCAGAAAGCCCATGGTCTCGGTCAGCACTTCGGGCACGCTCAGTTCCTGGCGGTTGGCCTCCATGCGCCGGGCAAAGCCCAGCAGACGGTGGGTGATGCCGCGGGCACGTTCCACGGTGCTCTCGATGGCCTCCAGCAGGCTGATGAGCCTGTCCTTGCGCTCGAAGTTGCCGCTCATGTGCAACAGGTCGAGACCAAGGCCCGCCTTTTCGTTGATGACGGCCAGGGGGTTGTTGACCTCGTGGGCCACCCCGGCTGCCAGCCGGCCGATGGAGGAGAGCTTCTGGTTGTGTTCCATCTGGGCGAAGACCGCCACGCGGCGTTCGTCGCTGGCCTGCAGGCGTCCCACCAGATGCTTCATCAGCAGGTGCGAGACCAGCACGATGATGGCGATGCCGCCGCAGAAGACCAGCAGCAGCTCGCTGCGCAGGGCCGTCCAGGGTTTGTAGATGTCCAGGGTGGGCTTGACGGCCAGGAGCATGAAGTCCGTGCCCGCCAGGCTGGTATAGGCCACCATGAGATCCTGTCCGCTGTCGTCCTTCCAGGGCCGCACCGTGGTCTCGAAGGACTGGGGCGGCAGGGTCAGGGGCAGCTTGTCCAGCACCTTGCCGTAGAAACGGGAGTTGGTCTGGAGCACGCCCCGGCTGTCACAGAGGAAAGCGTCGGTATCCTGCATCAGGCCCACGGCCGCCACCAGGCGTTCCAGCCGGGAGGTGTCGATGGTCACGCGCAGGGTCCATTCCCGGCCGCTCTCTTCCATGCGGTGCACGGCGATGACCATGTGCGGGAAGCCGCGCAGCCCCAGGAAGACGTCGCTAATGTAGCGGCCCTTGACCTGGGCCTCGCTGAGCCAGGGCTGTCCGGCGTAGTCGGCGTCCTTGAGCTTGTAGGGGCCCACATAGGCCACCTGCCGCCCGTTCACATCCACCAGGCCCATGTCCACGAAGCCCTGGAACTCGCTCTTGAGCGCCAGGAAGACGCGGTTGAGGGTCTGCTCGTTGGTCAGGTCGTCAAGGCTGTAGGCATGGGCGATCAGACTGACGGTGGAGGCCCGCTCGCCGAGGAAAAGCTCCATCGAGGCCTGCGATTTGCGCACCATGGCGTAGAGCGGGTTCTCCATCTCCCGTTCCAGGGTGCTCATGTACTGGGCGTGGTTGATACCGGTGAGGATCAGCAGCGGCGTCACCGACACCGTGACCATCAGGATGGTCATGATGCGCCGCAGTGAGCGGTAACGCGCTGGCGATACGGCGTCCGGCACTTCCAGCAGATGCCCGAAATACGCTTTGATTGCAGAAAACATGCGACCTCCCGCGCAGGAACGGCGCGGCCTGTGCTCCGTCGGCCTAATGCCCGCCGCCCACCAGGATGCCGGAGGCGGCCAGCACCAGCACCAGCACTTCGAGGATGGCGATGACGCACAGCAGCCACTGCTTGCGACGCGCCAGGGAAAGCGCCAGCTGGGCGAAGCAGACGATGGTCAGGCCCGCCAGGATGATGATGCCCACAAAGTTGCAGATGTCGCCCTTGCCGATGAGGGCCAGCCAGCCCCAGCCCTGCGGGATGCTGCCGGCGGCACGGTAATCGGCGGCGCTGCCGGTCCACAGGCGCGGCAGGTCGTCCAGGGGGATCTGCGGGGTGAGGATGCCCGTCACGTACAGGACGTAGGTGATGAGCATGATCACGAAACCGATGAGGGAACCATAGAACAGAGTATCGGCATAGCGCAATTGCGCGGGCGAAGCCTGGATGTCATTCTTGTTCATTTTTCTGTCTCCTTCATGCCCGGCAGCTTACCAGCCCAGGCCCTTCAGCAGCGCCTTGGCGCCAGAGAAAAACAGCACGGCGATGACCATGATACGGATGAACTTGGGCTTGGCCTTGGCCAGCAGGCGCACACCCACCACGGAACCGAGCATCAGGCCCACGATGGACGGGATGGCCATCAGCGGGATCACGCAGCCCTGGTTCAGGTAGACCCAGGCGGCGGAAGTATCGGTGATGGAGAGCAGGAACTTGGAGGTACCCACGCTGACCTTCAGCGGCACGCCCATGAGCAGGTTGAGCACGGGCACGTTGGCCCAGCCGGCGCCCAGGCCGAACATACCGGCCATGATGCCGATGACGATGAAAGCAGCAGACCGGCCAGGGTGCGGTGGGTCTTCCAGTCCACCACTTCACCGGTGCTGGGCTCAAGGAACACACCGTTCATGCCCAGGGCCAGGCCCACGGCGTCCTGCTTGTTGACCACGGGACGCACGGAGTTCTTGGAGAAGAAGAGCAGCACGGCGATGCCCAGGATGGTCACGCCAAGGCAGGTCTGGATGATGTCGGTGGGCAGAGCCAGGCCCAGCATGGCGCCCACGATGGAGCAGGCCGAGGCGATGAGGGCCACGGGCAGGGCCAGACGCAGGTTGGCGAAGTTACGGCGCAGCAGACCGGGACCGGCAGCCAGGGCACCGGCCAGGGCCACCAGCAGGCCCGCGCCGCGGACGAAGTCCAGATGGAAGGGGAAGAAGCCCGAGACCAGCGGCACGAAGAGCACGCCGCCGCCCACACCGGCCATAACGGCGATGATGCCGAGGATGAAGCAGAAGAAAAGCAGCGCCACAGGCCAGAACCACCACGGATGGTTGTCCACGACCTGAGCGGTCTGCACGTCGCCCGTGGTGGCGGCCACCGGCGAAGGCGTCACGGCCGTATCCTGGGCATCGGCCACGGTGACGACGTTCGTCTGGGCGGCAGGAGCCGTAGCGGCGGCATCGGCCGCCATGCTGATGGCCGGACAGGCCAGGACGAAGGTCAGGAAAAACAGAACGAGCCACTGCCCGGCAGTGGCTTTGACGGCACGGGCCGTCGTTGCAAGTGCGTTGCGCGCCATGTGATCCCCCTTTACTGTCTGGTGGGGCGGTGCCCCACATGCATTCCTTTTGATGGCCTTACCCTACGCGTACGGGCGGGGCGGCCGGTATCAGGAGAATCCTGAAATTGGCTCCATCAGCGGCCTGCGGCCGGAAGATGCGGTACAGGTGACTGCTTTTATTCGTTATTTTCTTCACAAAAAACATCTGCCACACCCGCATGCGGACAGAAATGGCTCTCAGGAGGAAGAGCTTACATGGGGAAATCTCCCCATAGCGGCGGGGAAAGCCGCTTTTTTCCTGATGCCTGTCCGGCATCCCGAGAGGGGCACGGAGCACAGGCGACGCGGGCCTGAAGGACAGATAGGCAAGAGGGAGAGGTGCAGAGCCGGGAAGCGTCTTTACACGTTGGGACGGCCTCCGAAAAGCAGGGGCAGGTGGGCGGAGGGCACAGGGCATGTGCTGCGCCCTCCGGCCTCCGGCAACGACCGTGACGGACAGGCGGAGGTCAGCAGGCCAGCCTGTTCGCGGCAACCGGGCAGGCTCTCGGGATGAAAAAAGGCTGCCGGGACTGAGGGCGCAGGCAACGCGGCAGACGCCCGGTCTTCGGTCTGCCGCGGCGCCCGGGAGATTTTGCAGGGCACAGGACGGAAGAAAGCCCCCGCAGGGCAGGGGCTTTCCGTTCGGAAGGCGGACAGCGGCAGGATATGACGGATGCCGCTGCGTGATGGAGCAGGCAGGAGGAGGGGGGATCCCCTGCTTCGGGTCTATCCTTCGGAGGCCGGTTCCTTCTTGAGGGAACGCAGGTAGGCCAGGGTCTCGGCCTTGACCACCGGGGTCAGCATGATGAGGCCTATAAGGTTGGGGAAGGCCATGAGGGCGTTGAAGATGTCGGACAGGGTCCAGACCAGATCCAGCTTCATGGACGCGCCCAGGCCCACGGAGATGATGAAGGCCCAGCGGTAGGGGATGATGGCCTTGCTGCCCAGCAGGTATTCGATGGCCTTTTCGCCGTAGTAGCTCCAGCCGAGGATGGTGGAGTAGGCGAAGAGGATGATGCCGATGGTCACGATAAGGCCGCCCAGTTCGCCGGGCAGGCCCGTCTCGAAAGCATAGGAGGTGAGGGGGGCGCCGTTCTTGCCGGAAGTCCAGACGCCGGTGACGAGGATGACCAGGCCGGTCATGGAACAGACCACCAGGGTGTCGATGAAGGTCTGGGTCATGGAGATGAGGGCCTGCACCACGGGCTGGCTGGTGCGGGCGGCCGCGGCGGCGATGGGGGCGGAACCCAGGCCGGATTCGTTGGAGAACAGGCCGCGGGCCACGCCCAGACGAATGGCCATCATCACCGTGGCGCCGGCAAAGCCGCCGGTGGCCGCCACAGGCTGGAAGGCGCTGGACACGACCATGGCCAGGACGCCGGGGATCTCGGTGATGTGCATGAGGATCACCGCCAGCGCGCCCAGCACATAAAGGGCGATCATGACGGGCACCAGCAGGGCGGTCACGCGGCCGATGCTGCGCACACCGCCGATGATGACGGCGGCGGTCAGGCCCATGAGCACGATGCCGGTGATGCCGGGAGCGATGGAAAAGCTGTGGTTGAGGGCGTCAGCCACGGAATTGGACTGCACCATGCTGCCGATGCCGAAGGTGGCGATGGCCGCGAAGAAGGCGAAGAGCGTGGCCAGCCATTTCCAGCCCAGCCCGCGCGAGATGTAGTACATGGGGCCGCCGCTGAAGGTGCCGTTCTCGTTCTGCACGCGGTATTTCACGGCCAGCACGGCCTCGGCGTACTTGGTGGCCATGCCCACAAGGCCGGTCATCCACATCCAGAACAGCGCGCCGGGGCCGCCGATGTAGATGGCCGTGGCCACACCGGCGATATTGCCGGTGCCCACGGTGGCGGAAAGGGCCACCATCAGGGCCTCGAAGTTGGAGATGTCGCCCTGGGCCTTCCTGTCGGGGGTCTTGCGGACGATGAGGGTGAATGCGTGGATCAGATGACTGAACTGCAGGGCTCGCAGGGAAAAGGTCAGCCACAGGCCCGTGCCGACCAGAAGGATCATCAATGGCCATCCCCAGACATACCCAGAAACCGTGTTCAAGAAATCCAGCATGTTCCCTCCCGGAAAAGAGGCCGCAGCCGCGTGCCTCCCGGCGTCTTTGCATTAAACTGAATACGCCGTTGTTTACAAATATTAAACCATGCTATAAAATTTTTTTGCGACTGCAAAGGGGTTTCAGCCGCAAAAGCTCACATCTTTCACATTTCATCCAAGGCCGCTCCTGCGGGGATGATCCGGGGAGCGGACACGGGGGGAACCATGATTCGTTCACTTCTGTCCTGCCTGCTGATGCTGCAGGTGCTGCTTTTTTCCCTTCAGGTCGCCACGGTCCAGGCCCGTGCTGATGCCGCCACGGAATACCAGATCCAGACCTTCCCGCTGGAGCGCAACGGCGTCGCCCTGCATCTGCAGCGTCTGGCCGTGGCCGGGACGCAGCCCCAGCGCCAGATCCTGCTGGTGCACGGTCTGACCTATTCCTCGCATGAGTTCGACGTGAACTATGCCGACTACAGCCTGGCCCGCTACCTTGCCGCGCGCGGCTTCGCTGTCTGGACCTTCGATGTGGCCGGTTATGGTGAATCCCAGGAAGTGGAAGACGGCTTCATGCCCAATTCCGACTATGCCGCCGAGGATGCCGCGGCCGCTGCGGCCGAGATCCTCAAGGTCTCCGGCCAGAAGAAGCTGGATGTGCTGGGCTGGAGCTGGGGCACCGTCACCAGCAGCCGCTTCGTGGCCCGTCATCCCGAGATGGTGAAGAAGCTGGTGCTGTATGCGCCCATCATGGTGGGCCTGGGTGCCGCCGAAGTGAAGGTGCCCTTCAACCATAATACCTGGCTGCATGCGGCGGGCGACTTCCAGACCACCAAGGACGGCGCCATCGACTACACCATCGTGGACCCGCAGGTGGTGGCCGTGTTCCAGTCCAACTGCTGGCGCTATGACAAGGACTCCAGCCCCAACGGCGGCCGCCGCGACCTGCTGGTCTCCGCGGAGACGCCTCTCATCGACCCCGCCGCCATCCGGGTGCCCACCCTGGTCATCGGCGGTGACAAGGACCCGTACCTGAACCTCGACAGCATGCGGGCCGCCATGAGCAAGCTGCCTTCCGGCTCCAAGCTGGAAATCATGCCCGGCGCTGCCCATGCCATGATGATGGAAAAGCCCTATTACAAGGAATTCCGCCAGAAGGTGGTGGAGTTCCTGGAACACTAGTCCCGGACTGCGACAGGCCGGGATACCGGCTTGACGGAAAAGCCCGGCCATGACATACCGCCCCGTCCATCAGCTCATGCCGATAAACGGGGCGGTATCGTTTCAGGGAAGAAAGGGACACGGCAGCGTGTTCGACGTACCGGAGCACGGCTGTCTGCCATGCGGGCAAGCTGCCGGTCTTCACACCGGGATGGGGCGTTGTGCAGGATGTTCCGGGGAAGGACGCTCCTTCCCGGATTTGAGCAGGCTGCTACGCCTCCATCTCCACAGGCAGGCCGAGCATGGCGCGGCGCAGCATGTCCAGGGCGTGGCTGGCGGCGCGCTGGCGGGTCCAGGCCCGGCCCATGTAGCGGCCGTGGGGGTGCATGACGCGCAGCCAGGTCTGCCGGCCGTTGCTGAGGGCGATGTAGACCAGGCCCGCGGGCTTGGTGGCCGTGGCGCCGCCGGGGCCCGCGATGCCGGAGATGCCCACGCCCCAGGTGCTGCCGTAGCGGGTGCAGGCCTGTTCGGCCATGCAGCGGGCCACTTCGGGGCTGACGGCCCCCACGCTGGCCAGCAGCTCTTCGGGAACGCCCAGCAGCCGGGTCTTGGCTTCGTTGGCATAGGTCACGACCCCCTGATGGAAGACCGACGACGCACCGGCCACGTCGGTGATGCGCTTGGCCAGCAGGCCGCCCGTGCAGGATTCGGCCGTGGTCAGGGTCTCGCCGCGTTGCAGCAGCAGGGGCACGACGACGCTTTCCAGATTTTCCACGTCCACGCCGTAGACGTGTTCGCCCAGACGACGGCAGACGGCATCCCGCACGGGGGCCACCAGCTGTGCGGCCTCTTCGGCGGTGGCGGCCTTGGCCGTGATGCGCACGAACATCTCGCCGTCGGTGGCGTAGGTGGCCACTGTGGGGTTGGCGGCACCGGTCATGTCGCGCAGCCGCAGTTCGGCATCCCCTTCGCCCAAGGCAAAGGTGCGCACCATGCTGGAGTGGATGCAGGCCCCGGTCTTGCGGGCAAGCCAGGGCACGACCTCGTCATGCAGCATGGGCAGGAGCTCGGACGGCGGGCCGGGCAGCAGGATGACCAGCTTGCCGCCTTCCGCAGGCGCGGCGCAGCCCGGGGCCGTGCCCACGCTGTTGGCAAAGGCGTGGCTGCCGCGCGGCAACCAGGCCTGCTTGTACTGGTTCTCGCCCACGGGCCGGTCACCGAAGTATTCCCGCAGCCTGCGCAGACTGTCCGCATCTTCTTCCAGCGGCAGGCCCAGGACGCGGGCCACGGTCTCCTTGGTGAGGTCGTCGTTGGTGGGGCCCAGGCCGCCGGTGGTGATGACCAGGTCGCTGCGCTGCAGGGCGGCGCGCAGGCATTCTTCCAGGCGGGCGGCGTTGTCGCCCACCACGCAGGCATGGTGCAGGTCGATGCCCAGGGAGGAGAGGGCGCGGGCCACATGGGCGGCGTCCGTATTGATGGTGTGGCCGAGCAAAAGCTCGGTGCCCACGGAAATGATCTCGGCTTTCATGCGATGTTCCTTGTCTGTGGGGATGCGTCGGGGCGGGCTCAGGCGGTGAAGACGCCGGTCAGCCAGCGGCGGAAGAAATCTTGTCCGGCGGCCGCGGCACGGCTGCCCAGGTCGCGGGCATCCTGACGGATGGCCGCCACGTCCAGACCGGCGGCGGCCAGTTCGCAGGCATGGCCCATGAGCCAGTGCTCCATGCGGGCGGCGTCGGCCTCGGCATGGAATTGCAGGGCCAGCTGGCCTGCCCCTGCCTGAAAAGCCTGATGGGGCGTGATGTCCGTGGAGGCCAGCAGGGTGGCGGCGGGCGGCAGGTCGAAGGTATCGCCGTGCCAGTGCAGCACGGGGGCCCCGCGCAGGGCTGCCAGGGGCGAGGCTGCGCCGGCTTCCGTCAGCTGCAGGCCGCCCCAGCCGATCTCCTTGGCCTTGCCCGCATAGACCGCCGCGCCCAGGGCCTGTGCCATGAGCTGGGCGCCCAGGCAGATGCCCAGCAGGGGCCGTCCTTCGCCCAGGCGGCTGCGGACGAGCTCCAGTTCACGGGAAAGGAAGGGATAGGCCGCCCCGTCGTGGACGCCCATGGGCCCGCCCAGGACGATGCACAGGTCGGCATCGCGCCAGTCCCGTGCATCCGGGAGACCATCCGCCACATGGCAGGCCTGTATGGTCCAGCCTGCCTCAAGGAGTATGGGCGCGAATGTCCCAAGATCTTCAAAAGCCAGATGTTGCAGTACGCAGCAGCGCATGGGGACCTCCTGTGAGGGAGCGTCGTCCGGTGTCATGAAGGTACGGGCGCTCCCGCTGCCCCCTGTCATACACGCGGAATGCCGGGAGGGAAAGGCTTGCTCCCTTCATGCGCTTTTGATAGGAAATCATGTATGATACCCGGGATGACCCTATGAGTGATGTACCTTTACCGGCTGACTGGTATGAATCCCATGTCATGGGTGCCGCAGACCCCCTTTGGCAGTGGGACGTCCACAGTGACCGCATCGTCCTGAGCCCGGAGGCCGCCAACCTGCTGCAAGGAGGGGCGGGGAATGGTTACCGGGGCGAATGCGGGGCCTTCTGTGATGGCCTTGCCGATGACCGGCAGGAAAGTGTCCGGCAGCTCTTCGGCAGCCTGCGCCGCTCTTCCTTCGACAGTGCCATGGAGATCCTGCAGACCGTGGGCGAGGACATCATCTGCTGCCGGGCCATCGTGCTGGAGCGTTTTTCCTGCGGCACGCCCCGCCTGCTGGTCGGGGCCCTGACCAGGTTGGACGGCAGGGGCTGGTTGCATGAGAGCGGCGCGGAAGGCCGGTGGGTCTATGATTGCGCCCGGGAGGAATATACGCTGGACAGGAACTGTGCCCGGCTGCTCTGCCTTCCCGACAGCGTCGGCCTGCGTCTGCCCCGTCAGACCATCCGGGACATGCTGGGGGCCGAAGCCGCACGCTTTTTCTCCAGCCGCTTTTCCCGGCTCCTGAACGCCCGTGACCATGACGGCAGCTTCGTGGAGCGCGTGCTGCTGCATCTGCCGGACGGCAGCCGCAAAAATTTTCTGGTTTCCGGCACCCTTGTGGGCCATGACGATTCCGGGCAGCCCGTCTATGTGACAGGGAACCTCGTGCAGCGGGGCGGGGAAGAACCTCAGGAGGCCCTTTCCAGCAAAAGCTGCGAGATCTCCCTCATGACCCTGTTCGGCAGCGGTGACGGCCTGTGGGACTGGAACATGGAGACCAACACCATCTACTACAGTCCCCGCTATACCGCCATGCTGGGCTATGACAGGAGCACGTTCGGCAACACTTTCGAAAGCTGGCGGGACAAGTTGCATCCCGATGAGCGTCCGGCGATCCTGAAACGGCAGATGGACATCATCATGTCGCCCCGTTACGGTGACAGTTACGAACATTCTTTCCGCATGCGCAAGGCAGACGGCACCTATTGCTGGATACTGAGCCGGGCCCGCGTCCTGCGGCGCAACGCCCACGGTCGCGCAACGCGCCTCATTGGCCTGCATACGGACATCACCACCACCCAGGGAGAGCGCGACCGGCTGGCGGAGATGATTGAATACGATCCCCTGGCGGACGTCCACAGCCTGGTCTATTTTCATAACGAGCTGGACCGGCTGGACATGCAGCCGGACAAGGTGGTCAGCATCATCAGCTGCGACGTCAACGGACTGAAACTGATCAACGACTATCTGGGACACGACACCGGCAACAGCATGTTGCAGACGGCCGCCCGTCTGCTGCGGAGCTCGCTGCGTTCCACGGACTGCGTAGCCCGGCTGGGCGGTGACGAGTTCGCCGTGCTGCTGCCCCGGTGCAATCTGCGCGATGCCGCGCGGGTCCTGGAAAAAATCAGGGCGGTGTTCCGGCATTACAACGAACATTCCGGCAATGTGCCGGTCATCATGTCCTTTGGCCTTTCCGGTGCGGAGGAGGCACCCTCCCTGCGGGAGGCCCTTGCCCTTGCCGACCGCCGGATGCTCCACGAAAAGCACGGCAGCCGGCTGGTTTCCGGCCATGCCATCAAGGCCTGGATAGAAAAACGCAAGGATTGCGTGGTATCCCTGGAGGAGAGCCGATATGATGGGTGAAGCGCCCGACCCCAATACAGTCATCGTGGATCCCCGCGAAGGCGGGCAGAAGCTGCTGCAATTCCTGCAACGGCGTCTGGATCTGCCGCCGTCGCTGCTGCATCGCTGGATCCGCACGGGTCAGGTCCGCATCAATGGTGGCCGGGCAAAACCGTTCGGCCTTGTGGCCGCGGGCGACAGCGTGCGCCTGCCTCCCTTTGCTCTGGGCATGAGCCGCCGGAGCAAGGCCACGGGAGGTCAGGCCTCCCCGGAGCAGGAGCATGAGCCGCGCCAGCGGACACAGGCCCTGCCCCCTGCCCCCCGTCCATTGCAGAAGGACGGGGACCTCTGGGTCTTCTGCAAGCCGGCGGGCCTGCCCACGCATCCTGGCACCGGCCACGAGGACAGTCTGTCCAGCCGTCTGGCGGCCCGGGCAGGGGATGCCCCGTTCAAGCCCACGCCTGTCCATCGTCTGGACAAGGACACTTCGGGCATCCTGCTGGTGGCTGCCAGTTTTTCCGTCCTGCGCGAGCTGACCACGGCTCTGCGTGAACGGCGGATGAAAAAAGAATATCTGGCCTGGGTGGAAGGGCGCTGGCCCCATACGGGGGTGCGCCTGTTCCGGCACTGGCTGCGCAAGGAGGCCGATAACGGCCGGGAACAGATGCACGTCCGGCAGACCGGCGCACCGGGCAATGGGGAGACGGAAGCCCTGCTGCTGGTCCGGCCCGTACGGGTGGAGGATCGTCGCAGTCTGCTGCTGGTCCGTCTGCTGACCGGACGCACCCACCAGATCCGGGCCCAGCTTTCCTCCCTGGGGCATCCCATCGAGGGGGACGTCAAATACGGGGCCCGCGGGCGTGCCGCGGGGACGCCCATGTACCTGCATGCCATGCGGGTCATCCTGCCGGACGGACGGCGTTTTGCCTGCCTGCCCGACTGGCCCGCCGACAGGCTGCCGCAGGCCGTGCCGGACGAGATCGACGAGGCGGCGGCCCGGCAGGGGAACTGAATCCTAAGATGACCATAAAGAAAGGGGACGGCATCATGCCGTCCCCTTTTTGTGTGCTTGTTGCCTTGCCGGAAGGAGAGCGCCCTGCCGGTAAAGGACGCCCAGGGAAAAAGGACTTTTTCGCTCGCGTTAGCGGGGCAGGGGCACGTTGGTCTGGAAACCGGTGGCCAGACACTTGGCCACATGGGCGCCGCTGCCGTCATAGACGTTGACGTCGTAGGTGAGCACATGGGCGCCGTTGCGCACCAGACGGGCTTCGGCCTTGAGGGGGCTGACCACACCGGGGCGCAGGTACTCGATGGTGGTGGACAGGCTGACCACACCGTGGTCGTTGCCGGCATTGGCCGCACAGCCGAAGGCCACGTCGGCCAGGGAGAAGATGGCGCCGCCGTGGGCCACGCCCATGCCGTTCTTGTGGTTCTCGGTGATGGGCATGGTCACGCGGGCGTATTCGCGGCTGACTTCTTCGATGCACATATCAAGATGACGCACGAGCTTGTCGTGCTTGCGGACATAACATTCCATGTGGACTCCTTGCCCCGCCGGGCGGGAGATAAAAAAGGCCGGAAGAACTTCCGGCCCCGGTTGCTTAGTAATAGTTCTTCTTTGCGTATATTACGCTACTTGCTGGATGCCGTCCAGCTTCCAGGTGCCGCCGTCGAGCTCACGGACGAAATGCCAGATCTCGCGCACGTTGGAAGGCGTAGGCTGATCGGGACGTTCGCGCATGAGGACATCGAAGTAGACCTGGGCGCGCTGTTCCTTGTCTTCATTGACCACGCTCAGGAGCTGGGCGTTGACCAGCAGGATCTCGGTCTTGCTGGGTTCGGTCTCTTCGGCCAGCTGCTGACGCACGGCGTCCATGACGGCCGGGCTGGCGAACTGGGCGATATCGTTGAGATCACGGCTGTCCCAGGCAGCCTGGAGGCGGTTGTAGGCCATCTTGGCGCCGCGCAGGAATTCTTCGGCATCGAAGTCGGCGGGCATGGGGATGACCACTTCGGGCTGGCTGTTGTAGGCAGTGTTCTGGCCGCTCAGGGTGTCCCAGCCGGAAGCCGCGGTATCGTTGCGCTGCAGGGGGGGCTCCATGCCGCCCATGGGAGCGTTGCCGGCACCGGCGGGCGCGGGCTGGGCCTTGCTGCGGGCGCGGGCAAAAAGCTTCAGGCCCACGAAGAGCAGGATGCCGAGCAGCAGGATGTCCATGATGCCGCCACCGGAGAAGCCGCCGCCGAAGAGCAGGGAGCCGATGAGCGAACCGGCCAGAAGGCCGCCGAGCAGGCCACCCATACCGCCGAGGAAGCCCTTGCGCTGGGGCTGCTGGGCCTGGGCCGCCTGCTGGCGCTGCTGCGTGGACTGGCGCTGCATGGCGCTGGGGGCCTGGGCGGGCTGAGACATGGAAGGACGGCTGCCGAAGGAACGCCCCCCGCCCAGACGGGCCGCATCGGCGGTGTCGGGCAGGGCATACATACAGGCGCCTCCCAGCATGATGAGCATGGTCAGGATAGCTTTGATCTTCATTGATGTCTCCGTAAGGGTAGAGATGCGTTCAGGCTTCTTTTCTCAATACCATTTACTATAGCTGGCTTGGGCAAAAAGGCAAGGCCCGCAAGGCTCTCCCGGAGGGACGGCCGGGGCTGCACGGTGATAATCGCGGGAAATACCTGCTAAAAAAGTGTATTTTCGGCCTACCGGTTTTTGTCGGGCTGTTCTGCCGCATCCACGTACAGCCAGAGGACGCTCCCCAGGATCAGGGGCGTGGGCTGGCCGTCAGGGCCCTTGAGGGGCTGGCCGGGCACTTCCACCACGCAGCACCACCAGCCGGGCGCTCCGGGGGTGAAGGTGAACTGGCCGTCGGCATCGGTGCGGGCTTCCAGATCATGCTGCCAGGGCAGGGGGCCGGTCTTTTTTTTCGTGCGGATGCGGTCCATGTATACACGGGCATTTGTCAGGGGACCGTCAGGACCCAGTGCCTTGCCCGTAAAGCTGCTGCCTGCGGTCAGGCCGAAAGGCCGGGTCAGGGGCAGGATCTCCAGGCGCAGTCCGGCGGGCCGCTCCCAGCCTTCTTCCACGCCGCAGACCGGCAGGATGCTCTTGACGTACTGCTGCTCGAAGCATTGCCGTTCCGCATTGAGGCGCGGGCGGGTCTCGGTGATGAACTGGTAGAGGCCGGGCTGGTCGATGGCCACATTGGCGCCCCAGGCCTTGGTATCCAGGTACAGGCTTTCTTCCATGTCGCCCAGCAGGTCACGGCGCTCGGGCTGGGGAGTCCCGTTGACGAAACGGGTCCCGGCATCGTGCCGCAGCACGGCGAAGAGCTGCGGCATGTCCATGGGCTGGGCGGCATGTTCTCTGGGACGCATCAGGCTGATGAGCATGTCCACCTCCGCATTGAGCGGCGGCGGGGCGGGCTGGGCGGCAGCCTGGGCCTTGTTCTCCTCACCGGCGGCTTCGGCAGGGGCATCCTTGCCGCTGTCGGCGTTGTTCTTGGCTTCTTTGGCGGCGGGCGCTTTGGCAGCCTGGGGTTCCGTACCTTTTTTCTCGGCGGGGACGTCGATGAAGGTACGGCTGGGGATGAGCAGGGTGACTTCGGCGCGGGCCGGGGCAGGGACAGTCAGGGAGACGGCCAGGGACAGCATACAGCCCAGCAGGGCGGCACGTGGCAGTGACATGCTTCGATCCTTATTTTATGGGTAATATAGGGCAGATGTAGCAATTTTCCCCATTTTTGTCATGCGCCATTTCCAGAGGCGCCTCAGGGACGGGGCGTCCGCGCCAGGGCCAGGACATCCACGCGCGCGGCCCCGGCACGGTGCAGCTCGGCGCAGGCGGCCCGCAGGGTGCTGCCGGTAGTGATGATGTCGTCCACCAGCCACAGGTGCAGCCCCCGGACGTCGGCAGCCTGAAAGCTCCCGGCGGCGTTGCGCTGCCGCTGGGCCGCGGAGAGGCCTGTCTGGTGGGGGCTGTCCGCCGGACGGCGCAGCAGGCCGGGACGGACAGGAAGGGAGAGCAAGAGCCCCAGCGCCACGGCCAGCTCATGCGCCTGGTTGTAGCCGCGTCGGCGCAAATGATCCTCATGCTGGGGGATGCCCAGGACGGCGTCGGGCAATGGCAGGCAGGAGGCGGCATCGGCCAGCATCCCGGCCAGCAAGAAGGCCAGGGCCGGTTTGCCGCCGTGCTTGAAACGCAAGATGAGCTGGCGCAACGGCCCGTGGTACTGGCCGTGCAGTGCCAGTCCCTGCCAGGGAGGCGGGGAAGCCAGGCAGTCTCCGCACAGCAGCGGCTGCCCGGCGGCAGGCCAGGGCAGGGGGAGCCCGCAGGCCCGGCAGCGGCCCCCGACGTACGGGCCCAGGGCCCGGGCACAGGCGGGACAGAGGCCGTGGGCCAGCATCCCGGCTTCCGGGCCGGAGCCGCCTGCCCCGTCATCCTCCACAGGCGTGCCGCAGACCGGGCAGCGGTGTTCGCTGAAGCCCAGCAGACGGGTCAGGCGGAACAGGAAGGAGGAGCGCCGCAGCGGCGCCTCCGGGACGGCGCCCGGTCTCCCCTCCCTGACGTGATCCCGCCCGGCAGGGCTCACGGGCGGCCCTCCGCCAGACGGACGGCCCAGTCCCGGCCCCAGCGCTCAAGATCGGCACACAGGTCGGGACGGGAAAGCAGGTCCTCGGGACAGGCCAGGCCCCGGAGGGTGCGGGTATCCGCTATCCGGGCGCCGAAGCTGGCAAAAAAGTATTTCAGGCCCAGCAGGCTGCCGGTGAAGAGCTGTTCCCCGCGCGGACGGGCCGCCGCCAGAGCCGCCAGCACCAGGGGGCCTTTGCCTGCCGGTCGGCCCGCCTCCACCCCGGCCCAGATGCGCTGGGAACGGTCCACCAGCGCCTTGGCCTGGGCGGGCAGGCCGTAGAAGTAGACGGGGGACGTCCAGAGGACCACGTCCGCGGCGGCGATGGCCGCAAAGACGGCCTCGGCATCGTCCGTCCGCGCCAGCGGGCAGACATGGGGCGCGGCGTCACAACTCTGGCAGCCCCGGCAGGGACGGATGTGCTTTTCCTGCAGGGCGATCTCTTCCACGGGCCCGCCGCCGGACAGTCCCCCGGCGATGAGGCGGGCCATGCTATGGGTGGTGCCGTTGGCGCGGGGACTGCCCAGCAGGGAAAGGATGCGCATCAGACGAAGTCCCCGCAGAAGGGATTGTTGCGGCGTTCGTTGCCGATGCTGGTGGCAGGGCCGTGACCGGGCAGGACGGCCGTTTCCTCCGGCAGGGCGAAGAGCACCTTGCGGATGGAATGGAGCAGGGTGTCGTGATCGCCGCCGGGGAAGTCCGTGCGGCCCAGGGAACGGTAGAAGAGGGCATCACCGGTGAACACGGCCTTTTCGTCCGGGAAGTAATAGGAGACGCCGCCGGGGGTATGGCCGGGGGTGTCCAGCACGGTGCAGGCCATGCCGCCGAAGACCTGCGGTCCCGTGGGCAGGTCACGGCTCTCGAAGGCAGGCACCGGCGGGAAGCCCCAGATGCCGCCGTCGGAGGATTCCGTACCGATCAGGCAGGCATCGTGGACCGGAGAGTAGACAGGGGCGCCGGTCTCCTTCACCAGCGTGGCCACGCCGTACATGTGATCGAAGTGGCGGTGCGTGAGGCAGATGGCGGCCAGCGTCAGGCCCTTGGCGCGCAGGTCGTGCAGGATGGGGGCGGGATCGCCACCGGCATCGATGACCACGGCCTGGCCGTCCTTGTAGACGAGGTAACTGTTGGTCTCCAGCGGACCCAGAGGATAGACGGAATACGACATGGGATCCTTCCTTTTGCGAATGGGATTTTCTTCTAGATAGTGTCGTCAAATTATGTTTGCCCACAAAGATATGCATCTGATTTGAACGGCGGCAAGACAAGATGCACATCTTTTGGCATATCGTGTGGCAATTCCCCGCCAGCGCTTGAGATGGAGAAAAGCATTCTCGACAAGATGCCTGACTTTGTAGCGCTCTCTGTCATAGTTGCGTGATATTTTACGACTTCTCTTTGGCGGGATGACAACCTGGAAACCGGATTCACCTGCTTTGCGGAGAATACTCTCCGTATCGTAGCCTCTATCAGCCAAAAGTGCCCCGGCACTCAACCCGTCAATCAACGCACAGGCCTCTTTGCAATCAGCTCGGGTACCTTCTGTAACAATAACTCTGACCGGCATACCATGCGCATCCACGGCCAGATGTATTTTTGAGTTGAGCCCCCTTTTGTGCGGCTCATGGCCTCATTACCTCCCGCAGCGCCCGCCGCATGGGGATGTACTTTGCAATGACTGGCATCAATGATGAGCCATTCAAAATCAGGTTCGACAATGAGAGCTTCGAGTATTTTCTCCCAAACTCCCCGATCTCGCCATCGGCAGAAGCGGCGATGTGTATTTTTCCAGTCGCCAAGATCGGGGGGTAAATCCCGCCACGGAGCCCCGGTTCTCAGTATCCAGAAGACGGCGTTGATAAACAATCGGTTATCGGCGGAAGGACGACCGACAGAGCCTTTGGAACCGGGAAGAAGTTTTTCAATATTTGCCCATACCTTGTCGGAAATATCATGCCTCCGATGTGCCGCCATATGGTCTCTCCTCATTGTAAGTGAAGAGATTATAACATACTTTTGAATTTGACGACACTATCTAGTGTCTAACACCCACAAATATACCTCAAAAATTAAAGTTTCTTAAAATTCTTTTTGATACGTAGCTGGACAGCTATTTATTTTCGGTATTCCTTTTTTGAAGGCATGCCCGGATGGAGCTTTCATATTCTGCCAGTTTGGTCTTGTACGTTATACAAATTATTCACTCTATATCGGAGAGAAAAATTTCTCCATCCTTGACTTCAATGGTGACAGCTTGGGATGTCGCGGAGTTGTTCTGTACATCCGTCATTTCAAACATGAACATGAATGTTCCGTCCCCCATGTTAATGTCCTCAAAAACGCTATGCTCTCCAAGCGTAAACTCATCCACCTCCACATCCTGAAATTCGTCGTCATCACCGCTGATGCTCATGGCCTTGAGAACTGTTGTTACGTTGTCTCCCGGCTTTAGTTGAATCAGAGCCTTGTCCGCAATATTGTTTTCAAGTATGCGCCGCGCTCCGAGAATACGATAGCCTTCTTTGTCGAAGTCATAGACAACCACTAGGTTGCAGAGGACACCATTCAGTTTGATGGGAACAGCGTAGTGGTTAAACCTGTCGCTTTTGTTGACGATATCCAGATAGACCAAGTGTCCGTCAAATGCGGCCCACACGCCTTGGAAGTTGTCCTGAAAAATGCCTGTGTCCCAATCGGCATCCATATCCGAATCTTTGCCCAGCAACAGAATAAGGTCGTCTTCCAGGCTGTAATAGGCCAGGTAGAAGCACACACTGTCAAGAAAACGAATCCGCTCAGGCCCGAGGGCAAGCCGGGCGTTTCCTTCGTCGGTAATCGTGACCTCAAAATCTTCCAACGAGGAAATATCAAGTTTTCTGAGAGATTCTATGGAGGTCAAAGCTGTGCTGGATGCCTGCCCTATCAGTGCCGCTATATCCGCGGGTGTCGTTATGCCGGAAGAGGAAAGGCCGCTGAGAATGCCTGCCAGAGCGGAATAATCATATTGCGGGAGAGTTCCCGATGACTGTGAAGGCGAGGGCGGAGTTGCAGGCCCATTATCCTCGCTGCCTTCCTCGTCCGCTTCCAGAGCGGCGGAAATCTCATCGGAAATTCGTTCCAGGTAGGATATGGCCTTGTCCGTATCAAGGAATCCTAACTGGAGACCGTTCAGAATCAGAAAAGAGGTTACATTCCCCGTGTCCATCATGGCCTTGAAGCCATCGCTGTTGCCATCAAAAGGGTAATAGCAAGATATGCCTGACGGGTTACGGTAAGGTCCGCTGACCTTATAGATGACGGCTTCGTCGAGAGCGTCCAGCATGAGTTGCGTGAACTCCGGCAGCTCCCATTTCAGATTGCGGACAAGCGAGCCGATGTCCACCATATTGGTAAACCCTTCGGATCGGGAGTTCATATAGTTTTCAGCGGACTTGGCCTGGCGCCCGTATGCGGCGTAGAATGATTCGTTTTCCATGACCTTTACGACGGCTTCAAGGCCAAGCGCGTTATAGGTCATATTCAGAACAGGAAGCTTTCCAAGATCAACAAGAGAAAGTGTGGCGCTTCTTTCTGTTCCTTCCCTTAGGCATCCTTCCATATATGTATCGCAAATGATTTTTCCCAGCTCCGCCCCGTTCATGGATGGGTTTGCACCAAGCGCCCCTACCCATCCTGTATATTCCCAACCGTTGCCCGGTTCCAATTCTTGGGATGCCACCATGTATTGTGCCAGCCCGCTTAGAGTGTTGGCCGTATCCAGTGTTGCCATCAGACAGGCATCGAACCCGATGAGTTCAAAGGGCGGCTTTGCTGAGGACGGGGTGTAAATTTTTTCAAATGCCTGCCGGATTTCCTTCAGCGACAGCGCCTCGTTGTTAAAATTTTCATCGTTGGCTACGCCGCCGATACTGCCGCCGCCATGATTCCAAAAGACAAAGACCTGATGATCCGCCGGATAATTTTCCTTGCAGAAGGCAAGGAAGGAAGCCAGTGTTTCCCCGTCGCCCATATTGGCTTGCGGGAGTCTGCCCGACTGTTCCAGTTCACCGTCCCTGTAGACATAGCGACCAATATGTTGAGAACTGATGCCACTGTGGTGCCATCGTCTGGCGCCTCCCGTCTGAATGACTACCACGACGTTATCCGGTAGACGGGTTTTGAGTAGTTCTTCCAAATCCGCAGAGGCCGCGCCACCCAGGGTCTCAAGATCACTGCCGCACAGATACCAGTAAACACCCCATGTCTCCGCCGAAAGAGCGGAGACTGGATGCATAAGGAGAAACAGAATACAGATAAGAAAAATGTGTTTCATGAAGAAAACTTTGAAGAATACATCCGACAGGCAAGAGGTTCTCCTGTATAAATCAGAAAGTACTTTGCAGAATATGATATTGTACGTCGCAGCTTATTTCGCAAGCTCTTTCATTCCCGTTCCGTTCAATGTACAAATGCTCATGCATGATCCCACGAGCGCATATTCTACCTAAACGGTTTTTCTGCATCCTGCAGAGAGCTTTTTCGTTATCACCCTTAGCGTCAAGATACACAGTTTATTAATATAATACCGCTTGGGGAATCGCACAAAACTTTTATTTCAGCGAGTAGTGCACCTTTGTCTCTGTGCGAAAACGTCCGATCCTGTATGGTCAGCGAGGATTGATCGCGTATAGAGATGACCTTGTGTTAGCCGCCTTTCGCAAGGCGGCTAACACTTTCCAATCCCTCTGCCCGTATAGTGCGGCTGTGGATTCGGGAAGCATCGAGGCTGGCACTGTACAGACAACAAGAAAAAGGATTCCCCTCAGGGGAGAAGAGTCAGGCGTATGGTTTCCCTGTGCAGCTACAGCAGGACAAAGACCAGCATGGGAAGCACCTGGAGCGTGACTGCCAGCGCAAGAGCCAGCCATCGCCTAGCGCCAAGCTGCGCAGGTTCGAGACCGTAACGCAAGGCCATCATTCCGTGTAGCACCCGCTTGAGAGGCCAGATAAGACAAAGTATTGCGAATATTATGATAGTTGTCACCAAAGTCGAGACTCCAGGAATGTTCCAGATCGCTCGCAATCCGTCTATTGGTGCCAAATCGCTGTTGATGATGGCATCAAGCCTTGCCTCCAAGAAGGGGTCATTGCCCATCCATGCGCCAATCGCAATCACGGCGACGACAGCAAGAATGGCAAGCAGCAGTGTCAGCCAGACCGTGTTGATCTGCCATGAGGCATGAGCCGCATTGAAGATTTGTCCATGCTTACGAAAGAGGTGTCGTGCCAGATAGCCTCCGATCAGGACAACAGCACCAAACAGTGCCAGGACCTGGAAATACATCGCAAGTATAAACAATAACAGCGAAATATAACCAGCCCACAGCACGATACTCTTGTCAGATACATTTTTCATAAGGCGATCTTCCCTCAGCCCTCAAAGCGCAAGATGCTGACAGTATTATTCAAGATTGGCCGTGCCATCGGCATGCAATGTGATCTTGCTGACGCCTGTAAGGTTGAGATTCTGCCAGTTCACTTGCCCGCCCTCACCGTCAACAGCAATAAGTTCCCATCCATTGGGGTCGCCGGAAATGTTGATTCTTAATCCTTCGCCGGCGGCAAGTGTGTCATTACCCAAAAGATCCTGAGCCTCTCCGTCGGAATTTGAATCGACAAGACCAAGTTGGTGAATGGTGAATCCTGTCCCGTTGGCAACAATAAGCTCCTGAGCCAAGGCTGAACCCGCAATCCCCAGAGCCAAAAGGGAGGCCATAAAAATAGCGCGCACTGCTTTCATAAAATACTCCTGCATTTCTTACATGTTGACATAATGAAATGCTACTCCCACGGCAACATCGAGAGAGTAGCTGAAACATGTAAAGCGGATGTGCAGCCCATGGATACACGCTCCGCCTTGGAAAGGTTAGTTGGATGGGACAGCGTTCATTGCGTCCATGATGGTTTTGCCGGGATTAGAGGAACAGAAAGAGGCCATGTGAGCGCCCAGTTTTTCCATCCAGGCCTTACTCATCATGGTATTGTCGCTCCGAGCACTCATGTAGCCATCAATCCAGGTTAGCATCAGGCCCATTTCGCTCTCGCCAGCACTCAAAAACTCTTTGCAGGTTATCTTGGCCATATCGGTTTCATCATCTGCGGAAGCCACGGCAGGTATGCAAAGTGTGGCGGCGACCAGAGCAGCCAGAAGACTTTTTTTCATTCTCCAATTCCTCCTGAGGGTTCAAAAATTTGAGAGCCGTAGTGGCGAAAAAGTACACCTGACCGTCATCCATCTAACGGTGGTGCACTCCATGCATATTTACTAGTTCAAAAGTACGAAGTCAATCATTTTGGGATATTGCGGCATTGTAACGCTCCATATGGCGTACACTTTATCGACATATTATGGACAATATTTCTTGAATGATTTCACACGAATGCGGAATGTAGAGCGGGCCATGCCGGAACGTTTTGCCGCTTTCGATGTCGAGATGGTGCCCTCTGCCCATAAGGTATATGTTTCCGGGAAATTGGGGGGGGAGCGGTCGTGGCGCGTGACCGAACCTCACACCGTTTCGTTTGGCCGCTGCAATGCCTTGGGCCTGCCTGCTGCGGATGTTCTCCCGCTCGTTCTGGGCCACAAAGGAAAGTATCTGTAAAACGAGATCAGCAATGAATGTGCCGAGCAGATTTTTGTCGCGTCTGGTGTCGAGCAGGGGCATGTCTAGAACGAGGATATCCACGCGCTTTTCCCTAGATAGTGTCGTCAAATTATGTTTGCCCACAAAGATATGCATCTGATTTGAACGGCGGCAAGACAAGATGCACATCTTTTGGCATATCGTGTGGCAATTCCCCGCCAGCGCTTGAGATGGAGAAAAGCATTCTCGACAAGATGCCTGACTTTGTAGCGCTCTCTGTCATAGTTGCGTGATATTTTACGACTTCTCTTTGGCGGGATGACAACCTGGAAACCGGATTCACCTGCTTTGCGGAGAATACTCTCCGTATCGTAGCCTCTATCAGCCAAAATGCCCCGGCACTCAACCCGTCAATCAACGCACAGGCCTCTTTGCAATCAGCTCGGGTACCTTCTGTAACAATAACTCTGACCGGCATACCATGCGCATCCACGGCCAGATGTATTTTTGAGTTGAGCCCCCTTTTGTGCGGCTCATGGCCTCATTACCTCCCGCAGCGCCCGCCGCATGGGGATGTACTTTGCAATGACTGGCATCAATGATGAGCCATTCAAAATCAGGTTCGACAATGAGAGCTTCGAGTATTTTCTCCCAAGCTCCCCGATCTCGCCATCGGCAGAAGCGGCGATGTGTATTTTTCCAGTCGCCAAGATCGGGGGGTAAATCCCGCCACGGAGCCCCGGTTCTCAGTATCCAGAAGACGGCGTTGATAAACAATCGGTTATCGGCGGAAGGACGACCGACAGAGCCTTTGGAACCGGGAAGAAGTTTTTCAATATTTGCCCATACCTTGTCGGAAATATCATGCCTCCGATGTGCCGCCATATGGTCTTTCCTCATTGTAAGTGAAGAGATTATAACATACTTTTGAATTTGACGACACTATCTAGGTAGCGCAGGAGGGTCCGGGGGGCAAGCCCGCCCGGTACCGGCATATTCGCGGACGATATTTCTTGATTTTTTCTAGACAATGCCCGGGGGGACAACTACACTGGCGGCATGAATACCGCTCCTTCCGCCTGTGACCTGACCCGCAGGGACCTCATGGACATGGACGCCCTCCTGATGCAGGAACTGGGCAAGTTCATCCAGTGTTCGCACCATGCCCTGTACTTCCCCACCACCCATGCGCCGCGCCAGCCGGAACTGCTGCCGCGCGAGCGTCGTTTGCTCCTGCCCCTGTACCGGCAGGGGAGTCTTTTGGGCGTGCTGATGCTGCATGGCGTCAAGGTGAGGGATGCCCGTGTCCTGTTGCCGCAACTCCCTGCCATCGCTGATCTTTGCCTGGAACTTCTGGCCCGGGTCAAGGCCACGCGCGTGGATGCCGTCACCGGCCTTGCCACGGAGAACGTGCTCTACGGCTCCATGGAAGACGAGGCCGCCCGGGTGCGCGAGATATTCGCGGACCCCTCCCGCGGGGACGGACAGAGCTCCCCCCTGCACCGGCTGTGCATGGGGCTGGTGCTGCTGCATTTTTCCAACGGGCGCGAGATCGTGGGCCGCATGGGCTTCCGCTTTGCCGATGAGCTCATGCGCCGCGCGGCCGAAGCCTTGCAGGAGGAGCTGCCGTCGGATGTGGTGGCCGCCCGTGTGGGGCGCTTCGGCATGGCCCTGCTGCTGCCGTCGGTGAGCGGCCGCAGCGCCTGCCAGAAGGTGGCCGAGGCCGCGCTGGCCCGCATGGCCGGGGCCGCCATGCCCGCCCCCCTGACGGGCAGGACCATACGTCCCCGTCTGAGCGCCGGACATGCCGTGTACCCGCAGGACATGGAGGGCGCCGAGCTGCGTCTGCCCATGTTCGAGCAGGCCCGCATGCTCATGGAACGTGCCCGGCTCGCGGCCCGCATGACCTCCCAGCCGGGAGCGCCGCGCGTCATGCCCTTTGCCCGCATCCTTCAGGACGGCGGTACCGTGCTCCGGGCCCTGCCGCAGGGCCGGGTGCGGGTGGGGCTGGGGGCCCAGGCCAAGGCCCGCGAAGGCATGCGTTTCGCGGTCTGGGGGCCGTCGGGACAGGAAGGCTCCGGCAACCAGTACAAGGGCGAAGTGGTGCTCCTGCAGGTGCGGGAATTCCATTCCGTGGCCGAGACCGTGCATCTGGCCGATGCCACGGCGCCGCTGGAAGCCGGGGACAGACTCAGCCTGCTGGAAGTGCCCTCCCTTGCGGCGTCGCATCCCCATACGCCGGGCGGCAAGACCGCTGCCGCCGATGCATCCGGCACGCCCGGGCAGGAAGGGACGGCCGCGGCGGATAAGGAAACGGAGGAGGCTTCCTCTGCCGGGAGCGTGCAGGAGGTACGCGCCCGTATCCCCGTTCTGGAGGACGGCTCCTGCGCGGGCATCTACGGGCATGGGGACTTTTTGCATCTTTTTGCCCAGGAGAAAGAGCGCACGGGGCGCTTCGTGCTGGCCATCGTGCGGGTGGATGTCCCGCATGACGCACGGCAGGAAGCGGCGCTGGGCGAATGCCTTGCGGCATGGCGGCAGATCCCCGAACTGTGCGCCGGGGAACCGCTGGCGGGGCTCTATGGCAGCAATGCCCTGATCTTCTTCCATGCGGACAGCAGCGCCGAGACGCTGTTGCCCTACTATGCGGCCCTGTGCACCCGGCTGGAAGGGGCCGGACTGCCGGTCTCGGCCGGTCTTGCCGGGTATCCCCTCCTGCACTATCGCAAGGGCGAGATGCCCGACTGCGCCCTCAAGGCTCTGGAGTACGCCCAGCTGCTGCCTTCGCCGCGCGCGGGCCTGTGCAATTCCCTGGCCCTGAACATCAGTGCGGACCGCCGCTATGCGCTGGGGGACGTCTTCGGCGCCATCGACGAATACAAGCTGGCCCTGCTGGCGGATGCGGAAAACGTGCTGGCCCGCAATTCCCTGGGGGTCTGCATGGCTGCTCTGGGGCGTTATCACGAGGCCCGGCGGCATTTTCTGGAGGCCCTGCGCTACAAGGGCGATGCCGGGCCGGAACGGCAGGAGCGCATCGCCCAGACCCATTACAATCTGGGCACGGTCTGCCAGCAGCTGGGCGAGCGCCGTGCCGCGGCCCGCTATTACCGGGAATGCATCAAGGACGCCCCGGAACACGTCTATGCCCACCTGCGTCTGGGGCAGCTGTGCGAGGAGGGCGGACGCCGCAACGAGGCCCGGCGCTTCTATGAGCTGGCCGCCGCCATCGAGGACAGGCAGGCGGAGCAGGCCGGGGAGCAGCGGCCCAGCCTTGCCCGGCGCTATTTGGCCCGGCTCGCGGCCCGGCAGCGGCATGGCGGCGAGGCCCGCGAACTGCTGCACGATACCCTGCTGCGCAATCCTTTCGATGCCGCGGCCATGCTCCTGCTGGCCCGCCTGTATCTGGACGGCGACGAGGATCCGGCCATGGCCGAGCTGCTGGCCCGCAAGAGCGTGGGCCTGCGCGACACGCCCGAAGGCTGGCAGGTGCTGGCCCGGGCCCTGCGCGCCCTGGGCCGTGAAGAGGAAGCCAGCCTGGCCGAGGCGCATGCCTCCGTGGGCTAGCGGCAACGTACGGGCAGAGAAGGAAGAGGCCCTTGCCTCGTTCTTCTGTCTGTGCTCGTGAGGGTAAGGGGACGCCCGCGCCTTTGGGGCGCTGCCGGCGGCCCGGCAACTCTTCCTCCGGACGGGCCGGGAAGGAAAAAGGATGGGCGGCCCTTCCTTCATCCGGGAGGGCTGGAAGATATTTCTCCGCTTCGTGTGTCCGGCGGAGAGGATGCGGGACGGATCAGCCGTACCGTGCATCGTGAAGAGGGGGGAGCCTGCGGGCCCCCCTCTTTTCGCATTTGCGGCGGACGGGCATGAAAAAAGGCCACCCGCATGGCGGATGGCCCCGGATGTTCGCGATGTGTGGAAGGCCAGGCCTAGCGGCCCAGCAGGGCCTTGCTGGCCGGGGTCAGGCCGCGCAGGCTTTCCACGACCTTGGCCGTGCCCAGACCGGCCGGATCCTGTTCCATGATGATGAGGATGCGGGCGTCATCGGCGCTGACGCGGGTCAGGGTCTCCATGGCCATGGCCCGGCTGCGGGGCGTGCCGCGGAAGGTCCACATGGCGCCTTCCTGCTGCAGGTCCGTGGGAGCGTCCTGCATCTCGCGCATGCGGGAAGCAAAGGTCCTGGCGTCCATCTTGTCCTTGTTGGGCAGGATGAAGATGGTGATGTGGGCCTCCACGGCTTCCTCGCCGCGCTTGCCCAGCAGGAGCATGTATTCGTCCGGGTGTCCGCTCTGGAAACCGGGACGTTCGTCACTGGTCCAGCCGTCGGGCAGGTCCACGGCGAACTGGCTGAAGGTCTTTTCGGCGGCCGGGGCACTGACGGCGGCGGTCAGCAGGAACACGAGAGCAAGAAGAATGTGGCGCATAACGGATCCTTTGGAGTGGGATAAGATGTCCTCGTCAGCATAGCCCGCAGCGGGGACGGGAGCAAGCTGGTCAGGGGCGCGGCAGCTGGGTGAGCGGTACGGCCATCCGTATGAAGAGGAAACACCAGGGCAGGAGCTGCAGCACAAGGCTGCGGGCCTTCCGGGGCCGGTACAGGAAGACGCTCCAGCTGATGATGGCCAGGGCGGCCAGCACCGACAGGATCAGGGCGTTCATCTGGGGCATGATGTCGAAGGGGACGCCGCTGTGCAGGCTGCGCAGCAGGGCGGCCAGCAGGGTGCTCCAGAAGTCTATGATGGAAGGCAGGTACCCCACAACGGCCCAGACCGCGCACCAGCGGACGGCCAGGGTGAACGCCCTTTCGTCCGTCAGCGGCGCGCGATGGCGCAGATACCAGAGCCAGAGCAGGGCAGCGCCGCCCGCCAGCGAGAGGTAGCGGAAGAGCAGATGCAGGGCCTGACGGATCTGGAGCAGGATGAAGTTGCTGCGCTCCATGCCCTGCGGCGGCTCCAGCAGCAGGCCTGTGGACAGCAGGCTGCCCAGCAGGAAGAGCAGCAGGGCCAGCAGGCAGCCCCAGAGCGTCAGGCGCAGGTCAGTGGTGCGATAGGCCGTGATGGCCGGATCCGTGGCATCGGGCCAGTGACGGGAGGCACGCAGCAGGCCCCAGAGCAGCAGGGTGGCCGGCAGCCAGGCCAGCAGGGCCACGCTGGCGGGCTGGACGAGAAGGTCGGCCAGCGGAGGCATCTGCGGTTGCCGCAGGGTTTCCAGCAGGAGCATGAGCGGGAACAGGGGCAGGGAGAGGGCGGCACAGAACAGGCCCAGACGCAGGAGCTGGCGCCCGCCCCAGAGGCACAGGGCCGCGTTGCCCTTGCGGCCGGCCAGCAGGGTCATGAGGATGAGGAAGGGCAGGGCCTGGGCCGTCTGTGCGAGCAGGGCCTGCAGGTTGCCAAGCCAGTATATGAGGATGAAAGTCATTTGCATGGGATACTCTCCTGCCCGCTATATAAGCGTTGCCCGTGCGGGCTGCAAGAGGAGGGCGCCGGGACAGCAGCCTTTGCCGCGGGCCGTCGGGATGCGGATCTGCCGTGCGGGCGCGTGATCGTGGCTGCCGCGCAGGAACGCGGAAGTGGTTTCCGGCTCCGGAGCCTTCTCCCGGCCGGGGATGCTGCGGCGGAAAACTTGCCGCCGTCGTGCGCTTGGGGTATGACTCATCTGTTTCACCTCCGTCAACCTGCGGGATAATCATGTCATTTTTTACTGTTTTTCTGCTGGCTGTGGCCCTGTCCATGGATGCTTTTGCCGTGGCGCTGGCCTCGGGATGCGCCATCCGCGAAGTCCGGCTGCGCCAGTATGTCCGGGTCAGCGCGGCCTTTGGCTTTTTCCAGTTCTTCATGCCGGTGCTGGGCTGGTTCCTGGGGCAGTCGGTGCATCATTTCATCGAGGCCTGGGACCACTGGCTGGCCTTCGTGCTGCTGGCGTGGATCGGCGGCAACATGCTGCGCTCCGGTATCGGTGGCCTGCGCAAGAACGAGCCCGTGTCCTGTCCCCAGAGCGACCCCACCGCAGGCTGGAACCTGCTCCTTCTGGCCGTGGCCACCAGCATCGATGCCCTGGCCGTGGGCCTGACCTTTGCCATGACGAATACCAATGCCTTCCTGCCTTCCTGTCTTATCGGGGTGGTCTGTGCCGCCATCTCGGCCTGCGGGCTCTTTTTGGGCAAAAAGCTGTCCTCGCTGCCCATGCTCAACGGCTGGGCCGAGGTGCTGGGCGGCGTTGTGCTGCTGTGCATCGGCCTGAACATCCTGCACGAGAGCGGTGTCATCTAGCCTGCCGGGAAGGCCGCAGGCCCCTGCCGGATGGTTGCCGAGCCGCGCCAAGATGCCCTATAGTGCCGGAGGCCCGGAGACCGTCCGTGCCGCAGGCATGTCCGAAATCATCCGGCATGCCGGAGTGTTGAGAGGAGACCATGATCAGTATCTGCCGTTATCATGATATTTCCGTGGGACACCGCATCTGCGGGCACGAATCCCACTGCGCCCGTCTGCACGGGCATAATTACCGCATCCATTTCACCTGCACCGCCGACGAGCTGGACGCCCTGGGGCGCGTGCTGGACTTCCAGGTGGTCAAGGAACGCCTGTGCCAGTGGCTGGAAGACCACTGGGATCACCGCTTTCTGGTCTGGGACAAGGATCCCCTGCTGGAAGGCCTGCGGGCGCTGGATCCTTCGGTGAGCGTCCTGCCCTGCAATCCGTCCGCCGAGAACATGGCCCGCTATCTGGGCGAAGTGGTGGGGCCGGCCCAGCTGGAAGGCACCGGGGCCCGTCTGGTGGCCGTGGAAGTGGAAGAGACCGCCAAGTGCAAGGCGCGCTGGAGCCTGTGATGCGGACCCTGGCGGTCAACGAATTTTTCGTCACCCTGCAGGGCGAGGCCTCCTTTGCCGGGACGCCTGCCGTGTTCGTCCGTTTCCAGGGCTGTCCTGTGGCCTGCCCGTGGTGCGATACGCAGTACGCCGCCCGGCTGGACGGCGCGACGCTGGATTTTGCCGCCGTGCGTGCCAAGCAGGGGCCGGGAGCGGGCTATGCCGATGTGGAGCCCGGGGCGTTGCTGGCAGCCATCCGGGAGGCCGGGCCGCGCCATGTGGTGCTGACTGGCGGCGAGCCCTGCCGCCATGACCTCACGGAGCTGACCTCCCGGCTGGTGACGGAAGGTTTTCGTGTCCAGATCGAGACCAGCGGCACCATGCCCATCCGTTGCCATGCGGATGTCTGGGTGACCCTGAGCCCCAAGCTGGACATGCCGGGGGGGCTGGAAGTGCGTCAGGATGCCTGGGAGCGGGCCGGAGAGATCAAATTCCCTGTGGATACGGCCGCGGATCTGGCCCGTTTCGAACAGGCGCTGGCAGCGGCCCGCAAGGCGGCTGCCCGGCCGCTGACGGAGCTCGTCTGGCTGCAGCCCGTGAGCCAGGGGAAGGAAGCCACACGACTGTGCGTGGAGGCGGCCTTTGCCCATCAGTGGCGTGTGAGCGTCCAGGTCCACAAATATCTGGATCTGCGCTAGCTCCTGTGGCGCAGAAAAAGACATAAGGAAGATGAAAGGCGGCATGCACGGCATGTCGCCTTTTTCTTTGGGGCATTTCCTTCCGTCGGACAGGGGCGTCTGCCCCTTTGTGGGGGAATGCAAGTTTGGGGAAAAGTGCCTGCCCTCATGTGCAGGAAGTATTCCATGCAGGCTGTAAAATCTTTGCCGGCAGTTGTCCGTGTCGCTATCACCGCAGAGTGATGCATCGTTCATGCTGCCCTGTATAGTGATGGATCGTCATGGGCATGGTGATGGATAAAACGTCTTAGGGTAACAGGGAAATACAGTTTTTGGGAGGAATGAATTCAAAAAGGAGTTCTTTGAAAGCGATGCTCTGCGGCGGGATATACCGGTTCTTTTTTGAGATCATGATATATTTACGTAGAGGAATCTCATCTATTATATTTGTTATGCAAAGATCATTGTCATCCATTACGGCAAATGAGTCGATGATCGAGATGCCAATATTTGCTTTGACCATATTGATAAGAGTATTGAAGCTGGATATATAGGAAATGGTATTCAAACTGATATTGTTCTTGCTGATATAATTTGAAATCGTTGATCCTACAGCATATTCAGGAAAAAATGATATGAACGGGAATTTTTCTATGCTTTTTATGGATGCTTCTTTCGGAAGGGAAAAATGATTGTTGCGCGATGATATTATCTGAAGGCGCGCACCAAACAGCGGAGTGATGTCAAGAGCTGTATCTCTATGGTCTGCCATGTCAAACTGGTTTACTATTCCGAAATGAACCATACCATTTTTTACTTTTTCATAAATTTGTTTTGAGCTTCCGCTGAAAAGGGAAAAGCAGACCCCTTCATGCTTGTCATGGAATTTTGAAATGACCTCAGGTAGCAGGTTCTGGGCGATGGCATGGGGCATGGCCATCGAAATGGTGCCGCTGAGGTCGTTTTTATTTGAAGAGAGCGCATGTCTTGTTCGCTCAAGCATATCGAAAAATTTTTCTGCATCTCTATAGAGGATCTCTCCTGCCTCTGTCAGGATGAGGCGATTGTTCTCTCTGTAAAACAGTGTCGTATCAAATTCTTTTTCAAGATTTCGTATGTGGTGGCTTACCGCTGATTGCTTTATATTCATATGAAAAGCAGCATTACTCAAATTCCCATACAGTACAACATTATAAAAACCGCGCAGCCATTGTAACAGGTCTCCGCTTATTCTTTGGTTCATAATATTTTCTCCTTAAAATTGTAAAAAAATATATCACTTATATAAAAAAGTCCATAGGGATATTGATAATTTGCATTTATCAATATCCCTATGGACCATATCTGTATATCTCTAAAAAACGCCGACGAATTGCCAGTAAGGGTAAAGCACAAGGGCCAGGAATGCACCGGCAAGGACCATCCGGACTGCGAATATCGTCATGAAATGGGAAAGCTTGATGTAACCGGTAGAGTAGAAATAGAGGGTCACGACGAATTCGTAGGGAAAGAGGTATTGGTCGACGCCATAGGAGAAGGAGTAGACCAGCGCCAGCGGGGACATGTTCATCTGGGAAGCCATTTCCACAAGCGGAGCGGTCATGGCCGAGAATGCGGCGATAGGTGTAAACAGGAAGTTGAGGATGATGCCGGAAACGAAGGTCGAGAATGACGTATAAAGTTCGCCACCGCTCAGGAGAGGCATCAGAAGATCGGCAATGACCTTGTCGACTCCGCTGGCCTTCGCGGCGCCTCCGATCGTCATGCAGCCCACAACAAAGAATACCTGCTGATAGGGGATGTTGCTCAGGCTCTTCTTGTCGAGCAGGGAAAAGCCGGGGAAGAAGGCGAGGGACGCGATCATCAGCATCATCCAGCCGGCATCGATCTTGTGGATCTGGTCTGTCACAAGCGAGAGAAGCAGCAGGCCGAGCAGGATAAGGGCCTTCTTTTCCCGCAGGCTCATGGGGCCAAGAGTTTCGTATTCCTCCCTGATGAAGGTCTCAAGGTCGAAGGACAGCTTGGGACGCATGATAAAAAGCAGCGTATATATGGAAAGGGCCGCATAGAGCAGGCTGGGAGGGAAGTTGTGCAGGAAGTACGCACTCCAAGATATGGGGGTACCTGTCGCCTGCGCGTACAGGCCCATCGCCATGGCCACGTCCACGCCGGCAGAGAGGAAGGCCAGCTTGGGAATCGCCACGGCCAGCAGGGCACCGATCACCAGCGTTGCGGCCTCCTTGCTGCAGGGCTGGATATTGAAGCCCTTGCAAATGCCGACCGCCAGGATGGCGAAGATGGCCGCCTTGCCTGTGACCGTGGGGATAAAAGGCGCCATGATATAGCCGGCCAGCATGAATCCCCAGAGCAGAAAGTGGAAGGAGCCCTCGGTCAGCTTGATGGACCAGACTGCGATACGCTTGGCGATGCCCGTGCTCGACATGACCTCGGCAATGAACAGGCCGCTCAGGACAAGCCATCCGGCTGACCCGGACCAGGCCGAAAGGATCTGGCTGGGCTTCCCGACCCCGGTCACGATATAGATGATGGGCAATATCATGGCCACGAAAGGCTCGGGAAGGATATTCAGTGTCCAGATGGCAAGGGCGCAGAATGTAAAGGTCAGGAAGCGCTGGGCCTCGGGGGAAAGGTCAGTCGTACCTGTCCAGAAGTATGTGACGACGGGTATCAGGAGCGCGATGCCCCATTTGATCCAGTAAGCTCTGTCGTGATGTTGTTCCTGGTTCATGGAAATACCTCGTTCGGCTGGCTATGCCGCTATACAGGGAAAGCCTGAAAAGACGCAGCTGGGTACGGTCAGTTCCATTTTTCGCGCCATGTGGCATGGACCTTGCCCGCTTCATTTTTGAGGACGAGGAATTTGTTGCCCAGCAGCGGATTGGTCAGCGGATAATCGGAACGCACGTGGTTGCCTCTGGTCTCCTTGCGTTCGAGCGCGGCATGCATGATGGCTTCACCACAGTCGAGCAGCTCATAGACTTCAAGGGCTCGCATCAGTTCATGCGGATTGGCGGCGGAGAGTTCCTTGTCGAACCTTTTGCGCAGATCCCGAAGATAGTGCAGGCCGATGGTGAGTATCCGGGCCGAGCGTACCCGGTAGGGGGGCACGGCGGCGTAGGAGGTCATGACGGTTTGCAGCGCGATATTGGCCTCCCTCCACGTGGCCGCATTTGCAGCCTGCCTGCGTTCATAGATCCGGCTGCAGTGATGGCAGGACTGTTCCAGGGCTTCCTGGTCCAGGCGGGAGGGGGCGGCAACCGTACGGGAACGCTTTGCGGCATTCTTTCCGCAGATCTGTCCGTAGACCGCTGCACCGGCGACACCCACACGGAAGTTGCCCACGATGTCGCCGGCAGCGTAGACGTTGGGCACGCTGGTTTCGCCATCAATATTGATCTCGATGCCCCGCCCCTGGATATGGGGTTCATACTGCATGAACTCGATGGCATCGGCGGCAAGGTCGATATGTTCCGTCTCCATGTGGTCTGTCATGGCGGCAACGCCTTCCCAGTGGAGAGCTTCTTTCATTTCATCGAGCCAGGCAGCCTCCGCTCCGGCACAATCGACAAAAATGGGGCCCCGGCCATCGCAAAGCGCTTCTGTCAGGATCCGGTGGGATACATCCAGGGTCACGTCGCCATATTCCCGGTCGGGGCGAGTGATGAACGGGCCGACGGGCGAGCCGTCAGGATAGCGGGCAACGCCGATGAAAGAAGCCTTGCCGCAGCGGGCAAAGTGCTTGGGACCGGCATGGATATAAGGAATTTCCATATTCAGCATGTTGAACGCATGCCGCCAGGCCAGTGATATCCCGGTCCCTGTGCAGGAGGGACAGTAGGCAATGTTGAAAAGCATGCCTGGCGTCGTGGTGCTGCTGTACAAGCGTGTAGCGACGCCTGTAGCCAGGATGACTGTCTTGCCGCGGATCAGGGAAAATTCCGGAACATCAGTCCGGATATTCAAGGCAAGCACACCGGAGACATGCCCCTCATCGTCGAAAACGAAATCGACGACGGGGTGGTGGGAAAGGAACGCGACGCCGTGCTCCTTCGCCTTCTTGTACAAGACAGGCTTTTGCTGGCGCCCGTCATAGTGCAGGAAGGCCCGGGGACGGGTGGGAAAAGCGTGGCCCTTGAATTCATAGAACCCTTTGGGCTTCATGGGGATGCCCCAGCTGTCCCAGAGATGCACCATGGCTGCGGATTCTTCAAGGAAGCGGCGGGTAAGGGTGGGGTCGTGGCATGTGCCGGTCTGGCTGTTCAGGATCTCCCTGGCGATGACGCCTATATCGTCACCATGGACTTCCGGGAGATAGCATCCAAAGTGGTCGCATCCTGTGGCACCCGAGCCGCTCCTGCGAGGATGGCTTTTATCCACAACAATGACTCGTGCGCCTTCTTCAGCTGCGGCTATGGCTGCCTGCAGTGCTGCGATGCCACCACCCACACATACCACATCATATTCACATTCATTTGTTATGGAAATCATAAGCTGAATCCTCTCATGAGATCTTCTGATTTTACATGCAACAAGCGATATGGAATCGGTATGCGTAAGGTTATGGCTCCACTCGGATAGTCCATCTTGCACGCCGTACAATGCCAACATTCTTCAGGATACATTATTTGAGGGATATTCCCGTCTTTTGGAGGAAGAAAAATGTTCATTGTACATATTTTTTCACATAAACCGCACCGTATACATTTTTTTTCATCAATAATTGGAGGCATGACATCTCCTTTATGGCATGGGCGCCTGTCAATTTTTTGATGAATAAAGTATTGTTATTCAAAAAAATTTAATCAATACATATTTTATGCATCTCAGATTATGATATTTTTTATAGTGTACTGAGGGCGATTCTATGATGTCATTAAATACAGGCAGATAGGTATGACGGGATTTTCAGGATAAAAAGGTGATGAAAAAAATTGAAAGCAGCGTCCAAAATAATTGGATGTCTGTGACGACAGAAGTTTGAGGTATGGTGATTTATAAAATTATTACAGTGTATTATGGTTATTTCAAGGAAAGGTGTTCCTGATGGTGTCCGAGGCGGGGCAGCAGTAAAAAAATCGCCTTGATGAAGGTGCGGGATATGGGGAGGGGGGAGGAAAGATGGGGCTGGAGCAGAGGCAGATCCCCTGTCCCAGGAATGTAGACGAGGCGTCAAAAGAACAGGGATAGGGAGCTCTCTCTGTCTTCCGGCTCTGTTGGGCTGGGCATGCCGCGAGATGCTCCTGAGCCCCTCCAGGCTGGGCGAAGAACGCTCAGCGAAAGGAGGCGCTTTGTCATGCCAGGCGCATGGAGGATGCATTCACCTGGCCTACGCTACAGGGCAAAGCGTGGGATCAGGTATCCTGATGATCCGTGCGGCCCGTCGTTGCAAGGCGAGAGCGGGAAAAGCACAGGTGCGCCAGAAAAACGAAAAAAGCCACCCGAAGGTGGCTTTGTCTATCCTGTAAAGCGTGCGCCCTAGTGGCGCTTCAGGCGCTTCATCTCGTCCTGCATCAGCTCCAGGCCGACCAGGATGTTGCGGCGCATGGCTTCCATGAGTTTTTCTTCATCCTTTTCGCGCATGGCGGTCAGGATGTCCTTGTGCTGCTGGATGAAGAGCGAGATGTCTTCGGGAGAATAGCGGCGGGTATTGAGGAAACCTTCCACATAGTCCAGCAGGTGGCTGTCCACGGCCAGCAGATGGTGCATCCGCGAAAGGGAGTAGAGCTGCAGGTGGAAATCCCTGTCCTTGTGGAAGAAAAAGTCGGCATCACGGGTATCGGCCAGGTCGCCGGCCAGCTGTTCCAGCCTGTCCATGTCTTCGGCGGTCGCCTGCTGCATGGCCTCCTTGGCCAGGGCACATTCCACCTGGATGCGCAGGTTGAAGATGTGCTCGATCTCCTGGGAAGAGGGCGGCATCATGACGATGGCCCCCTTGTAGGGGATGTTCTGGACCAGACCGGATTTGTCCAGGCGCATGAGGGCATCACGGATGGGGCCGCGCCCCACGCCGAGCTTTTTTTCCAGATCAACAAGGACAAGACGGGTGCCGGGCAGGGCCTCGCCGGACAGGATCATGTCGCGGATCAAATCGTAGGCCGCCAGCGATTTGATGGTAGAAGCAGTACTCATGGAAACTCCTTCTGTAAGGTACATATTTTGATAAATAATTTATAAAATTATGTCAAATGGCCCAGAATGGCAAAAAAAGGAGCAAACTCGCCCGTATGGCACGTTTTTTTGCGGTCCGGGAGCAGGACGGGGAAGCCTTCGGACAGCCGTGCAACAGGGAAATGCTGACGGGGGATGTGTCCGGGTACGAAAAAAGGGGCTTTCTCCAAAGAGAAAACCCCTGAATTTGCTGGAGCGGGAGACGGGATTTGAACCCGCGACTTCAACCTTGGCAAGGTTGCACTCTACCACTGAGTTACTCCCGCGCGGGATGCGGAATTATCCGCTATGGAAAGGACCTCGTAAGAAGTCCGTGTCGGCTTGTGGAGCGGGAAACGGGACTTGAACCCGCAACCTTCAGCTTGGGAAGCTGACACTCTACCGTTGAGTTATTCCCGCCCGAAAGGGCAGTTTTTTGTGGAGCGGGAGACGGGATTTGAACCCGCGACTTCAACCTTGGCAAGGTTGCACTCTACCACTGAGTTACTCCCGCACACTGGCACGGTATTTTGCGATCGTTTTTTATGGAGGCGACATCCAGATTTGAACTGGAGAATGGAGGTTTTGCAGACCTCTGCCTTACCACTTGGCTATGTCGCCTTATGTTGTGGAGCGGGAGACGGGATTTGAACCCGCGACTTCAACCTTGGCAAGGTTGCACTCTACCACTGAGTTACTCCCGCGCATATGCACGGCATATCCACCGATCGTTTTTTTGGAGGCGACATCCAGATTTGAACTGGAGAGTGGAGGTTTTGCAGACCTCTGCCTTACCACTTGGCTATGTCGCCTCATTTGTTGGAGCGGGAGACGGGATTTGAACCCGCGACTTCAACCTTGGCAAGGTTGCACTCTACCACTGAGTTACTCCCGCTCAACGAAAGAGGGTTCTACGCTAGAGGCCCCCTTTCTGTCAAGCAGCTTTTTTTATTTTGTCGAAAAATAAAAAATTTATTTCCCAACATGCTGCTTTTATTATCTTTATTCTGTGGGCCGCTTGTCGATGATACGCTTGGCCTTGCCCTCGGAGCGCTGGATGGAATGCGGTTCCATGAGGCGCACCTTGGTGGTGACGCCCAGGAATTCCTTGATGCTCTTCTGGATGGAGCTTTCCAGGCTCTGCAGCTTGCGGATCTCGTCGGCAAAGAGGGTCTCGTTCATCTCCACCTGGACTTCCAGGGTATCCAGGTTGTTCACGCGGTCCACGATGATCTGATAGTTGGGGCTCAGGTTCTGGTTTTCCATGAGCAGGGCTTCGATCTGCTGCGGGAACACGTTGACGCCGCGGATGATGAGCATGTCGTCGCTGCGGCCCCGGATGCGGGTCAGGCGCACATAGGTACGTCCGCAGCGGCAGGGGGTGTAATCCAGGCTGGTCAGGTCGCGGGTGCGGTAGCGGATCAGCGGGATGCCTTCCTTGGTGAGCGTGGTGATGACCAGTTCGCCCAGTTCGCCCTCGGGGAGCTGTTCGCCGGTGACGGGGTCGATGATCTCGGGCAGGAAGTGGTCTTCCCACAGGTGCATGCCGCACTTGGATTCCAGGCATTCCATGGCCACGCCGGGGCCCATGACTTCGGAAAGGCCGTAGATGTTCAGGGCATTGATGCCCATTTTCTGCTCGATGTCCTGGCGCATCTCTTCGGTCCAGGGCTCGGCACCGAACACGCCGGTACGCAGGGGCAGGTCACGGAAGTCGATGCCCACCTCCTGGCCGGCTTCCCACAGGTGCAGGGCGTAGGAGGGCGTACAGCACAGGGCCGTGGCGCCGAAGTCGCGCAGCAGGTAGGCCTGGCGACGCGTGGCGCCGCCCGAGGCCGGGACCACCGTGGCACCGATGCGCTCGGCACCGCCGTGGGCGCCCAGACCGCCGGTGAACAGGCCGTAGCCGTAGGCCACATGCACGATGTCCGTCTGGTTGACGCCGGCGGCGGACAGGCTGCGGCCGGCCAGTTCGGCCCAGTTGTGCAGGTCGCGGGCGGTATAGCCCACCACCACGGCCTTGCCGGTGGTGCCGCTGGAGGCGTGCAGGCGGACGATGTTGTCACGCGGCACGGCGAAAAGACCGAAGGGATAGTAATTGCGCAGGTCCTGCTTTTCGGTGAAGGGCAGGTTCTTCAGATCGGCCAGGCTCTTGATGTCGCCGGGCTTGATACCGCTCTCGTCGAAGCGTTTGCGGTAGAAAGGCACATTGGCATAGACACGGGAGCAAAGGTCCTGCAGACGGCGCAATTGCAGGGCTTCGATATCTTCGCGGGGCAGCGTTTCCTTGTCGATATTGAAAATCACGGCGTTTCTCCTTGAAATCCTGAGTAGTCTATGGATGACGCAAAAGCCCCCCAAGGTCAAGATATCTGCTTGAAAAACATGGATAACATATTGCAATGCAATGTCTTTTTTTATGCCCGGAACAATGCGCCGGGCTATCCCCGGGCCGGGCGGGATTGTTGCCCTCGGGTACGCTTTGAGGTATGGGAGGGACATGCAAAACCTTATCTCTACCCCCAAGAAATATTCGGAACTGCCTACGGCGGAAAAAATGGCCGTCATCAAGGCGTGGCTTGAGGAACACAAGGCTGTCGACGTGGCCGAGATCGACCTGGCCGGCCAGGGTGCCTTCACGGACGCCCTGCTGGTGGTCAGCGCCACCTCCGTGCGTCATGCCCAGAGCCTGGCGGACGGCGTCTCCGCCCTGTGCCATGAACAGAACTACGAATACCTGCGCATGGAAGGCTACAACACCGGCCAGTGGATCCTGGTGGACTGCAACGACATCGTGGTCAACATCTTCCAGCAGTCCGTGCGTGACCTTTATCAGCTGGAGAACCTGTGGGGCGCGGCTGCCGCTGCCCTCAACAAGGAGCCCCGTGCATGACCCCCACCCTGTTGCTCATCCTTGACGGCTGGGGCCTGACGGAAAAAGGGGAAGGCAATGCCCCCTGGGTGGCAGCCACGCCCCATCTGGATGACCTGATGGCGCGCTGCCCCCACAGCCGCCTTGCCGCCTCCGGGCGCGAAGTGGGCCTGCCTGCCGGCTATATGGGCAACTCCGAGGTGGGACACCTCAATATCGGTGCGGGACGCATCGTCTATCAGGACATGACGCGCATCGACGTGGCCCTTGAGGACGGCTCCCTGTTCCACAACCCCGTGCTGCAGGACGTGCTGGAAAAAACACGCCGCAGCGGCGGCCGTCTGCATCTGGCGGGCCTGCTCTCCGACGGCGGTGTGCACAGCCACATCAACCATCTGGTGGCCCTGTGCGCCATGGCTTTCGCCGCCGGTGTGCCGGTGCGCATCCACTGCTTCATGGACGGGCGCGATACCCCGCCCCAGAGCGGCGCCTCCTATGTGCGCAGCCTGCTGGAACAGATCGTCTCCATGAAGGACGTGCGTGTGGCCAGCCTGGCGGGGCGCTTCTATGCCATGGACCGCGACAAGCGCTGGGAGCGCGTGTCCGAGGTCTGGGATCTCATGGTCCACGGCAAGGGCCGCAAAGCCACGGATGCCGTGCAGGCTGTGGAAGATTCCTATGCCGAGGGCGTCAGCGACGAATTCATCAAGCCCGTGCTGCTGGAAGGCGAGGATGCCTCCACCCTGCAGGACGGCGACGGCCTGTTCTTCTACAATTTCCGCGCCGACCGCATGCGCGAGCTTTCCCAGGCCTTCGTAGACGCGGACTTCACCGGTTTCGAGCGGGGCAGGGTGCCGCAGCTGGCTGCCGTGGCTTCCATGACGGCCTACGACGCCCACTTCCCCCTGCCGGTGGCCTTCCCCAAGGAATCCGTGACCATGGGCCTTGGCGAAGTCGTTTCGCAGCAGGGCATGCACCAGCTGCGTCTGGCCGAAACGGAAAAATACGCGCACGTCACCTATTTCTTCAACGGCGGTGTGGAAGAGCCCCTGCCGCTGGAAGACCGCATCCTCGTGCCTTCGCCGCGCGAGGTGCAGACTTATGACCAGAAACCGGCCATGAGCGCCCGCGAGGTCACGGACAAGTTCGTGGAAGCCTGGCAGAGCGGACAGTACGACCTGGTGGTCTGCAACCTGGCCAACGGCGATATGGTGGGCCATACGGGCGTGCTCTCCGCCGCCGTGGAAGCCTGCACGGTGGTGGATGAATGCGTGGGCCGCATGGTGGCTGCCGTGGAGGCCCGCAAGGGCCGTATGCTGCTCATCGCCGACCACGGCAACTGCGAAGTCATGAAGGACGGAGAGGGCAAGCCCCAGACCGCCCATACCACCAATCCCGTGCCCTGCATCCTGCTGGATGCCTCCGGCAAGGAATGGCGCCTGCACGACGGCAAGCTGGCCGATGTGGCCCCGACCCTGCTGCGCATGTGGGGCATCGCCCAGCCCGAGGCCATGACCGGGACGCCGCTGGTGGAGGAAGCCCATGTCCGGTAGCCAGAAACCTTTGGAGCCTGTGGCTCCTGACGGCATGGAGCTGCTGTTCTTCTACCGCTGCCCCCACTGCCTGCGCCATATACCGCTGGTCAACCCGGTGGAGCCGCGCAATGTGCGCTGCGACGGCTGCGGCAAGCAGTTCCCCATCATCCCGGTGGACGAGCACGGCCTGCATTATGTGCGCATCATGCTGGCCAACGGCAAGGCCGCTGCCAATCCCGACTATCTGTAAGCGTCGCCATACGGCCGGAGGAAAGTCCTCCGGCCGTTTTCTCTGCCGCGATGCTTTTTTCTCCACGCTACCAAATATACCGAGCAAACGACATGAAGATCTGTCCCGTCATCTTGTGCGGGGGCGCCGGTACACGCCTGTGGCCCCTGTCCCGTCGCAAGTATCCCAAGCAATTCATGGACCTGGGCGGCCATACGCTGTTCGAGGACACGCTGCAGCGTCTTGCGGCCGTGCCCGGACTGGCCGCGCCCGTGGTCATCTGCAATGAAGAGCAGCGCTTTCTTGCCGCCGCAGCCCTGCAGCGTCAGGGACTGAACGGCCGGATCCTGCTGGAACCGGAACCGCGCAATACGGCACCGGCCATCGCCGCTGCCGCGCTGGCCGTGACGGCCGCCTGTGACGTGGAAGACGGTGATCCTGTCCTGCTGGTCCTGCCTTCGGACCATGTGCTGGAGGATCTGCCGGCTTTTGCCGCTGCCGTCACACAGGCTGCGGAGTGTGCCCGCGAAGGGGCCCTGGTCACCTTCGGGGTCACGCCGGACCGCCCCGAGACCGGTTACGGCTACATCGAAAAGGGCGATGCCCTGGCTTCCGGTTTCGCGGTCCGCCGTTTTGTGGAAAAGCCCGCGCAGGAGGCTGCCGAGGCCATGCTGGCGCAGGGCGGCTATTTCTGGAACAGCGGCATGTTCGTGTTTCGCGCCTCCCAGTATCTGGCCGAGCTGGAAGCGCAGGCTCCGGCCATCATGGCCGCGGTGCGCAAGGCCTGGGCCCTGCGCCGGGCCGATTATGACTTCATCCGCCTGCATCGGGAATCTTTTGCCCACTGCCCCTCTGATTCGGTGGACTATGCCCTGATGGAGAAAAGCGCGCATGTGGCCATGGTGCCGCTGCTGTGCCGCTGGAGCGATCTGGGATCCTGGGAAGCCATCTACGAAAACAGCACGCAGGATGCGGAAGGCAATGCCTGCGTGGGCGATGTGATGGCCCAGGACAGCCGGGGATGCTACATCCATGCCGGGAGCCGCCTGGTGACGACGCTGGGCGTGAAGGATCTTGTGGTGGTGGAGACCGGCGACGCCGTCCTAGTGGCCGACAGGGCCCGCAGCCAGGAGGTCAAGACTCTGGTGGCCCGTCTTGCCGCCCAGGACCGGCACGAACAGGAGATGCATCTGCGTGTGTACCGCCCCTGGGGCTGGTATGAGACCCTGGCCCTGGGCGAGCGCTTCCAGGTCAAGCGGATCCAGGTCAATCCCGGAGCCGCGCTTTCCCTGCAACGTCACCGGCATCGGGCCGAGCACTGGGTCGTCATCGCCGGGGAAGGTCTGGTGCGCGTGGGGGACGAAGAGATGCACCTGCATGTGGACCAGTCGGTCTACATCCCCCAGAAGACCATGCATCGGCTGAGCAACGCTTCGGCACAGCCGCTGGAGATCGTGGAAGTCCAGACCGGTGATTACCTGGGCGAAGACGATATCGAGCGTTTTGACGACCGTTACGGGCGTGAATGAGCCTGAGATGGCCTGAGGCCATCACCAGATACCAAGGCTGCAGGAGAGTTCCCGCGGCCTTTTTTATTTTTGGGGGGCAGCCTGGTGAGCGTCACGACGCAAAACGAAATGGCGGATGATTTGGGGGATGGCCCAGGGACAGGCATCAGGCAAACGTCCCCGATAACGCCTCGCAGTCCTTCGGAGCCCGTCTGGTATGCGACGCAGCCAGATGGATGAAACGGATCTTTTTTGTAAGCATCCGGACGTTTTTTCTGGTGTCACAGGGCGATCGCCGGACACAGGACAGGCCCGGAAAAAAGTTTTTTGGCGAGGAGGGGGGAGGGGGAGACGCAGCTTTTGCCCACAAAAGGGGGGCCTTTCCCTCGCCGCAGGAAAACACGGGTGCAGACGGATGCGTCGCAGTTCTCCCGCTTTTCTGCAGGCATAAAAAAAGGGGGAGCATTGCTGCTCCCCCCAAAGATGACACATGGTCGAAGATTACTCTTCGTCGCCTTCCCACTTGATGAAGCCGGGATTGACGTTGACCATGGCGTTGACGATCAGTTCCACCAGGCCGCCGTAGGCGAAGCTGTTCTTGGTGTACAGATCGCTGTGTTCCAGCATTTCGCGGATCTGGCCCTTGCAGTTGGAGCAGGGAGCGCAGATGTACTTCTTGGTTTCGGGGCCAAGGCAGTCCTTGAAGGCCTGGGCGATCTGCCACATCTTTTTACGGCCGGAGATGTTGCCGCGCCATTCGTCGATGTTCTGACGGGTCATGATGGCGAAGCCGGAACCACCGCCGCAGCAGTAGTTGTCCACGCCGTGGCAGGGCATTTCGCGGAACTGCGGGGCGATCTTGTGCAGGATGTCGCGCTGGGGCTGCACCACACCCATCAGACGGACCACGTTGCAGGGGTCGTGCAGGGTGACGGGGAAGTTGTTGCGCGAGGGGTCCAGCTTCAGACGACCGGACATGATGATGTCACGCAGGGTCACATAGCAGGATTCGCGGGGCACCTGGTATTCGTAGGGGATGACGCGGTCGGCGATAACGGTCATGGCCTTGTGGGCGTGGCCGCATTCGCCGATGACGATCTTCTTGGCACCCAGTTCCTTGGCGGCCTGCATGTGCTGCAGGGCGATACGGGCGGTCTGGGCGTCGTCGTAGAACACGCCGTAGTTCACGCCGTCATAGGCCACGGCCTTGCTGGACAGGGTCCAGGACAGGCCGGCTTCCTGGAAGATCAGGGAGAAGCTGGCGATGTTTTCGGGCCAGGCCATGACTTCGCCGGCGTTGTGGATCAGCAGGATGTCGGCGCCCTTCACGTCGAAGGGGGTGTGGATGCCCACGCCGGTGATTTCGGTGTAGTCCTCGTCGATGAACTCCACGTTTTCTTTCACCACGTCGGGGGTCATACCGGTGGAGGAGCCCACCTTCATCTGGTTGATGGTGCCCTTTTCGTGCAGTTCGCGGGGCGAGAAGCCCAGTTCCTGGCTGAACAGCTTGCGGATTTCGCGGGCGATCAGGCCGTTATCCACACCGATGGGGCAGGTCTGGGCGCAGCGACGGCAGAGGTTGCAGCGGTAGGCCAGTTCGCCCAGGCGGGCAACGGTCTTCCAGTTCAGGCCCATGTCGCCGTAACGCCATTTGGCCAGGGGCTCTTTCTTCACATACTGCTTGTAGATGCGGCGGAAGATTTCAGAGCGGTAGTTGGGGCGGTACATCTCGTTCTTGCCGGACATCTCGTACAGATGACAGGCATCGGAACAGGAGTTGCACTGGGCGCAGTAGTCCATGCTGGTTTCCAGCATGGGCAGGAAGGTCCAGTTGTTCTCCTTGCTGAACAGCTTGCGCATACCGTCCAGGAAACGGTTGACCAGCTCTTCTTCTTCCTGGGGGGTCTGGGGCTTGGGGATGTTCAGCACGCAGACTTCGTCCAGGATGCAGGCCACTTTGGCCTTCTGCTCGTCGGTAACGGGGCGCCAGGGCATCTTGACGAGGTCAAGGCCTTCCACATCGGGGATGTCCTTGAGGTCGATGCTGACCATCTGGCCTTCGGCCGTGGAAATATCAGTCAAACGCAGCGTATCTTTCATGATGTACTCCCTAGTCCTTCTTGGGGGATTCGGTAGCGATGTCGAGCCAGGTCTTGGTGCCCTGACCGTTGATGTGGTCGGCAGCCCAGCTCACCTTGAACTGCAGGGCCTGCTTCATCTTCTCGTTGTTCTTCTGGCTGAAATCGGTGGGGGTGTCGCCCCAGCGGATGTCATGGTAGGTGAAGTACTTGAAGAGCAGGTGGCCCATGTGGGTCATGGGGATCCAGATCAGCACGAAGAAGCCGAGCAGCATGTGGATCACGAAAGTGGTGCTGTTGATGTCGGCAAAGTTGAAGGTGAGCAGGTTGTAGATGAAGTCACCGGACATGCGGGCAAAGGAGGGGTTGAAGGCCCAGGCCACCAGACCCACCAGGGCGAAGACGATGAACACGCCCAGGTTGAAGAAGTGTTCGGGGGTGGAGTACTTGCGCAGGCCTTCGTCGTGCAGACGACGGCAGATCAGGCCGATGCCGCCGCCGATGATGCCGAACATGCCCAGCAGGCTGATGGCATTGATGACGTTGTGCACGAAGGTCAGGAAGCCGCCGTCGGGGTTCATGCCGAACAGGCGCAGGAAGGCGGCCACGACCAGGATGATGGTGCCGCCCATCAGCATGTACAGACCCAGGTGGAAGGGGTAGGTGCGGAACCACAGCTTGAGGTTGTGGGTGAAGGTGGCGTGCAGGAAGAGCACTTCTTCCAGCAGGGCCTTGATATCGCCCAAGTGGTCGACGTGGCGGGGCTTGGTCCACCAGTCGGTCTCTTCCATGAAGCTGCCGCCGTAGGAGCCTTTGGGGCCTTCATGCGGCACGGGGTAGAGCTCCCAGCGGACATGCAGGGGGCTGGCAGCCAGATAGCCTTTCACCTTGATGGCGGCAGTCGCCACAAAGCCGATTACTGCAAGGTAGGCCAGGATGTAGAACAGAGTTGTCATGCGTTTTCTCCCATGAGTCGAGATGCCTGCGGCATCGTGGTTTCTGCGCATGACCGAGCCAGATCCGGTCATGAGCAAGAGGTGCAGCGCACCAGGAACCAACCTCTCCAGAACAATGCGCCGGGATCCTGCGGCTCGGATCATGCCGGGGCACGACCTGTCGCCGCCTGGTCTCAGGCGCGGAACAATTCCTGCCTTCTACCGTAAAATGCAAGAAATGCAAAGATGGCACGCAGATTCCCAAAATACTCCGACCTGACTATGTTTTCTTATTTATATAATTATTTTAATGGTTTAATATGAATGAAGCCATGCTTTACGCGTATGAAAAATTTTTTGACCTCCTTTTCACACCACGTCGGCTCCGGCGGAGGGGGATGCGTCTTAGCCAGCAGGTCTTCCCGGCCATGGCCGGGAAATTTTTCTCTCTTATCAGGAATTAGTCACAAAAAGAAAGATGGGAAGGGCTTCTCTACATTTTGTTGCATTGGGGCCGACACCACCCGGTCCCAGCCGCAGGGAGGAAGGCGCCGGGACAGCGGCCGGCAAGAGAGGCAGGGCCGGCGACGGCGAGAGGGCAGGGCGTGCTCATACGATTCCCCGGCCGGTCAGCCATACATAAAAAAAGGGCGACCGCCATATGACGGTCGCCCTGATGTTCAGCGGAGGAGGGCCTACTGGCCCAGATCCACCAGCACGGGGTTCTCTTCCAGATCTTCCAGGAACTTGTCCGGACGTTCCTTCTGGTCGGGCACGGTGATGTCGCCGTGGACATACTCGCGATAGCCCGTACCGGCCGGGATGAGACGGCCCACGATGACGTTTTCCTTGAGGCCGCGCAGGTAGTCCATCTTGCCCTTGAGGGAAGCCTCGGTGAGCACCTTGGTGGTTTCCTGGAAGGAAGCCGCCGAGATGAAGGACGAGGTGGTCAGCGAAGCCTGGGTGATGCCCAGCACCAGCGGTTCGGCGGTGGCGGGCTGACGGCCTTCGGCGATGGCCTTGTGGTTCTCGGCCTTGAACTCGGCCTTGTCCACCTGTTCGCCCACCAGGAAGCTGGTGCCGCCGGAATCCAGCACGGTGACCTTCTTGAGCATCTGGCGCACGATGACTTCGATGTGCTTGTCGTCGATGCCCACGCCCTGGAAGCGGTACACTTCCTGGATCTCGTCCACGAGGTAGCGGGCCAGGTACTTTTCACCGCGGGTGCGCAGGATGTCGTGCAGTTCGGGCGAGCCTTCGGTCAGCGGATCGCCGGCTTCCACGAAGTCGCCGTCGGCCACGGTGATGTGCTTGCCCTTGGGCACCAGGTATTCCTTGGCATCACCGATCTCGGGGGTCACCACCAGCTTGCGCTTGCCCTTGGATTCGCCGGCGTAGGACACGGTACCGGAGATCTCGGAAACCACGGCCATGTCTTTGGGCTTGCGGACTTCGAAGAGTTCGGCCACGCGGGGAAGACCACCCACGATGTCCTTGGTCTTGGAAGTTTCGCGGGGCTTACGGGCGATGATGTCACCGGCCTGGATGGCCTCGCCGTCCTTGACCATGATGATGGAGCCCACGGGCAGGCTGTACACGGCGGACGCCAGGCTGTGCGGACGCTGCTTGACGTTGCCGTCCTCATCGCAGACCGAGATGGACGGACGGTAGTTGGTGGTACGGTATTCCATGATGGTCAGGGAGGCCTGACGCGTCACGTCGTCCACCTTTTCCTGCACGGTCTTGCCGTCCACGATGTCGGTGAAGCGGATGATGCCCTCTTCTTCGGACACGAAGGGTTCGTTGAAGGGGTCCCACTCGGCCAGCACGGTGCCCTTGGTCACTTCCTGACCGTCGGTCACATGCAGGCGGGCGCCGTTGGGCAGGATGTACTTTTCACGTTCGCGGCCCTGCGGATCCACGATGGTCAGCTGGCCGCTCTTGCCCAGCACCAGCTGGATGCCGTCACGGTTGGTAACGGCGCGCACGCGGTTGAGGATGACGCGACCGGTGTTCTGGGCTTCGAACTTGTTCTTTTCAATGGTGCTGGATGCGGTACCACCGATGTGGAAGGTACGCATGGTCAGCTGGGTGCCGGGTTCACCGATGGACTGGGCGGCGATGATGCCCACGGTCTCGCCGGTGTTGACCAGGTGCCCGCGGGCCAGGTCGCGGCCGTAGCACAGGGCGCAGATGCCGCGCCCGGCCTGGCAGGTGAGGGGCGAACGCACCGTGATGGAGCTCACGCCGTGTTCACGCAGCACAGCGGCCTCGGCTTCGTCGATGGGGGTGTTCTCGGGCAGCAGCACCTTTTCCGCGTCTTCGGGATCGTAGACGGGGTAGAGCAGCACACGGCCCATGGCGCGTTCCCACACCGGGGTCTTGATGTCGCCGCCTTCGCGCAGGTGGGTCAGCTCGATGCCGTCCACCGTGCCGCAGTCGTGTTCGGAGACGATCACGTCCTGCACCACGTCCACCAGACGACGGGTCAGGTAACCGGAGTTGGCCGTCTTCAGGGCGGTGTCGGCCAGACCCTTACGGGCACCGTGGGTGGAGGTGAAGTACTGCAGCACCGACAGACCTTCGCGGAAGGACGAGGTGATGGGCGTTTCGATGATTTCACCGGAAGGCTTGGCCATCAGACCGCGCATACCGGCCAGCTGACGCATCTGGTCCTGGTTGCCTCGAGCACCGGAGGTGGACATCATGAAGATGGAGTTGAAGCTCTGGTTCTTCTCTTCACGGCCGGTCTTGGGATCCTTCAGGATATCGTAAGAGATCTCCTTGATCATTTCCGTGGAGACGTCCTGGGTGGCCTTGGTCCACACATCGACGACCTTGTTGTACTTTTCGGTACGGGTGATGATACCGTCGCGGTACTGGCGTTCGATGTCGTCCACCTCGGCCTGGGAAGCGGCCAGGATGTCCTTCTTGCGGGCCGGGATGATGAGGTCCTTCACACCGATACTGACACCGGCGCGGGTAGCGAACTCATAACCCATGTTCTTCAGATTGTCGCAGAGGATGACCGTGGCCTTGATGCCGCACTGGCGGTAGCAGTTTTCCACCAGCTTGGCGATCATCTTCTTGGTCAGCACCAGGTTGACGTTCTCGAAGGACATTTCCTTGGGCAGGATGTTGCTCACCAGCACGCGGCCGGGCGTGGTGCGGTAGGTCTTGCCGTCGGGCATGCGCACGTTGATGCGGGCGTGCAGGGACACGGCATCGGCATCATAGGCGGCTTCCACTTCCCAGGGACCGCAGAAGGTCATGCCTTCGCCCTTCTCGAAGCTGCGCTCGGAGGTCATGTAGTACAGCCCCAGAACGATGTCCTGGGAAGGCACGATGACGGGACCGCCGTTGGCGGGCGAGAGGATGTTGTTGGTGCTCATCATGAGCACGCGGCATTCGATCTGCGCTTCCACGGAAAGCGGGATGTGCACGGCCATCTGGTCACCGTCGAAGTCGGCGTTGTAGGCCGAGCAGACCAGGGGATGCAGACGGATGGCCTTGCCTTCCACCAGCAGGGGCTCAAAGGCCTGGATACCCAGACGGTGCAGGGTGGGGGCACGGTTGAGCATGATGGGGTATTCGCGCACCACTTCCGAGAGGATGTCCCAGACCACCAACTCTTCACGCTCCACCATCTTCTTGGCGCTCTTGATGGTGGAGGCATAACCGCGTTTTTCCAGCTCCGAGTAGATGAAGGGCTTGAACAGCTCCAGGGCCATCTTCTTGGGCAGGCCGCACTGGTGCAGCTTGAGGTAAGGACCCACGGTAATGACGGAACGACCGGAGTAGTCCACGCGCTTGCCCAGCAGGTTCTGACGGAAGCGGCCCTGCTTGCCCTTGATCATGTCGGACAGGGACTTGAGCGGACGACCGTTGGTACCGGCGATGGCGCGACCGCGGCGGCCGTTGTCGAACAGGGCGTCCACGGCTTCCTGCAGCATGCGCTTTTCGTTGCGGATGATGATGTCGGGAGCGCCCAGTTCGATGAGGCGCTTCAGACGGTTGTTGCGGTTGATGACGCGGCGGTACAGGTCGTTGAGGTCGGAGGTGGCGAAACGGCCGCCGTCCAGGGGCACCAGGGGACGCAGCTCCGGCGGGATGACGGGAATGACTTCCATGATCATCCATTCGGGCTTGTTGTTGGACTCCAGGAAGGCCTCGACGATCTTCAGGCGCTTGGTGAGCTTCTTCTTTTTGGTCTGGCTCTTGGTGGTCTCGCTTTCTTCGCGCAGTTCGGTGCGCAGCTTTTCCAGATCCAGCTCTTCCAGAAGGGAGCGCACGGCTTCGGCGCCCATGCCCACGGTCAGGGCGTCTTCGGTGCCGTAGTGGTCCAGGATCTGCAGGTACTGGTCTTCAGAGATGACCTGGCGGCGCTGCAGATTGGTCTGGCCGGGATCGAGCACGATGTAGGAATCGAAGTACAGGACCTTTTCCAGATCGGCCATGGTCATGTCGAGCAGGGTGCCGATCTTGGAAGGCAGGGTCTTGAGGAACCAGATGTGGGCCACGGGCGCGGCCAGTTCGATGTGGCCCATGCGCTCGCGACGCACCTTGGAGGCAATGACTTCAACGCCGCACTTTTCGCAGACGATGCCGCGGTGCTTCATGCGCTTGTACTTGCCGCAGTTGCACTCGTAGTCCTTCACGGGGCCGAAGATCTTGGCGCAGAACAGGCCGTCGCGCTCCGGCTTGAAGGTACGGTAGTTGATGGTTTCCGGTTTCTTGACCTCACCGTAGGACCATTCGCGGATGGCTTCGGGCGAGGCGATGGAAATCTGGATGGCTTTCAGGTTGCGGATGTTGGTCACATTGGCCGACGTGCCGCGTGCAGTGAAGAGATCGTCCAGGCTCATATATCTACCTTGCTTGTCAAAAGCTCGTTACAGTCGTTGTGGCGTATGGTTGACGCTCCGTCCCGGGGAATGGCGCTGCCGGGCACCGCGCGGTGGCGTGATGCCCGGCGCATCCATGAATTATTCCTCGGGTTCCTGGTCGCGCATGAAGCCGATACGCTTGGGCTTTTTCTTGCCGTCTTCCTGATGCAGGGTCACGTCGAGGCCCAGGCTCATGAGTTCCTTGACCAGAACGTTGAAGGATTCGGGCAGACCGGCTTCCAGGAAGTTGTCGCCCTTGACGATCTTCTCGTACATCTTCACGCGTCCGGCCACGTCGTCGGACTTGACGGTAAGGAATTCCTGCAGGAGATAGGCGGCGCCGTAGGCTTCCAGAGCCCAGACTTCCATTTCACCCAGACGCTGGCCACCGAACTGCGCCTTACCGCCCAGCGGCTGCTGGGTGACCAGGCTGTAGGGGCCGGTGGATCGGGCGTGGATCTTTTCGTCGACCAGGTGGTGCAGCTTCAGGATGTACATGACACCGGTGGTCACGCGGTTCTTGAAGGGCACGCCGGTGCGGCCGTCGTACAGGACGGTCTTGCCGTCGCCGTCCTTGCCGGCCTTTTCCATCCAGCCCCAGATCTCTTCTTCGGTGGCGCCGTCGAAGACCGGGGTCTTGGTCACGATGCCGTTGCGCAGCTTCTTGACCGAGGCGATGAACTCTTCGTCGTCCATCTTGTCCACCAGCTCGCTGATGGCCGGGGAATCGAAGACGTCCTTGACCTCGTCACGCACCACCTGCAGGGCCGCGCCGGAATCCAGCAGTTCGGCCAGCTGGCGGCCAAGTTCCTTGGCGCCCCAGCCCAGGTGGGTTTCCATGATCTGGCCGATGTTCATTCGCGAAGGCACGCCCAGGGGGTTGAGCACGATGTCCACGGGGCGACCGTCGGCGAAGAAGGGCATGTCTTCTTCGGGCAGGATGCAGGAGACCACACCCTTGTTACCGTGACGGCCGGCCATCTTGTCGCCCACCGAGAGCTTGCGCTTGATGGCGATGTGGACCTTGACCATCTTGATGACGCCGGGAGGCAGATCGTCCCCTTCGGTGACCTTCTCGCGCTTGGAGTCATAGATGGCGTGCAGGTAATCCACCTGATGGTCGTAGTCCTTGAGCTGGTCGGCCACGATGTCGTTGACTTCCTTGCTCTCGAACAGGCCCTGCAGCTTCTTCACCGGGATGGCGTCCAGCTGCTCGCGGGTCAGGGCGACACCGGCTTCCACCAGCACTTCGCCCTTCTTGTTGCCGGGGACGCTGACGGCGGTCAGCTTGCCCAGCACATGGGGGGCCAGCACTTCGCGGGTGCGGTTGCCCAGAGCGCGCATGTGATCGGATTCCTTCTGATCCAGCACGGCGGTGTCGTGGGCCTCGATGGCCAGGGTGCGGTCGTCCTTTTCACCGGAACGACGGTTGAACACCTTGACGTCGATGACCGTACCTTCCACTCCCGGGGGCACCTTGAGGGAGGTGTTCTTCACGTCGCGGGCCTTCTCGCCGAAGATGGCGCGCAACAGCTTTTCTTCCGGGGTCAGCTGGGTCTCGCCCTTGGGGGTGATCTTGCCGACCAGGATGTCGTCAGGCTTCACGGCCGCGCCGATGCGGATGATGCCGCTGTCGTCCAGGTTGCGCAGCATGTCTTCGCTGACGTTGGGGATGTCGCGGGTGATCTCTTCGGGTCCGAGCTTGGTGTCGCGGGCCACCACTTCGAATTCTTCGATGTGGATGGAGGTGAAGATGTCCTCTTTCACGGTACGTTCGGAAATGAGGATGGAGTCTTCGTAGTTGTAACCGCACCAGGGCATGAAGGCCACCACCAGGTTCTTGCCCAGAGCCAGCTGGCCTTCGTCGATGCCGGGACCGTCAGCGAGGATCTCGCCCTTCTTGAACACCTGACCGGGGTAGCAGGTGGGCTTCTGACCAAAGCAGGAGTTCTGGTTGGACTTGTGGAACTTCAGCAGGTCATAGGCGCGCACGCCGCCCTGTTTCTTGTACAGGTCGCCTTCGTAGGAGACCACGATGCGGTCGGCGTCGGCGTATTCCACCTTGCCGTCGGCCTGGGCCACGATGCAGGCGCCGGAGTCGCGGGCCACGTCGATTTCCATGCCGGTGCCCACCAGGGGCTTTTCGCTGCGCAGCAGCGGCACGGCCTGGCGCTGCATGTTGGAACCCATGAGGGCGCGGTTGGCGTCGTCGTGTTCCAGGAAGGGGATGAGCGCGGCCGAGATGGAGACCATCTGGCTGGGCGAGATGTCCATGAGGGTCACCTCGTCGCGGGAGCGCATTTCCACTTCGCCCTTGACGCGCACGGTCACGAACTCGTCCAGGAAGTTGCCGTCGGCGTCCACGCGGGCGTTGGCCTGGGCCACCACCTGGTCGCCTTCGCGGGAAGCGTCCAGATGCACGATCTCGTCAGTCATGCGGCCATTGCGCACCACGCGGTACGGGGTCTCGATGAAACCGAAGTCGTTGACCTTGGCGAAGGTGGTCAGCGACACGATCAGACCGATGTTGGGACCTTCGGGCGTTTCGATGGGGCAGATGCGGCCATAGTGGGAGGTGTGCACGTCGCGCACTTCGAAGCCGGCACGCTCACGGGTCAGACCGCCGGGGCCCAGGGCCGACAGACGGCGCTTGTGGGTCACTTCGGACAGGGAGTTGGTCTGGTCCATGAACTGCGACAGCTGGGAAGTACCGAAGAACTCCTTGAGCACCGCGGCCACAGGCTTGGGATTGATCAGGTCGTGGGGCATGAGCGTGGAGATTTCCTGGATGCTCATGCGCTCCTTGATGGCGCGCTCCATGCGCACCAGACCGATGCGGTACTGGTTCTCCACCAGTTCGCCCACCAGGCGCACGCGGCGATTGCCCAGATGGTCGATATCGTCGGCCGGACCGTGGCTGTCCTTCAACTGCACCAGCACCTTGATGGCGGTGAGGATGTCGTTGTCGGTCAGGGTACGGGAATCTTCGGTGTCGGGCAGGCCCAGGCGCTGGTTGAGCTTGTAACGGCCCACCGGCGACAGGTCATAGTAATCCGGGCTGCGGAACAGGTTGTCGAAGAAGCTGGCGGCGATCTCGGCGGTCGGCGGGCTGGAAGGACGCAGACGACGGTAGATCTCTTCCTGAGCCTTTTCCTGATCGGGGATGCGGTCCTGCATCAGGGTGTCGCGGATGGAGGAAGAGGTGTCGGTGCCCTTGGTGTGCAGCACGGCGATACGCTCGATGCCGGCTTCGCGCATGCGCTCCAGCAGGCCGGGAGTGATCTCGTCGGCGGCTTCGGCCAGCACTTCGCCACTGCCGGGAGCGATGACGTCTTCGGCCAGGAACATGCCGTCCAGGGTGTCGGGACGCACTTCGATGGCCTTGATGCCCGCTTCACAGACCTGACGCCAGCCACGCTTGGTGATGGGCTTGCCGGCCTTGATGAGCACGGTGCCGTCCTCGGTGGCGATGTCGGAGTAGGCGTTGTCCTTGCGGTACAGGGACTTTTCCACTTCCCACATCAGGGTGTTGTGCGGCTTCAGCAGGTAGTGCTCGCGGGTGTAGAAGTACTCCAGGATGTCCATCTTGCTCATGCCCATGGCCTTGAACAGGATGGTGGCGGGCATCTTGCGGCGACGGTCGATGCGGACATACAGGATGTCCTTGTGGTCGAAGTCGAAGTCCAGCCAGGAGCCACGCATGGGGATGACTCGGCAGGAGTAGAGCACCTTGCGGCTGGTGTGGGTCTTGCCGCCGTCGTGTTCAAAGATGATGCCGGGAGAACGCTGCAGCTGGTTGACGATGACGCGCTCGGTGCCGTTGATGATGAACGTGCCCTTTTCCGTCATCAGGGGCAGGGTGCCAAAGTAGATGCCCTGTTCCTTGATGTCGCGGATAGTGCGGTTGCCCGTGGCTTCATCGGTGTCATAGACCACCAGGCGCACCTTGATGTGCACCGGGGCTTCGTAGGTCAGGCCTTTGGAGATGCACTCGGCCTGGTCGTACTTGGGCTCGCGGATTTCGTAGCTGACGAATTCCAGGCTGGCGGTCTTGTTGAAATCTTCGATGGGGAAGACGGTGTGGAACACGCCTTCCAGACCTTCCTCCTTATTTCGATCGGCTTCGGCAACGCCTTCCTGCAGGAACTTGCTGTAGGAGTCGATCTGAAGATTGAGGAGGTGCGGAATGGGGAGAGTAACGTTGATTTTGCCGAACTGTTTGGTAAGCTGGCCCATGCGATACCTCAAGGTAGGTAGCGGTTGCGCTTCGGCTGCCGGCGTTGCACCGGAACGTCCGGTCGGCATTCTGCCCGTGCAGACCGCTGTGGACAGACTGCCAAAACGCCAGTCATGCCGCGATCCGAAGCGTACAATCTATATCTCTCAGTGGGATCCGGTTTTCACAACGCGCAAAAAGGACAAACGACACTTCCCGCGTTGCCGGCAGGGGTTAGGCCGCTTGTCTTGAAAGAAAAGGCTATGCGTGTCGGGCGTTATCTACCAGAAAAACCAGATACTTCTCCCACAACAGTTTTGGAACGAAGAGACATACCGCAAAAGCATGGTTTTTGCAAGCACTTTTTCCGCAGCCCGGAAGCGCCCCGGAAGGGAGAGGGGGCGAGGGCGGGACGGCTGCCGTGAGCAGCCTGGGCAGTATCTACCATGCCTGTGCCGCCGGGGCAACGCCGAAAAAAGAAACTCCGTCTTTTTTTGTATGGAAAAAGACGGAGCGTCAATGAAAAAAAGCAGGCTGCATCAAAAAGACACAAAAGGAAACCCGCAAGATACCGGCCGACTGTGGGCAGGCAATAAAAAAGGCGGGGTTTGCACCCCGCCTTCAAAAAGATCGGAAAAACCGAACTTACTTCACTTCGACAACAGCGCCGGCTTCGGTCAGCTGCTTCTTGGCTTCTTCGGCTTCTTCCTTGCTCACGCCTTCCTTCAGGGTGGAGGGGCAGCCGTCGACCTTTTCCTTGGCTTCCTTCAGGCCCAGGCTGGTCAGAGCGCGCACGACCTTGATGACGCCGATCTTGTTGGCGCCGGCTTCCTTCAGGATAACGTCGAATTCGGTCTTTTCTTCGGCAGCGGCAGCGGCGCCACCGTCAGCGGGGGCGGCCATCACCATGGCAGCGGCGGGAGCGGCAGCGGACACGCCGAACTTTTCTTCCAGTTCCTTGATGAATTCGGACAGTTCCAGGACGGTCATGTTGGAGATGAACTCAACAACCTGTTCTTTGGTCACGGACATGGTAAACTCCTAGCTCTTTGGCTAAAATTTGGTTGATTGCTTTTCTTGCTGCGAAAGCCTTAGGCGGCTTCGCCCTTCTTTTCTTCGATGGCCTTAAGCGCATAGAGCAGGCCGCGGAGAACGTTGGCGAACAGCGAAACAAAATTGGTGGGCACGGCGTTCATGGTGCCGAGCAGCTGACCAAGGAGCTGTTCCTTGGACGGCAGCTTGGCCAGGGCTTCAACCTGTTCGGCAGACATTTCCTTGCCTTCCAGGCTGCCGCAGCGCAGCTGGAACAGCTTGCTCTGCTTAGCAAAATCACTCAACGCCTTGGCCACCGCCACGGGGTCATCGAAACCAAGGGCAATGGCGCTGTTGTCGTGGAACTTGTCCTTGACAACGTCATGCGTGCCACCGGTAAAAGCGATACGGGCCAACGTGTTCTTGACGACGTAGAATTCGCCGCCAGCCTTGCGCAGGTTCACACGGAGGTTCGTCAGCTCTTCCACCGTCATGCCCTTGAACTCGGTCAGCACCGCAAAAGAAGCACGATCGGCATTCGCTTTGATCGCTTCAATGACGGCTGCTTTTTCAGACCTGGTCACGTGATACCTCTCACGTTCGGGGTTGCCGGGTGGAATGCCGAGCCAAAGATAAGTCTGGACAGGTGGATTAAAGGCCTTGCGGCCTGCCTGCCGTCTTCGACTCGAATTCCCTTGCCTTAGCCAGTAAATTCAAATGCGGGGATTGCTATTACTGCAATCCCCGCACGATGTCAACTAAAAAATGGGCTTAGCCTTCCAGGAATTTTTTCACCTGGGACATATCGATCTTGAAGCCGGGGCCCATGGTGGTGGACACAGCCATGGAGAGCATGTAGGTGCCCTTGGCGCCGGAGGGCTTCAGACGATTCACGGTTTCCAGCAGGGCCTTGAGGTTGCCCAGGATCTTTTCGGGACCGAAGGAAACCTTGCCCAGAGGAGCGTGCAGAACACCGGCCTTGTCGACCTTGAAGTCCACGCGACCGGCCTTCAGTTCGTTGACGGCCTTGGTCACGTCGAAGGTAACGGAACCGGTCTTGGCGTTGGGCATCAGGCCGCGGGGGCCGAGCAGACGGCCGATCTGGCCCACCAGAGCCATGACGTCAGGGGTGGCGACGGCGGCGTCGAAGTCCAGCCAGCCTTCCTTGACCTTGGCCACCAGGTCTTCAGCACCCACGAAGTCGGCGCCGGCGGCGGTGGCTTCGGCCTGCTTTTCACCCTTACAGAAAACGGCCACGCGAACGGTCTTGCCCAGGCCGTGAGGCAGGGTCACAGCGCCGCGCACCATCTGGTCGGAGTACTTGGGGTCAACACCCAGGCGGATGGCCACGTCGACGGTTTCGTCGAACTTGGCGAAGGAAGCGCCCAGGGATTTGCTCACAGCGTCTTCAACGCTCAGGCGTTCCTGCAGGTTCACGCCTTCGAGAGCTTTGCGAAAATTTTTGCCATGCTTGGGCATGTCTTTATCCTTTCGTTTTATCTCCTGCCACACATGGACTGCTCCAGGTCTGGCAGTACAATTGATCAACGAGGGGCAGCCAGGCTGCCGTCATCCGGTAAACCGGTCCCTACTTGATTTCGATGCCCATGCTGCGGGCGGTGCCGGCGATGGACTTCACAGCGGACTCAAGGGTGGCGGCGTTGAGATCGGGCAGCTTCAGCTTGGCGATTTCTTCCACCTGGGCCATGGTCAGGCTGCCAACCTTGTTACGGTTGGGTTCACCGGAGCCCTTTTCGATCTTGGCGGCCTTCATGATCAGCACCGCGGCCGGGGGGGTCTTGGTGATGAAGGTGAAGGAGCGGTCAGCGTAGACCGTGATGACCACAGGGATGATCATGCCCTTCTGGTCCTGGGTGCGGGCATTGAATTCCTTGCAGAAGCCCATGATGTTCAGGCCATGCTGACCCAGGGCGGGACCCACCGGCGGGGAGGGGTTGGCGGCGCCGGCCGGAATCTGCAGTTTGATTTTGGCAACTTCTTTTTTGGCCATGATGTTCTATCCTTATGACTGGAACAGCGCCCTGCGGCGCTGCTCCGATGCTAGCCCTTGGAAACCTGCACGAAATCCAGTTCCACCGGGGTTTGTCTTCCGAAGATGGAAACGGATACGCGCAGCTTGCCCTTTTCGTAGTTGACATCGTCCACGACGCCATTGAAGCCCTCGAAGGGGCCCTCGATAACCCGAACGTCGTCGCCGCGTTCGAAGTTGAACTTGGGCCGGGGGGTCTCCTGGCGACTTTCCATCAGCGAGAGGATGCGCGCGGCGTCGCTTTCGCTCATGGGAGTGGGGCGGTTCTTACCCCCCACAAAACCGGTGACCTTGGGGATGGACTGCACCAGATGGCAGGAAAGATCCGTCATAATCATGCGGATCATCACATAGCCGGGGTAGAATTTGCGGGTACTGGTGCGAGGCTGCGAGCCGTTCTTGGAAGGTTCGATGACCTTTTCGGTAGGCACGACCACTTCCTGGATGAGGCCATTGTCCTCGCCGGAATCCATCATCGCCTTAATGGTCTTCTGCACGCGCTGCTCGAAACCGGAGTAGGTGTGCACGATGTACCAGCGAGACTTCTTCCCCAGTTCGGAGTTCTCGTCGATAACGGGAGTGTTCATATGTGCCTTCAGGAGAGGATGCTCTTGATGATGGCCGAAAGCCCCAGATCCACGAGGCCAAGCACGATCGCCATGACGGCAACAAAGCCCAGAACCGCAAACGTCGCTTTGCGCGTTTCCTTGAGCGTAGGCCACGTAACCTTACGCAGTTCGCCGCGAGAATCTTCGATATATTGCGCCAGGCGGGAGATGGGGTTGGGGGTCTGTTCGGTCTTGGAGTCGGCTTGCGCGGATTTCTTTACCATGGTGCTTCCCACAAGATAAAAAATGGCAGGGCAGGAGGGATTCGAACCCCCAACTTGCGGTTTTGGAGACCGCCGCTCTAGCCGTTAGAGCTACTGCCCTGCGTACCGTCAGGGGGGAGGGGTGCTCCCCCCTGCGGAAGTATTGTTACCTGGTTTCTCTGTGAAGCGTGTGCTTCTTGTCCCAGGGACAATATTTTTTCATTTCCAGACGCCCGGTGGTGTTCTTCTTGTTCTTCCGGGTGCTGTAGTTGCGACGCTTGCACTCAGTGCAGGCAAGGATGATATTCACTCTCATGGTACTACTCGATGATTTCGGTCACCACGCCGGAGCCCACGGTACGGCCACCTTCACGGATGGCGAAGCGCAGACCGGCTTCCATGGCGATGGGGGCGATCAGTTCCACCAGGAACTGGCTGTTATCGCCAGGCATGACCATTTCCACACCTTCGGGCAGGTTGATCACACCGGTGATGTCGGTGGTACGGAAGTAGAACTGAGGACGATAGCCGGAGAAGAACGGGGTGTGACGGCCACCTTCTTCCTTGGACAGGACGTACACTTCAGCCTTGAACTTCTTGTGGGGCGTGATGGACTTGGGAGCAGCGAGCACCTGGCCGCGTTCCACTTCGTCACGCTTGGTGCCGCGCAGCAGCACACCGATGTTGTCACCAGCTTCGCCCTGGTCCAGCAGCTTGCGGAACATTTCCACGCCGGTGCAGGTGGTCTGGGCGGTGGGCTTGATACCCACGATTTCCACCACGTCGCCGACCTTGATGATGCCGCGTTCCACACGACCGGTCACCACGGTACCGCGGCCGGAGATGGAGAACACGTCTTCGATGGGCATCAGGAAGGGCTTGTCGATGTCGCGCTCGGGATCGGGGATGAAGTCGTCGCAAGCCTGCAGCAGTTCGATGATGCACTTGGCTTCAGGAGCGTCGGGATCGTCGCATTCCAGAGCCTTCAGAGCGGAACCACGGATAACGGGCACGTCGTCGCCGGGGAAGTCGTAGGAAGACAGCAGTTCGCGCACTTCCAGTTCCACCAGTTCCAGCAGTTCTTCGTCGTCCACCAGGTCGCACTTGTTCAGGAACACGACCAGCTGGGGCACGCCGACCTGACGGGCGAGCAGGATGTGCTCACGGGTCTGAGGCATGGGACCGTCGGTGGCGGCCACCACCAGGATACCGCCGTCCATCTGGGCAGCACCGGTGATCATGTTCTTGATGTAGTCAGCGTGGCCGGGGCAGTCCACGTGAGCGTAGTGACGCTTTTCGGTTTCGTATTCCACATGGGCGGTGGCGATGGTGATACCACGTTCCTTTTCTTCGGGAGCCTTGTCGATTTCGTCGTAGGAAATGAAGCTACCGGAGCCCTTCAGACCGGCGATCTTGGTGATGGCGGCGGTCAGAGTAGTCTTACCATGGTCGATGTGGCCGATGGTACCAATGTTAACGTGGGGCTTTTTGCGTTCGTATTTTTCCTTGCCCATTGTACGTCTCCCTGAGGATAAAATTTGTTGCGGTTACTGTACTTTCAACCTTGAGCATGGTTTCGAACGCCTGCTCCCGGTTTCTTGCCACTGCCCGCATAAGTCCCTGTGTTGTTGCCCAGGGAACGTGCTTTGACAGGAAAAAGGATGACTGGAAGGGAAAAATGCAGGAATGGAGCGGGAAACGGGATTCGAACCCGCAACCCTCAGCTTGGAAGGCTGATGCTCTAGCCGTTGAGCTATTCCCGCATCCTCGATGCGCGTTGTTTTGCAGGCCAGCGAACTGACCCCCGGGTTTCGGCATGGCCCGGTACTGCACCGTAGTTCCCGACAGTCTACCTGTCTCCTACAGCCAAGGCAGTTGTTAGCATGTGCCACACTTCTTATTCAGAAGTGGTGGAGGGGGGTGGATTTGAACCACCGAAGTCTTACGACGACAGATTTACAGTCTGTTCCCTTTGGCCACTCGGGAACCCCTCCACTCTGAGTTGCAAGCGATGTTGGCTTGCAAGATTTTCAGTCTGGCGTGGGCTTGTCCGGCTTTGCTTCCGGTGCCCTGCTGCCCCGTTCGGCTTTCGCTTTCGTGAGGCATTCGTCAGCAGCAAGGATGTGTTTACGGAAAACCGGCCCCTTTGGCAAGCACTTTTTTGCATTTTTTCGATTTTTTTCGTTAAAAAATAAAAAATAAATAAAAATAATATGTTATGAATATGCCTAAAAAGCCTGTTTTCCTTGCTTCAGGGGCTTTTATGGGCTTTTTCGATCAAGCGGGCTTCAAAAAGGGCCTGAAAAAGTTGTTTCAGCTCGTGCCGGATGCGTGTTTTGGGGACGTCAGGGAAGGTCTCGGCCAGCAGGGAAAGAGCCTCGTCACGTGAAAGGGGAGCGGAAAGCAGCTGCCAGACCACGGCTCCGGTGCCATCGAGACGAAAGATGTGGTTACCGTGGCTGTCCGTGAGGAAGATGCTTTGTCCTGCCTGCCGGCAACTCAGGCCCGGGCGCTGCTGCCACAGTGTCCTGCTGTCCCCCGCGTCGCCGGCGGTCTCGGCTGCGGGAGGCCGACCGGCTGAGGGACGAGCATAGAAGACAGAAGAATCCGGCACGGGAGGAAAATCCGCGGGCAGGGGTGCAGCCGGGGGCAGCAAGGGCGCCTGCCGTGCGAGGACCCCTGCGGCTTCATCCAGGTCATCATAGCGGAGGATGCGGCAGGGCAGGGCATCCAGCAGTTGTGAGCCCAGCCTGAGGACCTCCGGTGCACCGCCATCGGGGATCAGGAAACGGGCCAGCACGTTGTCCATGCCGGTGGCGGCAGGGGCGGGCAGAAGAACGGCCCGGCTGCCGGGCGTGCGTTCCAGCAGGATCACGGCATCCGGGGCGTGGCGTTCGCCCCAGGGCGCCAGATCGTCCGGGGAGGGAGCCAGATAGCCATAATGGCGATCACATATGCCCGGGCGCTCGTTCATGAAGCGTTTCAGGGCAGGGGAAGAGGGCGGGGGCAGGCGCAGGCGGGGAGCTACGCCGAAGGAAAAGATTTTTCCCTGATGGAGGCCCAGCAGGTCGTCACCGAGCCCCCGTGCTGTACCGGCCATGAGACGGACGACCAGCGTGCTTTTCCCGGCGCGGTTGTCGCCGCAGAAGATCAGGGTGCGCCCATGCAGGCACACGGCCGCGGCATGGAGGGAGATCAGGCGGGGGCAGGCATGACAGCAGGCGGCCACCAGCTCGATGGCCAGGCTGCACAGCAGACAGGCCCGGGAGGGCTCGTAGCGGGGAGCGGGCAGCCAGGGAGAGCGCAGGCGATAGCCGCGCCCCTGTGGAGTGATGACCAGCAGGGGCGCAGTTTCGTGCAGGCCGGATGGCAGCGTCCCGGAGATGGACGGGAGCCCCGCTGGTTGCGGGGCGTGCGGCCAGAGCCGGAAAAAAGCATCCAGTGCGGGCAGCAGGCCTTGGCAGTCATGCAGTCGCACGGCTCCCGGCACACCGGCAAAAAAGACGTCCTGGTGCGCCATGCCTAGTAGCGATCCGGCCGGAAGCCCCCCAGGGCGTCATTGAACGTGTCACGCAGGCGATCCCCGGCCTCACGATGCCAGCCTTCATTATAGCGGCCGTCGTAGCGACCGTCGTAACGGTCGTCATAACGGTCACGGTAATCATAGTTGCGGGAGGGGCGGGAATGGCGACGCGAGGGACGGCTGCGGCGGCTGCGTCTGGAGTAGCGGCTGCGCCGGGAATAATGGCTGCCGTGGGAAGAACGTCTGCGCCGCCGGTGCGAGGGCCGGGAGTGGGCCTCGGCTTCATTGACGCAGAGCAGGACCGGCGTGGCATAGAGCAGACCCGTGGCGACCAGACCGGCCAGGAAGGAACGGCGCTTGTTGCGGAGGCTGTCTTCGGAAGGGGCGGACGATTCTGTCTTCATAATGCCCTCCTGCCCGGGAGCGGGTCAGGTAAAAGTATCCTGAATAGCAGACGAAAAACGGTCTGTCGGAGATTGTGCCAGCAAAGCGGGGTCTTGCCAAGGGGGCTCCGCAAGTCTGGCGGAGCCAGTCTGCTGCGTCAGGCATGAGCAAAGCGTCAGGGCGTGGCATGGCCGTACGCCCTGTGCCGGCGTTTTTTCGGCAGGGCATCGTCCGCCAAAGGATGCGGCTTTGCAGGGCATCCTTCCGGTCTGCTTCCATGTGCCGCTGCCGGCGGGTTGCCGGACATGTCGCGGTGGCCCCGCTGCGGACTGCGTCCCCGGCAGGCGCGTCACGGCACGGGGCGGCATGCCGTCAGCAGGCCTGTTGCCGGGTCCGGGCCAGAAAGGCGTCGGCCTTGTGGTATTCCGGCTCATCCAGCAGGCTGGTCACGGTAAAGACCAGCAGGGAGAGGCAGACGCCCAGGATCACCTGCAGGGCCGACTGCTGCTCCCAGAAGGCGGGCAAGGGCATCCCCAGGAAGATGGCCAGATTGTACAGGCAGTAGGCCAGGCCGCAGAGCATGGAGCACAGGGCGCCCCTGCTGGTGCCGCGCCGCCAGAAAAAGGCCAGGACAAGCGGTACGAACACGCCGGTGGTGATGATGTCCGAGGCTATCCAGGTGATCTCGAAGATGGAACGGATGCGCAGGGAGATGAGGATGCCCACGGCCACGATGACCAGCGTGGCCAGCCGGGACAGGCGCAAGCGGGTCTTTTCGTCGTAGCTGCCGGGGAGCAGGTCCATGACCAGGGTCATGGCGCCGGTGTTGATGAGGGAGTCCATGGTGGACATGATGGCCGCCGAGATGCCCACGAAGACCACCGCCGCCAGCAGGGGCGACATGGAGCTTTCCACCAGGGCGGTGACCACGCCGCCCTTGGGCAGGGTATCGAACAGGACGATGCCCGCCATGCCGGTAAGGACCACGATCAGGTACAGCGGGATGTAGACGAAGAAGCTCATGACCGTCATGCGCCGGGCGTCCCGCGTGTCGCGTGTGGCCGAGATGCGCTGCCAGACATTGGCCTGGATCATCCACGAGCAGCCGACGGTGATGACGTACATCAGGTACTTGGGGGCGCCTGCGGTCAGGCTCATGAATTCCGGCCTGCCGCTGCGGGCCGCCGCCTCCGCGATGGGGCCCAGGCCGCCGCATTCCTGCATGGCCACCACGAAGACGGCCAGGGCGGACAGGAGCAGCAGCAGGAACTGGATGATGTCCGTGAGCACCACGCCGCGAAAGCCCCCGAACATGGAATAGACCAGCACGATGAGCGTCCCGGCCAGCACGCCGCCCTCATAGCCCATGCCGAGGAAGGTCCCGAAAAAATCCCCCACGGCCACCATCTGCGAGGCAGCGGAGAACAGCATGAAAAACAGGATCATCAGCGCCAGCAGCCGCGCCACGGGGCGGGAATAGCGGGCCTCCATCATGGCCCCCTGGGTCAGATAGCCCACGCTGCGGATGGCCCGTGCCCCCAGGCCCATGAGCAGGGTGGCCACCAGCACGGGCACGCCGTAGTACCAGAAGGCCCCCATGCCGTCGGCAAAGGCCAGATCCGCCGTGGACAGGGCCGAGCCCCCGCCCCACCATGAGGCGATGAAGGTGATGGACAGGGCCCAGAACGGCAGGCTGCGCCCGGCAAAGAAATAGTCTTCCACGTCGCTGTTCTTTTTTTCTTTGAGGACGACCAGCAACAGGATGGCAAAATAGAGGACGAGCCCGATAAGGGAAGCGGTCTTGAGCATGGGGATTCCGCGAATGGCTGAAAGTGGCGGGGCGTTGGGGACAGAGGATCAGCGGGCCAGATTGCGCAGGAGGCTGTCCAGCACAGCCATGCAGGCGGCCTGATCCGCGGGCGGGACGTCCTGCCAGAGCCTGCGGTGCAGTGCCGTGGAGATGTCCGTCTGGACATGGCGCAGGGCCTCGCCCCTGTCGCTCAGGGACACGAGCTGCACCCGGGCGTCCTGCGGCGAGGGACGGCGCCGGCAGTAGCCGCGCTCCTGCAGGGTATCCACCAGGCCCGTGACCGTGTTTTTTTTGCGGCCTATGCGCCGGGCCAGCGTGCTCATGGGCTGGGGGGATTCCTCGAACAGTGCATGGAGCACGGCCCCGTGGGCGGGCAGCAGATCGGTGATGCCGCGCCGGGCAAGTTCGTCGCAGATATGCTGGTTGGCCCGTTCCCGGATACGGGAAAGCAGGTCGATGATGTCATCAGGTGAGGTGGCAGGCATGGGGCCTCCGTGCAGGAATTCGGGCGTTTTTAGTTCGTGGGCGAACTAATGTCAACGGAAGAAGGGCAGCCGTCAGAGCTGCCCGATGGAATGCATCCCTTTCTTTTCCATTTTATGGAGCGGACAAGCGTGATAACAGGCAAAAAAGGAGGTCCTCATGGATAGGAACAGGCCTGTGTTTCCCTGTCCGCATTGCGGTTCCCGCCACACGACGCTGAGCCGGGCAAGCCTGTCTTTTTTGCCGGAGTGGCTGCGCCGTCTGTTGCCCGTATCCGGGACCTGTCCTGCGCAGGGCAGGATCATCCTCGCTTGCAAGGATTGCGGGAAAAGGTTCGTCATGTATATCATGTAGGGGGAGGGCCCCTGCCATGGCGACCATGTTTCCTGCTGATGTGACGTCGTTCCTGACGACCGGCGAAGAGGCAACGTACAGTTTCCTGCAACGCACGGCCCGGCCGGACGGCAAATTCCTGTGCTGGTACGCGCCGGACATCGAAGAGCGCGAGCCGGACTTCATCCTGCTGTCGCCCGATTGCGGCCTGGTGGTGCTGGAGGTCAAGGACTGGCTCATCGACCAGCTGCTGGAAGTGGACGGCAAAAGCGTGCTCCTGTCGGTCAACGGCCGGGAGGAGCGGCGCAAGCAGCCTTTGGCCCAGGCGCGGGAATATGTGGGCAGCCTGCTCACCCTGTTGAACAAGCACGCGCCCCGCATGGCGGACGGCAAGCCTTTGCTGCCCTGTCCCGTCACCGGCGGGGCCGTGTTGCCGCATATCAGCCGTGAGGAATTCCGGGCGGCCGGTCTGGGCGAGGTCATGGAGGAGGGCCGGATCATCTTCTGGGATGAACTGCACGAGGAGTCCCCGCTGCGCCGGGATGCCTCGGGCCGCAGTTTCGCGTGCTGGCTCGCGGAGCATTTCCCGCCCCTGTTCCCCTTCCAGCTATCGGGTTCCCAGATCGACTGGCTGCGGGCCCGGATCTTCCCCGTGGTGCGGCTGGAACTGCCCGTACGCGGCGGGACGCATGCCTCGGCCCAGGACGAGACCATCCGAGCTCTGGACCGCGACCAGGAAAATCTGGCACGCGGCATGGGCGCCGGGAAACAGCTCATCATCGGGCCGTCCGGCAGCGGCAAGACGCTCATCCTGGCGCATCAGGCCTGGAACCTGCCGCGGGTGGACAAAAAGATCCGCCGTGTGCTGGTGACCTGCTTCAATCTTTCACTGGTGGGCTACATCCGCCGCTTGCTGGCCCGCAAGGGCGCCAGCCTTGGCCCGGACGGGGTGGAGGTGGTGCCGTTCTACACTATTTGTGAGCGTATCCTGGGCGAACCGCTGACCCATGCCGAGGAGAGCGAGTATTACAACATCATCGTGCAGGAGGCACAGGAGCGCCTGCAAGGGGAGCATCCGCTCAAAGGGCACTGGGATGCCATCCTGGTCGATGAGGGGCAGGATTTTTCCCCGGAGATGGCGCACGTCCTGCTGGCCCTGCTGCCGCCGCATGGGGTGCTGACCGTGGCCCAGGACGAACAGCAATGCCTGTACCAGCCGGAGGACAGCGGCTGGGAGAAAATGGGCATCGCCGGTCTGCGGCTGCGCCGTCTGCAACGCCAGTACCGCAACACACGGGCCATCGCCCGGATGGCCTTGCGTCTGCTGCCGGAAGATGAGCCCGTGCCGGAGCTGGCAGGCGCGGAAGGGGAAGCGCCCTGCTGGCTGCAAAGCGCCGATGCGCCTGCGCTGGTGCGCGATGTGGCGGATGCCGTGGCCACTCTGGTACGGGAGGGTGTGCCCATGAGCGAGATAGCGATCCTCTACGCCCATTCCCGCATGGAAGGGCTGGCGTCCAGCCTGCCGGAAAGCCTGCTGGAAGCGGTGGAGGCCCGGGGCGTCATGGCCCGCTGGGTGGCCCGGGATACGACCAGCAAGCGCTATTTCGACATCACCACGGACAGCGTCTGCATTTCCACCATCCACAGCGCCAAAGGTCTGGATTTTTCCCATGTCTTCCTGCTGGGCATGGATCGCCTCCAGCCGGAGAAGCCCCGCCAGCGGCGTCTGGCCTATGTGGGGATGACGCGCGCCCGGGAGCATCTGACGCTGGCTATTTGCGGCCGGGAAGGGCTCGTCCCCTTGCTGGCAGCGGCAGAGCGGTAGCCGCTTGAGAGCCGTCTGCTGTCCTTCATATGCTGAGGCAGGAGAGCTGGCCGGTGAAAAGCCCCCTGTGCGAAAGCCCTTGCCAAGCGGTCAGGATTCATCTAAAAGAGGAGAGATGCTGGTGTGGCTCAATCGGTAGAGCAGCTGATTTGTAATCTGCAGGTTATGGGTTCAAGTCCCTTCACCAGCTCCAGGAAAAAGCAAAAAGCCCTTACGGAAAACTCCGTGAGGGCTTTTTTGTTTTAGGCCAGCTTTCGGGTACTTTTTTGCAGGGAGCTTCAAGTCATGTATCCGCAACGGAGCGTCATGACATGCGGGCTTGCAACTGCGCTCGAGCCTCCCCATTTCAATCACGCACCTGTGAGGGGTGCGATCGGTGCATCAATAAGTTTGCGGCGCTATTGGCAGCAATTTGCGCGCGTATTGGCAGCAGAAAAGCAAAAAGCAAGGCGGGAGAAATCCCGCCTTTTTTTGTTAGTCCGGTTGTCGTTTGGGGTATGGAAGTATCGGCATACGCAGGCGCTTGATCCAGTCCGTTTTCAGGAAGCGGACATAGCGGAACTGTCGCAGCTTGTGCAGCTTTGCCCGGTCCAAATTGGCCCGCAGGTATGCTCCACGCTTGCCGCTCTTGAGGTGGGCCGTTACCAGCAATTTATGGTAGATCTCGCCGTCCAACTCGAAAAACGGGCTCTCGTGGAATCCCAGGTAGAGGAATGAACATGCCTGATAGACCACGCCCAGGCCCTGGCAGCGTTCGTCCGCATAGGACTGTACCCAGGCCACGGACGGGCAGGCGCGACGGATGTATTTCAAGCTGTAGCTGATCGCCCGGCTCTCGCTGTTGCGCGGCGCATCGTCCGACAGCCACATGCGGTTGAGCTCCATATATTGGCCCTGCACGGTGCCTTCCACAATCTTGCCAGCTCTGGCCGGATTGAGGGCATAGCCCCATTGCAGGACGCCAACGAACGCTCCCTCGCGGTAAACGCCCAGGTGCAGGTAGCTGTTGTTGACTACGCGGTGGCTGTAGTGGTGTTCGATGATGACGGCGCGGGCCGTGGCACAAGGGATCTGGGCCACATAGAAGTCGGCCGTGCCGAAGCCCTGCGGCCCTGTTGCCCCCATGATGTAGCCGGGCGGCCCGGCCAGGGGCGGCAGCCAGTCGCTCAGGACCGGCGGATGATATGGTCGTCTGCGTTTTGCGGCCACGGTGCCTCCACAGGAGAGGCTCCACGGCCTGCATGATCGGGGCGCGTGGCCCGCAGGGCGGATACTCCGCACGGGATTCCCCTTCCCGTGTGGGGCCGTGGCGGGCTTGTCAGGCCCGTCGGTGGGGGCGTTGCAGCGCCCCCGCCACTGTCAAATCTTGTCGAGTTTCAGTCCTGGCGCGGCGTTGACCGCTTTTTTCCGCAGCCTGTAGCGTGTGTGCTGATAGACACGCAGCAGCATGGTCGGGTCAGCATGGCCCATGACCTCCGCCACCGCTTTCACGTCCGCGCCATGCTCAAGGGCTTCCGTGGGCATGGCATGGCGCAGGCTATAGGGCGTTATGCGCCGCGTGATGCCCGCCGTTTTTCGGGCCTGATGCCAGGCATGGCCTATGCAGCGCACAGGGCGGCCCTGCCAGTGGATGACCCACGGGCAGCCCTGTTTCTCGTCTTCCTCTTTCCACGCCCGCAGCAGGGGCAGGATGTCGTCCCGGATGGGGACGATCCTACTGTCATCCCGCGAGCCCTTGGCAGCGTTGGGCATCCTCATATAGCCCGCCGCCAGATCCACATCCGCCCATGCAAGCCGAAAAAGCTCGCTGGGGCCGATACGCGGCCCGGCCGCCATGCCTAGGACGATCACACGCCGGATATGCGGCGCGGCTACCTTACACATGCGCGCAGCCTCGGCCCGCGTGGGCGGATCGATGCGCCGTGCCCTGGGGCGGTGCAGCCGGAAACCCGCCAGAGGCGACGCGGGCAGGCGGCCCGTCTCCACGGCCCAGGCCAGGACGGTACGCCACAGACGGACGCGGTGGTGCGCTGTGGTGGCCATGACGCCGCGCCCCCGCTGGACGGTCAAAAACTCCTGCATCTGGGCCGTGCCCACCCGGCGGGCCTGCCAGCCCCCGAACAGGGCCAGCAGCTGGTTGAGGTGATGCCGGGTACTGGTGCGGGTCACGTCCCGCGTGATCTGGTGGGCCAGATAGTCCTCTGCCAGTTGGCGGGCCGTCATGGTCGCCCGTTTGTGTTTTGTTGCCATATGACCTCCTTGTGGGAGGCCTATAGCATGTTCTCCAGTCTGGCCATGAGCGCCTGCGCCTGGCTGCGGCTCATATGCGGGCCACGGTGCCCTTCGAGCCGTATCCACCAGCGTGTGGCATGGCAGTTCTCGGCCCGGACCTGTCCGCCCGCTGTGGCCACCAGCCCCCGGCAGACACCGGGCAGCCAGTTGGCCGGACGCAACAGGCCGCGCGGGCCTTCGTCGTTCCAGCTTTGGCCGATGTGGGCCAGCCAGTCCCGCACCATGATATGCCAGCCGCGCCAGAGACAGGATTGGTCAAAGACGCAGCCCACGGCCTCGATGCTGCCGCCGTGATGCGCCCAAGCCCCGAAGGACCGCACGTCAAAGCGGTCCGGAGCGCCCCAGTTGCGGATCAGGCAGCCCCGCAGCATGACCCGCATGCCGGACTGCGCTTCCGGTCCCCGCCGCCCGAAGTCTTCGAGGATACAGTCCTCGAAAATGACGGTCTTGCCGCGTTCAACGTTCAATTTATCCGTATCCCCGGAGCCGCACAGCACCAGCTTGCCCGCGCCCCGGATGACACAGCGTCGAAAAACGGCACTGCTGCCCCATACCACGCCCACAGCCTCATCCAGCTGATCCAGCGGGCAGGCCGACAGGTCGATGAGGCAATCCTCCACCAGCCAGTCCTGCCCGTTGCTCATATCCAGGCCATGCCCGCCCGTGTCCGGAGCGGTGATGGTCTGTCCCGCCAGGCTATACGTCATAGTCCACGACCACGGCCTCCACGGCCTCTACGGTCTCGGCGGCCTCCACGGCGGCCAGCAGTTCGTCACGGCGGGCGGCATGCAGAGCCTGCACATACGCCAGCCCCTCCGCATCATCTACAGCCAACAGGGCCGCGCCGATGCTCACGTCCTGCGCCGTAGGAGAAGCGGCGGGCATGGTCAGGGAGGCCGCCAGAGCGGCGTCGTAGCCGTTCTGGATCTCGTTTTGCTTGGCGGACTTGGCATCGGGGAGCGCACGGGCGGCAGCCTCCTCGGCGGCTTTCTTCTCCAGGCGTGCTTTTTCCGCCTGCCAGAGCTTCACATACGGTACGACCTGCTCGTCATAATCTTCAGCAGTCAGCGGCTTGTTGGGGCCATCCGTCCACTCGGTATGGCCAGTGCCCCCACGCCATTGCAGGGCATGCAGATTTGTCGGGGCGTCAAACGGGAAAACGAGGGCCGCGCCATCGACGATGATTAAATGGTCAGCGGGAACTACGGTAACTTGAGGCATAGGAAAGCTCCTGGTTATGCCGCATAGCGGCGGGTTAAAAAATCTGTCCGGCACTGTCGGGGAGACCACGCTCACAAAAGAGCAGATGCCGAGCCATACGCATGGTTATCGCAAAGTTACCAGATGGAATGGCTGGAACGGCACCAATGATGGCAATGACTGCAAACCGCCGAGCGACGGACAGCCCACGGATGCCACAGGCGGTTCCCAAGCGCATACACACGCGCTCTCCGGGGAGGCCGGGAAAGCCGATACACTACCGCCGTACTACGCCCTCTCCTTTGTTATGCGGTGCGCATAATAAAGGAGAGCACATAGTACGGGGGGAGGTTGGAAGCATCGTCCAAAGTTCCCTCCAGGGTATGGCTATGGGGTTGCGATCCGCCTGTTGCATCAGTCGTTTGTTTGCCGGAGTTCGCACTGCCTTTGGCTTCCGCAATATCGCCATAAGTGCCCTTATTGAACGTATGAGTATGGCTTGGCATCTGCGCCACGCTCAAGGTCGTGGCGCCGACAGTGCCGGACAGTCTGCTGGATAATTGAAAAGTCCAACAATGGAGAATCGTTATGTGGTTTGAATTGATGCCGCACGGAATGCGGGAAATAACGGACGATGAAATTGTGGCCAAGGCAGAGCAAATCAAGGCGCATCGCGCTTTACAAGGCGGAGCCGGTCACGAGACGACGCCCCCGACACTCTACCCCTGGCAAATGCCTTCTCATTCTCACACCATAAACCGCTGTGGAGGTTGCTACCATGCCCACTGTTACTGTTGTCCCCTCCGATAGCCTGATCATCGTCGATGGCGCGGCCCTCGTTTTCCCGTTTGACGCCCCGACAAATCTGCATGCCCTGCAATGGCGTGGGGGCACTGGCCATACCGAGTGGACGGATGGCCCCAACAAGCCGCTGACTGCTGAAGATTATGACGAGCAGGTCGTACCGTATGTGAAGCTCTGGCAGGCGGAAAAAGCACGCCTGGAGAAGAAAGCCGCCGAGGAGGCCGCCGCCCGTGCGCTCCCCGATGCCAAGTCCGCCAAGCAAAACGAGATCCAGAACGGCTACGACGCCGCTCTGGCGGCCTCCCTGACCATGCCCGCCGCTTCTCCTACGGCGCAGGACGTGAGCATCGGCGCGGCCCTGTTGGCTGTAGATGATGCGGAGGGGCTGGCCTTTGTGCAGTCCAAGCACGCCGCCCGCCGTGACGAACTGCTGGCCGCCGTGGAGGCCGCCGAGACCGTAGAGGCCGTGGAGGCCGTGGTCGTGGACTATGACGTATAGCCTGGCGGGACAGACCATCACCGCTCCGGACACGGGCGGGCATGGCCTGGATATGAGCAACGGGCAGGACTGGCTGGTGGAGGATTGCCTCATTGACCTGTCCGCCTGCCCGCTGGATCAGCTGGATGAGGCTGTGGGCGTGGTATGGGGCAGCAGTGCCGTTTTTCGGCGCTGTGTCATCCGGGGCGCGGGCAAGCTGGTGCTGTGCGGCTCTGGGGATGCGGATAAATTGAACGTTGAACGCGGCAAGACCGTCATTTTCGAGGACTGTATCCTCGAAGACTTCGGGCGGCGGGGACCGGAAGCGCAGTCCGGCATGCGGGTCATGCTGCGGGGCTGCCTGATCCGCAACTGGGGCGCTCCAGACCGTTTCGACGTGCGGTCCTTCGGGGCCTGGGCGCATCACGGCGGCAGCATCGAGGCCGTGGACTGCGTCTTTGACCAGCCCCGTGCTTGGCGCGGCTGGCATATCATGGTGAGGGACTGGCTGGCCCATCTGGGGCAGGCATGGAACGACGAAGGCCTGCGCGGCCTGTTGCGTCCGGCCAACTGGCTGCCCGGTGTCTGCCGGGGGCTGGTGGCCACAGCGGGCGGACAGGTCCGGGCCGAGAACTGCCATGCCACACGCTGGTGGATACGTCTTGAAGGGCACCGTGGCCCGCATATGAGCCGCAGCCAGGCGCAGGCGCTCATGGCCAGGCTGGAGAACATGCTATAGGCCTCCCACAAGGAGGTTCTATGGCAACAAAACACAAACGGGCGACCATGACGGCCCGTCAACTGGCAGAGGACTATCTGGCCCACCAGATCACGCGGGACGTGACCCGCACCAGCACCCGGCATCACCTCAACCAGCTGCTGACCCTGTTCGGGGGCTGGCAGGCTCGCCGGGTGGGCGCGGCCCAGATGCAAGAGTTTTTGACCGTCCAGCGGGGGCGCGGCGTCATGGCCACCACAGCGCACCACCGCGTCCGCCTGTGGCGTACCGTCCTAGCCTGGGCCGTGGAGACGGGGCGCCTGCCCGCGTCGCCTCTGGCGGGTTTCCGGCTGCACCGCCCCAGGGCACGGCGCATCGATCCGCCCACGCGGGCCGAGGCTGCGCGCATGTATAAAATGGCCGCGCCGCATATCCGACGTGTGATCGTCTTGGGCATGGCCGCCGGGCCGCGCATAGGCCCCAGCGAGCTTTTTCGGCTTGCATGGGCGGATGTGGATCTGGCGGCGGGCTATATGAGGATGCCCAACGCTGCCAAGGGCGCGAAGGACGACAGCAGGATCGTCCCCATCCGGGACGACATCCTGCCCCTGTTGCGGGAGTGGAGAGAGGAAGACGAAAAGCGAGCCTGTCCGTGGGTTATTCACTGGCAGGGACGGCCGGTGCGATGCATAGGCCATGCGTGGCACCAAGCCCGCAAGGCGGCGGGCATCACGCGGCGCATAACGCCCTACAGCCTGCGCCATGCCATGCCCACGGAAGCCCTTGAGCATGGCGCGGACGTGAAAGCGGTGGCGGAGGTCATGGGCCATGCTGACCCGACCATGCTGCTGCGTGTCTATCAGCACACACGCTACAGGCTGCGGAAAAAAGCGGTCAACGCCGCGCCAGGACTGAAACTCGACAAGATTTGACAGTGGCGGGGGCGCTGCAACGCCCCCACCGACGGGCCTGACAAGCCCGCCACGGCCCCACGGATAGAAAAAACGACCCTCTATCCGCAGAGTATCCGCCTTGTCTGAAGTCTCGGCGAGAGACCTTATCAGCATAAGCGGTTATGTCATGGGGCGCAACCGAATTGCATACCATGAAACAGGAGCAACTTACCGAGATCCGCTGCCGCCATTGCGGCAAACTGCTGGCTAAGGCTTGGGCAATCGAAGTGTATCTGGAACACAAATGCTCCCGCTGCGGGGCGTATAACATTCTGCGGGCCACGCGCCCCAATTCGGAACATCCAGAGCGTCCACAGGAGCATTGTCATGCTGAAAGTGGGCAGCCTGTTCAGCGGAGCCGGTCTGTGTGACCTTGGCCTGAGCTGGGCGGGATTCAGGCATCAATGGTTTTGCGAAATCGACCCGTTCTGCCGGATGGTTCTCGCAAGGTACTGGCCGGACATTCCTCTTTATGAGGATGTGAATACTCTGAAAGGCTCTGAACTGCCGCCCGTGGACGTGCTCTGCGGCGGCTTCCCCTGTCAGGACGTATCCCAGGGAGGGAAACATGCGGGAATCAAGAAGGGCACGCGCAGCGGCCTGTGGCTCGAATACGCACGACTCATCGGAGAAATACGTCCCCGGTACGTCATCATCGAAAACGTCCGGGGCTTGCTCGCCAGGGGAATTGAGATCGTCCTGCAAGATTTGGCCGAGATCGGGTATGATGCGGAATGGGAAGTGCTTTCCGCAGCCGCCCTTGGTGCCCCTCATCGGCGCGAACGCGTGTTTGTTGTTGCCTTCCCCCACAGTAACGGCCCTGACCCAGAGCGTAGGCTTTTATCTCCGCTCCAAAGAATCGTGGGAGAAGTCGACCAACCTTTCGGCATACTTGCTTGGCTTGGAATACGGATTGTCGGGCAAAGCCGCGAAGCCGTCCGGCACGCATATCCCGGCCCCGTCCTTTATTGAGTGGATGATGGGCGTGCCGGAGGGCTGGACTATCCCGTAAATATCCCGCCCGTTCCCCGGCGGGTTCTTCCTGAATGGCGCAGCCGCCTGAAGGCTCTGGGGAACGGCATCCTGCCCCAGCAGGCATATGCTGTGGGAGCCTGCATCATGGCGCGCGAGGGAAGGCGCGTTTCCCCCATGCCGTTTGACTCCTGAGAACCGAGAGTTCCAGCGATGAGGGCCACGAGCCCCGTTTTGAAGAAGAAATATATGGATTCTCACTTTCAAACGGACGGTATCTCGCTCTATCAGGGGGATGCCCTGCGCGTCCTCACAACCTTGCCTGAGGCAAGCGTGGACGCAGTCCTCACCGATCCGCCGTATTCCAGCGGAGGCGTCACTCTGGGGGCACGACAGGCCGACCCGGCACAAAAATATCAGTCCAGTGGAACAAAGAAGCAATATCCGCCCATGCTGGGCGATTCCAAGGATCAGCATAGCTGGATCATGTGGTGTACGCTGTGGCTCGGCGAATGCTGGCGCATTGCCCGCGAAGGTGCACCGCTCATGGTGTTCACCGACTGGAGGCAGCTTCCGGCCCTGAGTGATGCCGTGCAAGCCGCAGGGTGGAAATGGCTGGGCATCGTGCCCTGGGACAAGCGAAGTGCCCGCCCGCAAATCGGCAAGTTCCGCCAGCAGTGCGAATATGTGCTGTTCGCCGTCAAAGGGCGTTTCATTGCCCATACGCGAACCTGCTTGCCTGGCGTGTATGGCTACCCTGTGATTGCCGCCAGAAAAGTGCATCTGACCAGCAAGCCGGTGGAGCTCATCGAAGACCTGCTGGCTGTGGCGGCTCCACAGGCAACTGTCCTGGACCCGTTCATGGGCGGTGGGAGCGTGGGCGAGGCATGTATCAGGACTGGCCGGAGCTATATCGGCATGGAGCTGTCGCCAGAGTATTACGAAATCAGCCGCAGTAGGCTGACAGCCGTGCTCGCTGAACGCACATAGAAAAAGGCGAGGTCGCAGGACCCCGCCTTTTTGCAATGATGTTGCGTCCTATGAAATATCGAGCCACACAGGTTATTACGCTTCCTCAAGGGGATTTTTAACGGCGCGCATCAGCCTTCCCTGCCCGTGACGAGGCACTGGCCCTGCGGGCATTCCTGTCCGTCGAGATTGTCCAGCCAGATCCGCTGCAGGGCGGGGTGTTCGTGCAGGAAGCCCTCTTCGCCCTGGAGCCGGAAGACCAGGTTGCTGTCCAGAAGGGCCTGACGTTCGGGCAGGCTTTGGAGCATCTCCGGCTGCCAGCGGTCCAGAAAGGCCAGCAGGGCGCGGGCGTGTCTGTCGTCCGCATCCTGCAGCAGTTTCCTGTGGAGCGCGTGGAAGGCTGCGGCGGTCTCCGGGCTGGGGCGCGTATCGTCCTTTCCGTCAACGCCCAGCACATACGCCGCGTCATCCCAGAGCATGTTCGGGAGCAGTTCCTTTTTCCGCCGCCGTGCCGCCGGGACGGACATCTTGCGCGGCTTGCCTTTACTGTCGCGCAGGTCGCGGACAGATCTCAGGCTGCCGTCTTCAGCGATGACCAGGGCAAAGGAGATCTCCGCGCTGCCCGTTGCCGGGCCTGCGTCCATGGCCGGTTCTTCGTGGAGGAAGCGGTCTTCGCCTTCAAGCTGGAAGACCAGGCGGCTGCCCAGCAGGGCCTGACGTTCGGGCAGGCTGTGGAGCATCTCCGGCCGCCAGTGATCCAGAAAGGCCAGCAGCGCTTTGGCGTGTCTGTCCGGGCAGGCATCGAAACGCTCATGATGCAGCGCCAGAAAGGACTGTCGTTTTTCCGGGGAGGGGCAGGAATCGTCACGTCCGTCGATGCCGAGGACGTAGGAGGTTTTGTCCCACAGGAAGTTGGCGGCGACATTGCTCGATCGGCTGACCGCCGCCGGTACGAAACGGCGCAGCGGCTTGCCTTTGCTGTCGCGCAGGTCATGCACGCCTTTCAGGCTGCCGTCTTCGCCGATGACCAGGGCAAAGTGGATGGCTTCGGCGCTCATGCCTTCGGGCGGCATGCCGGACTGGGGATCCTGCGTCATGCGGTCGTAAAAACGGTACAGTTCTGTCAGATACATAGGGTTTCCCTTTTCCAGCGGGCCACGTCGATGATCCCCTGTTCCAGGCGCGGACGATAGAACAGGGGCTTCATGCCGTGGGCATAGTCGATGTCGTACAGCATATAGCCGAGATCGCGCGGCGCATCGTGGGCAAGGCTGGAGGCGGGCATCGCATCCTCTTCTTCCAGAAGGGAAAAATAGGCGGGGAACTCACGGCACCCCAGACAAGGCTGCTGGAAGCACTCGCCATTCCGTGCGCGGCGCCGAAAGATGTCGATGTGCTTGCCTTCGTTGTCCGACGGGCCGGCTTTGTCCGTCAGCTCGAAATGGGCCTCGATGACGTAATCCACATGCCGCAGCAGCAGGGTGGCCCGTTGCTGGCGGCATTCGTCGGCGAACAGGTACAGGGGCGTGCCGTTCTTTGCCGCATTTTTGACGCTTTTCACGCTGGGGCCCTTTTCCGAGACCTCGTTGCGCCGGATGCTGTCGAACACGATGGGGTTCAGGACGTGGATCCTGTCCACGAGCCAGCGTATGGCCGGTTTCCAGTGGATGGCTTCAAGGATGCCGCGCATCGCCGATGGCGTGGGGACATCATTGCTGCAGCGTTCCCCCTTGTTTTCCGGGCGGGTGAACAGGGCATAGTCGCCCCGGACCCGTAATCTGACTCCGATCATGGGAGCCTCCTTTCAGTTGCTGTCCTTGCCGGGATCTTCCCGGCCTGTCTGGCGGATCAGAAAACCAGATCTGCCGAGGAGATGCCGTCCGCCATCCGCACATCCAGTCCGGTGTCCTCCGCATAGCCCAGACCGCCGCTGAGCAGGTACACGCAGTCATGGAGGCACTCCAGCCGGCCGGCCTGTTCCATGGCTTCCCGTTCCCAGCGATAGACCTGGACGCTGTAGGATTGCAGCCTGCGGAACACCCGGGAGGGGAGGGTCTGCTCGTTGCGCAGGCAGGTGCGCAACTCTTCCGGGAGCTGGGATTCGATGACTACGCTATCCGTTTGAGATTCGATAAACTGGAATGTTCTGTCGATCTCCGCAAAATCCGCATCCAGCTTGGGGATGCGGTAAAAGCGCGGGTCCAGGGCGGCATTGGAGGAGGTGACGAGCTTCATCTTCCGGAGGATGGCGTGCTCATCGAGCAGTTCCGGGTGGCTGTACAGGGCCTGGAAATAACGCCGGATGGTCGCGGGCCCGAACAGGTCGTCCGCATCCTGGACAAGGGCACAGGCCTCGCGTCTGCGGTTCAGGTCGGCGGCCCGGAGGGGAACGGGCTGTTCGCCGTCAAAGACGCAGACCTGCCCAAGCTCCCGTTCTCCATGCCTGTTGCAGCGCCCGGCTGCCTGGGCAATGACATCGAGGCCGTTGCGTTCGCGATAGACCACGGGAAAGCTGATATCCACGCCGCACTCGATGAGCGAGGTGCTGATGACACGGCAGGGAAGGCCGCTGGCCAGCCTTTCCCGTATGGTCTGCAAGGTGCGGCTGCGGTGGCAGGGCGTCATGTACGCGCTGAGATGGAAAAGATCCTCGTTTTTGCCGCATCGCTCGAACAGCGCGCGGGCATGGCGCCGTGAATTCAGGATGCAGAGCACCCGGCGCTCCGCCAGCAGGCGTGCGCCCAGTTCCGCATCGGTGAGCATGGGCTCAAAGGTCGTCCGCACGCGTTCAAAGATCCTGAACAGGGCCGGGAGGGTCGATTCGGGCACCAGGCTGCGGACTTCGTCCGCTTCGAACCCGCAAGGCAGGGCCGTGGAGCGCAACAGGGCCGGCTGGGTGGCCGTGCAGAGGACGATGCTTGTCCCGTAGTGCCCGGCAAGGCTGCGCAGGGCCTCCACGCAGGGGGCGACAAAGGGCACGGGGATCATCTGGGCTTCGTCGAGGATGACCACACTGCGGGCGATGTTGTGCAGTTTGCGGCAGCGGGAAGGCTTGCAGGAAAACAGGGATTCGAAAAACTGGACGGACGTGGTGACGATGACGGCTGCTTCCCAGTTCTCCGTACTCAGCCGGTATTGCAGGCTGGTCGTACTTTCGTCATCGCCTTCGTCGGGATGGACGAAATTGCTGTGGTGTTCCAGCACCACCTCATCGCCGAGCGCCTCGCGGAATATTTGGGCGTTCTGTTCGATGATGCTGGTGTAGGGCACCACAAAGATGATGCGGCGCAGATCGTGCCGGATGGCGTGCCGGATGGCGAAAGACAGCGAGGAGAGCGTCTTTCCCCCTCCGGTCGGGACTGTGAGCGAGAACAGGCCGGGAGCGGCGGCCGCAGCCTGTTCGCACTGTTCGCGGATGAAGGAGCGGGCCAGGGCGATGGCCTTTTGGCGTTCACTGCTGCCGCAGGGCGCGGCCGCACCTGCCTCGAGTTCTTCCGGGGCCACACGGCTTTCGTGCAGGAATCCTTTGCGATGCAGATAGTCTTCCAGTCGGGCGGCCAGCGGCGACAGGGCGGGGACCGCTGGCCGGAGCCGGTAGATGTCGGGGGTGCAGAAACGTTCCGTATCAAGATAGTCGGCATCCACAAGGCAGGAAAACAGCATGCGCAGGGCAAAGCAGATGCGGAAGGGATCAGGATGGCGTCCCTGCTTGCAGATGAGCGGGAGCATCTCCTGGTAGATGTCCATGGGAGAGGCCGGAAGCGGGATGGCCGCGGGGTCCCAGGAGGGGAGCTTTTGGATATTGCCGGGAGCAAGGCGGTGGTCGAGACCGGTACCGTATTCGGATCCGGCGTCGGGCAGGCCGCCGTGATGTCCGAGGATGGGATAGGCCAGAAAACGGGACAGCATGGTGCCCAGGGCGGCGGTCTGCCGGGATGGAGACGCTTCCCAGCGTTGCCCGAGCAGTACGGCCCCTGCTGTGGAATGATCGACACGTGGGCCGCCTTCCAGCCTGCGCTGGAATCCTTCTGTGGCTTTTCCGGCATCGTGGTGGGCACCCAGCGTCGCCCCTGTCCTGGCGGCTCCGAACAAGGAGGCAAAGTCCGCTGCCAGCCTGCCGACGTTTTCCAGATGCTCCTGCAAGGTCTGCCAGTCTTCTTTCGGATGGCCGGCGAGCGTATGCGCGTACAGCATGCGTCCCTCCCGAGAGTATGGAGAAATATATGTGTCGTTATTGTCCCACTCAGGGAGGGGTAAAACCCCCACCTTTAGGTGGCGGCTTTAGCGTTTCTTTTGTAGTCTGTGGGCATGAGCAATTATCGTAAAGGCTCCCACAGTGTTTTTTCAATTCACCTGCACCTGGTCTGGATAACCAAGTACAGGAAAAAGATTTTGTCAGGCGACATCGCCCAGAGAGCCAGGTCGCTGATACGCGGCATCTGTGAAAAGCATCAGGTGGAAATTCTCAAAGGACATATAGCACCCGACCATATCCATCTTTTCGTTTCGATTTCACCAAGCCTTGCTGTGAGCAAGTTGATGCAACAACTGAAAGGCCGAACCGCGCATGCCATGATAAATGAATTTCCATTGTTGCGCCGCCAGTACTGGGGACGTCATATGTGGGCGCGTGGCTATTTCTGTTGCAGCAGTGGCAATGTGACCGATGAGGTCATTAAGCAATACATCACGCAACAGGAAGATGCAGATGAAACCTTCCGAATTGAGGGGGAATGACTTCAGCCTGCTTCAGCAGGGGCCATACCGGCTTTAGCCGGAACGCGACTTTAGTCGCCACGGTGAATCCACCGGCTTTAGCCGGTGGAGTGTTCAATTTATTGTATCAGTTTATTTGTAATGGCTGCAATACGAATTCGGGAGAAAATCATGCCGGCTTTGTGATGTCTTGTTTTTCTTCTGTGATTCCAGATTATTGAAGGCTGTTGCGTTGTGAGTGAGGGGCTTGGAAGGGCGTCGTGCGTCACTGCTGCGCCGACAGGCTGGAAAGATCGCTGGATCGTCTGTCCTGCGCATGACGAGAGGGAAAAAGTCCCGTCCCGCAGCTGCATCCGGCATAAAAAAAGCCCGGCATGGAGCATTCCATACCGGGCGTGCCTTGCAGGCGGATGCCGTCAACCCGTCAGGCCGCGGCGGGGAGGTCCTTGCCGATTAGGCAAAGAACATCTTGGACAGGGTCATGGGATCGATATACTTGCCGTCCTTGTAGACGCGCATGTTGCCGGAGGCGATCTCGTCGATGAGGATGACCTTGCCGTCGGCGTCATAGCCGTATTCGAACTTGATGTCGTACAGGACCAGGCCCTTTTCCTTCAGGTCGTCGGCCACGATCTGGGTGATCTTCTGGGTCATGTCCTTGATGTCGTCGTACTGCTTGTCGGTCATCACGCCCAGGGCCACCAGGGCGTCCTTGGTGACCAGGGGGTCGCCCAGGGCGTCGTTCTTGAAGGTGGTTTCCACATAGGCGGGCAGGTCGGCACCTTCTTCGATGTAATCACCGTAACGGCGGATGAAGCTGCCCACGGCCTTGTGGCGGCAGATCACTTCCAGGCCCTTGCCGAAGGGCTTGGCAGGCAGGACTTCCATGGTGGTGTCGGCCAGGTTGGCGCTCACATAGTGGGTCTTGATGCCGGCGGCATTGATCTTTTCGAAGAAGTAGATGGACATGCGCAGGTTCACGTCGCCCACGCCGTCGATGGTCAGGCCCACGGAGTTCTCGCCGGGATCGAAAACGCCGTCCTTGCCGGTGCAGTCATCTTTGAACTTCAGCAGATAGTTGCCGTTTTCCAGGGCATAGACGTTCTTCGTTTTGCCAGTGTAGATGAGCTCCATTTTCGATACCTCCGTGAAGCTATGGTGGGAGAAAAATTTTGTTTCGGCCCGGCAGGGCCGGTCAGAATCAAAAAATGTCCGGTATGCATATAATTATTATAGTGTGAAATCAAGCAGGGAATATGGGGGATATTTTTTACTGCATAAAGGCAATGCATTAAGAAAAAGAGTGAGTAAATTTTTTATTTTTTATTTTTTATCTAATTTTATAAAAAAATCCTGTGCGATGGATGAAAAAAAAATCCATAAATGGCATTATTATGTAGTGTTACATTTGTTTTTTCTGTTTTTTGTTGCAGTATGTTGAAAGCATGATGGCTGCATCTGGACCACGCTTTGATTCCCGTACGCTTTTTTCCCTGATGCATGGCCCTGCGGCTGCCTGCGAGGCCTTGAAAAAAAATGAAAAAAGTCCCCTGGCCACGATGGTCAGGGGACTTTTTGTTTCAGGCAGGGACCCTACTTGTTGTCAGCCAGGTTGGCCTGTTCGAATTCGTCCAGGGCCTTGCTCACGACCTTGGCCAGACCGATGAGGGCGATAAGGTTGGGGAAGGCCATGAGGCCGTTGAACATGTCGGCCAGTTCCCACACCAGGTTCACCTGCAGCAGGGAACCCATGACGATGAAGCACATCACCACCACGCGGTAGGGGGTCACGCCGCGGGTACCGAACAGGTACTTGACGTTCTGCTCACCGAAGAAATACCAGCCCACGATGGTGGAGAAGGCGAAGAACAGCAGGCAGATGGCCACGAACTTGATACCAAAGGCACCCAGACCGGTGGAGAAGGCCTTCTGGGTCAGGGCGATACCGGTGGTGGTACCGTCCAGAGCGCCGGTGACGAAGATGACCAGGGCGGTCATGTTGAGCACGACGAAGGTATCGATGAACACGCTGACGATACCCATCAGGCCCTGCTGGGCGGGGTACTGCACCTTGGCCACGGCATGGGCGTGAGGCGTGGAACCCATACCGGCTTCGTTGGAGAACAGGCCGCGGGCCACACCGTAGCGGATGGCTTCCTTGACACCGGCACCGATGATGCCGCCGGTGGCGGCCGAAGGATCGAAGGCGCCCACAAAGATCATCTTGAAGGCGGGGATGATCTGGTCGGCATTGCTGAGGACCACGAACAGGCCGCCGATGACATACAGCAGGGCCATGAGGGGCACCATCTTTTCGGTCACGGCAGCGATGCGGCCGATGCCGCCGAAGAAGACGAAGGCACCGCAGGCGGCGATGATCAGGCCCATGACCAGGGGCGGCACGTCAAAAGCGGTCTTGAAGGCGTCGGCGATGGAGTTGGACTGCACCATGTTGCCGATGCAACCCAGGGCGATGATGATGGAGACCGAGAAGAACACGGCCAGCTTGTGGCTGCCGAGACCTTTGGAGATGTAGTAGGCGGGGCCGCCGGTGATGTGGCCGGCGTCGTCGCGGGTGCGGTAGACCTGGGCCAGCACGGCTTCGGCAAAGATGGTGGCCATGCCGAAGAAGGCGGCGATCCACATCCAGAAGATGGCGCCGGGACCACCCATGGCGATGGCGGTGGCGGCACCGGCCAGGTTGCCGGTACCCACCTGGGCGGCGATGGCGGTGGCCACGGACTGGAAGGAGCTCATGCCGTGCTTGTCGGCGCGCTTGCCCTTCAGGGAAAGGTCACCGAAGAGCATGCGCACGGCCTGTCCGAACTTGCGGATCTGGATGAACTTCAGCCGGATGGTGAAGTATATGCCCACACCACACAGCAGCGGGATAAGGCAGTACATGCCCCAGATGAAGCTGTTGATGTTGGAGACAAGTTTCGTCAATTCTTCCATGGTTTCCCCCTCAGGCTATCCGGCCTGCATGTCATCCGGCAGGAGAACCCCGTGTCCGTCCGTCGTCTGGCAAGGCATGTCGAATATGGAATGATGGTGTCATGTTCCCGGCAACCTTCGCGAGATTCATGTATGGATGAATGATCTGCATCCATACGGGGCCAAAAAAACAGCGCGTCCTTTTTTCGTTCCGGGGCGGGCCCGGTACGGATGCCGGTACGGTGGTGTCCGGCGGGCAGGGGCGCTGTCATTGTTCGCTATGGTTGTCGTCTATTTATCTATGTATGTGCGACATTAAACCGTAACGCGGAAAATGTCCATGCCGGAATTGATTGGGAATCATTTCCCAAGCATCGCGTGGAGAGCAAAAAAATATGCGTGATGCCGGCTTGTTGGCTGCCGTTTCTGGAAAAAGTCCTGCCCCGGGATGAGCGGATGGGAGCGCCCTCGCTCTTGCGGTCCGGAGAGGGACATGCAGCCCGTCAGGGACGGGGAAGACCGGGATCAGGGGCCGGGAGGGCGCGTACCCTTGGCAGTGGCGGACGCCGCAAAAAAGATCGCCGTCAGGGGGAAGGCATGCCAGGGCAGGGGAAGAGAGGCGGACAAAAGGCGGACGGGGCTGGCGGATCCCGGTGATGGAAAAAACTGACCTGCATCCCGAAAAGGAAAACAGCAAGGGAAAAAGAAAAAGGGACCGCACGGATGCAGTCCCCAATGGCATCAGTCCTCGTCCCGGACGCTGCTGCGGCGTCTGCGGCGGGGCCTTTCTTCTTCCACTTCCTCGGGAAGGTCGGGCGTGGAGAGCTGTTCCCGGATGCGGTCGCGCTCTTCCCGGGGCTTGGCCACCAGGCGCAACTGCTTGACCAGCACCTTGCCGATGACCAGCACTTCTTCCACATCGGCCAGCTGTTCGAAGTCCGGGGCATCGGGGCTGAAATCTTCGGGAGCGTCCCGCAGTTCTCCAGAAGTCATCCTGAAAATATACATGACGTGCCTCCGTGGCAGCAGTTTTGAGTTTTTCGTATCCAGCTGGACAAAGGGCGACGTGCGCAACAGGGCCAGCCGTTCTTCCGTCATGGCGCGACAGGGGAAATGCCGGCAGGCCAGACAGGCCAGCAGGGGCCGCTGATGCCCCTTGAGCGGGCAGCGGATGGCTTTTTCCGTGGGGTCTGCGTATCTTCCCATGACGAACACCTTTGCCTTGCTATAGCAAAGAGTGCCTTCCGGGCCTAGCCGGGAAGAGGGAAATTTTTTCGCCGTGCCCGGCCTCGGCGCGCGCGACGTGCCCGGCGGAAGATACGGAGTGCCGGAGGGCTGCCCCGTCCTTTCCGTACAGGGTCGCTGCGGGGAGAGGAGCCGAAAAAATTTTATCAAGCTGTGTGCAGCTCATGGGCGGCACATCGCAGACCTCGCCGGCGGCGATGGCGTGTGCAGCAAGGGGAGCGGCGGTGCCCCTTGGCAGTGCCCTGCCGATGCGGGAGGGCAGGGACGCCCGCTGCTGCTGGTTCCTCCGGCGGATCAGTCCCGGCGGGCCCAGGTGCAGCGGTCCAGACCGGCCAGATCCTGCTCGGTGCGGGGCGCGCCGTAACCGGCCTCCATCAGCAGACGGCGCACGGCCTCGCCCTGGCGGTAACCGTGTTCCATGGCGATAAGGCCGCCCGGTTTCAGGGCCTGCTGTCCGGAACGGATGACGGCGTGCAGGTGGCGCAGACCGTCCTGCTCGGAAAAGAGCGCGCTGTGCGGCTCGTGATGCAGGACTTCCGCCATGACCTCGTCTTCTTCCGCAGCGGCGATGTAGGGCGGATTACTGACCAGCACGTCCAGCCCCTGCGGCAACAGCGGCGGCGTGAACATGTCCCCCCGTACCAGGGCCAGACGGTCAGCGGCCTGCAGGCTGCGGATGTTGCGGGCCGCCACGGGCAGGGCCCCGGCGCTGTATTCCAGCAGCAGGCCCCGGCTGTGCGGCAGCTCCAGAGCCAGCGTGATGCCGATGCAGCCCGTGCCCGTGCCCAGATCCGCAAAGCGCACGTCCCTGTGCCCTTCGCATTCCCGCAGCACGATCTCCAGCAGCAGCTCGGTCTCCGGCCGGGGGATGAGTGTCTGCGGACTGACCTCGAAATCGCGGCCGAAGAACTCGCGCCGCCCGGTGATGTGGGCCAGCGGTTCACCGGCGCAGCGGCGGGCGGTCAGGGCGCGGATGGCGGCGGCTGCGTCGTCCGCCACAGGGGAGGGCATGGCCAGCATCAGGCCGATGCGGTCAAGGTGCAGCACATGGCCTGCCAGCAGGCGGGCCTCCAGCGCGGGGGCATCCGTGCCTGCGGCGTGCAGGTCGCGGGTCAGCGAGGTCAGCAGTTCCTGAAGGGTCATATCCTTGTCCTGTGTGCGGCTGGGCAAAGCAAAAAGGCCCGGGGCAACGCCATGTCGTCCCGGGCCATCCGCGTCACCGCCTTGCAGGGGCAACAGCGGCGTTATTTCTTTTCCGTGGCCGGAGCGGCTTTCCTGGCACGCGCGGCCGTCTTTTTGACAGGTTCGAAGGCCAGGGCCAGCACATCATCATAAGTGTGCGCGGGGTGGACCTTGATCTTTTTCAGCAGTTCCTTGGGGACCTCTTCCAGATCCTTGACGTTCTGGCTGGGGATGATGACATGCTTGAGCCCGCGTGCCACACCGGCCAGGATCTTTTCCTTGATGCCGCCCACGGGCAGCACCCGGCCCTGCAGGGTGATCTCGCCGGTCATGCAGGTATCGGCCCGCACGATGCGGCCGCTCAGGGCCGAGATCAGGGCCGAGGTCAGCGTGACACCGGCGGAGGGGCCGTCCTTGGGCACGGCACCGGCAGGCACATGGATGTGGATGTCCTGCGTATCGCTGAAGTCCGCGTCGATGCCCAGGCTGTCGGCCCGGCTGCGGATGTAGCTCATGGCGATGCGGGCGCTTTCCTTCATGACGTCGCCCAGCTGGCCCGTGAGCTGCAGGTTGCCCTTGCCCTTCATGCAGGCGCATTCGATGGTCAGCACCTCGCCGCCGGCCGGGGTCCAGGCCAGGCCCAGAGCCATGCCGGGCATGAGGCGCTTGTCCTTCTCGTCTTCGATGAAGCGCGGCGCGCCCAGCAGTTTTTCCACCATGGCGCTGTCCACGGTGAAACTGCCCTTCTTGCCTTCGGCACGCTGGCGGGCCAGCTTGCGGCAGATGGAGCCCAGCTCCCGTTCCAGGTTGCGCAGGCCGGCTTCGCGGGTATAGCCGCGGATGACGGCGGTAAGGGCGGTATCGTCCATGATGACGTCACCTTCACGCAGGCCGTTCTCCGTCACCTTCTTGGGCAGCAGGTGGCGTTTGGCGATCTCCACCTTTTCCTGCATGGTGTAGCCGGGCAGGCTGATGACCTCCATGCGGTCGCGCAGGGGAGTCGGGATGGTCTCCAGATGGTTGGCTGTGCACAGGAACATGACCTTGGAAAGGTCGAAGGGCACGTTCAGATAGTGGTCGCTGAAGGTATGGTTCTGTTCGGGGTCCAGCACTTCCAGCAGAGCGGACGAGGGGTCGCCCCGGAAATCGGAACCCAGCTTGTCCACTTCGTCCAGCACGATGACCGGGTTGCGGGTCCCGGCCTGTTTGATGGCCTGGATGATGCGGCCGGGCATGGCGCCGATATAGGTGCGGCGGTGGCCGCGGATCTCGGCCTCGTCATGCATGCCGCCCAGGGACAGGCGCTGGAAATGACGGCCCAGGGCCCGCGCGATGGAGCGGCCCAGCGAGGTCTTGCCCACGCCTGGAGGGCCGGCGAAGCAGAGGATGGGCCCCTTGGACTGGGGATTGAGCTTGCGCACGCTGAGGAATTCCAGGATGCGGTCCTTGATCTTGTCCAGACCGTAGTGGTCCTCATCCAGGATGGCCTTGGCATGGGCGATGTCCAGACGGTCGCGGGAAAGCTTCTTCCAAGGCAGTTCCACCAGCCAGTCCAGATAGGTGCGCACCACGTTGGCCTCGGAAGAATCGGCGTGCATGCCGGACAGGCGGCGCAATTGCTTGTCCGCTTCCTTGCGCACGTCCTTGGGCAGACCGGCCTTGTCCAGGGCCTTGCGCAGCTCGTCCAGCTCTTCTTCGCCTTCGGAGGCCGCATCGCCCAGTTCGTGACGGATGGCCTTGATCTGTTCGCGCAGGAAGTATTCCTTTTGCGCCTTGTCCATGCCTTCGCGGGCCGTGCTCTGGATGTGGGCCTGCATGGTGGCCACTTCCACCTCGCGTTCGAGCTGGATGTTGACCAGCATCAGGCGCTCCACGGGGTTCACGGCTTCGAGGATGCGCTGGGCCTCGGCGGTCTTCATGCGCAGGTTGGCGGCGATGAGGTCGGCCAGACGGCCCGGTTCCTCCACGCCCTGGAGCACGGCCAGGATGTCCGGGGAGGCCACGCCGCGCAGCTGGAGCACCTTTTCGCTCTGCTCACGGGCGGAGCGCAGCAGGGCTTCTATCTTGGCGTCGCGCGGGGGCGTCTCTTCCTGCAGGACGGTGATGCGGGCTTCCAGATAGGGCTCCACACGGTGGTAGCCTTCCACCTTGGCCCGGCTGGCGCCCTGCACCAGGATCTTGATGCGGCCGTCGGGCATCTTGAGCATGCGCATGACCTGCACTACCGTACCGGCAGTGTAAAGGTCGTTGGGGCCGGGATCTTCGGTGGATTCTTCCTTCTGGGTGCAGACCAGCAGGTGGCGCCCCTTCTTGAGGGCGGCTTCCACGGCTTTGACGGATTTTTCGCGACCGATGAACAGCGGCAGGATCATGTAGTTGAACACTACGACATCCCGAACGGGCAGCACCGGCAGCAGGTCGGAGATCTGCTGTTCGCCGGGGGCCGACGCCTGTTCGTCGCCGCTCGTCCCCTGGTCCTGTCCGGCGGCATCCACCGCCTGGCTCAGGGCATCCTGCAACTGGGACAGCATGTCCTCCAGCGGATGGTCGTTCTTTTTCTGATCAGACATATATACTCCCGGACTGCTTACAGGTGTCTGCACTGGCAGATGCTGTAGCAGCCATTATCGGTGACGATCACATGGTCCAGAAAACGCAGCCCCATGTTGACGGCCAGCTCCCGCACGGTATTGGTGAAGATGAGGTCGGGCTGGGAGGGCCGGGTCTGGCCGCCCGGATGGTTGTGCACCAGGATGATGCCGCTGGCCTTGTAGCGCAGGGCAGGCTCCAGTACATCGCGGGGCAGCAAAGGGACGCTTTCCACATTGCCCTGGCGCAGGCGTTCCCAGGCCACGAGGCGGTTGCCCGCATTGACCATGGCCAGCCAGCATTCTTCCTGCTGGCTGCCGGCCAGACGGGCCCGGGCCATCTCGGCCACTGCCTGGGGCGTTGCCACTTCCACCCCCTGCAACAGGGGCGCGGCCGCATGGCGGGCCAGCACTTCGCGCAGCACCTGCCACATGGAGAGCAGGCCGGGGCCGAAACCCGGCACGGCCAGCAGCTGTTCCGGCGGAGCGTCCAGCACGCCGCGGATATTGTGGAAGCGCAGCAGCAGTTCCCGGGCCAGCGGTTTGGTATCCTTGCGCGGCTGCCCGTAGCCCAGCAACAGTTCCAGGATCTCATAATCGGCCACAGCCAGAGGCTCGCGAGCCAGTCGTTGACGCAGGCGGCTGCGGTGGCCGCTATGGGGAGAGGCAGAGGATACAGGCATTGCGGTCATAAGGTAAGATGCTTTTTGGCAAGCGCAAGGGGCAGAAAAGAGATTCATTGAGGGGAGGGGGACCCCTCATCTCTGCTGTCGATGCCTGTCAGCTCCTTCGCCGCTAACGGGCACGGCCTGCGGCCGCCTTCGGTCGCTGCCGGCGCGAGAGGTGTCCTCCTCCCTTCAAATTCCCCACCTCTCCCCAGCGCGCTTTACTGGAAGCCAAAGAGGACGCCCCGGGGAGCGTCCTCTTTGGCTGCGTGACCAGTCATAAGCTCGGAAGGGCTGATGATGCAGGCCCTCAACTGCCTGTGGCAGAGAGCCCTGTGACTGTCGTCTGTGATTTTTGGGGATAGAGTGCGCCCGGAGAATTGCAGGTGCCGTGTCATATGTCTTCTTGGAAAGTACGGTCCTTTTGAGTCGAAGGTCTGACCGTCATGCAAAAATTTTCCGGAAGAAAGCGCGTTTGGGGGAGGATGGGGGCTTGGGGGAAGGGACCCCCTTTTCGCGCCAGTAAAAGGGGGTCCCTTCCCCCAATAAAAGCGACACGGGCCGTGCCCGTTGCGACGGAGGAAGCTGCGGGCGACAGCGGAACAAGGGGGGCTTCCCCCAAAAAATCAGTGTGCTTTCAAAAATCCCTAGCGCCGGGCAGCGGCGAAAAGGGCCACAAGGTCGGTGGCCAGCTTGTCCAGGCTTTGCTCAGGCGTGCAGCGGCCGCTCTTGATGGCCAGCTCGGCGTCCATGATCATGCCCAGACAGCGGGCCAGGGCGGCGGGGCCCAGACGGCGTGCCAGCTGTTGCTTGGCGTTGGCTTCGGAGGGATGGAAGCGGACTTTCTCGCCCGCGCAGGCCTGCCAGAGCTGGCGGAACTCGCGGGCCAGCAGGGAGAGCAGGGGGAAAAGCAGGCCTTCCACGTCCTTGCGGCCCCGGGCCAGCTCTTTCCAGACAGCGGCCAGGTTGCCGGCTTCCATATGGCGGATGCAGGCGAAGATATTGCATTCCGGGGCCCAGGAGCTGGTGGCCAGCATGTCCGTGGTGACGGACCAGGGCATGGCCTGCCCGTCATCCGCCGGGCGCAGGAGCAGGAGTTTTTCCAGTTCGTTCTCCACGGCCTGGGCATCGGGGGGCACGGAGGTGCAGAACTGTTCGAAGGCGTCGGCCTCGAAGGGGATGCCCAGGGCCTGGGCGCGGTCGCGGACATATTTCTTGATGCTGCGCTCGCTCAGGCCTTCGCTGCGCCAGATCCAGCCCTGCTGGTCGGCAAAGCCCAGGCAGCGCAGCTTGGCGATGTGGGCAGGGATCTTGGGCTGGCCTTTTTCCCAGGCCACTTCCAGGCAGAAGAAAGGCCAGCACTGTTCCGAGGGCCGGGCCAGGGCGGCGGAGATCTTTTTCCAGACCGCGGCGGGCCAGAGATGGGCCTGACGCACCACCAGCAGGCGCGGCGTGCCGAACAGCCCCTGGAGGGTGAGCTGTTCCCAGAAGCGCGGCGAAGGCTCCTCGTCCCCCCAGTGGACGTGCCGTTCCCAGCGGCCGCTGTCGCCCTGGGCGCTCACAAGGGCTTCCAGACGGGCCTGCAAAAGGCGGCTGTCCGGGCAGACGAGAAAGGAAAAACCGGGTCTGGGCATGGTACGTCCTGGGTTCGGGATGGAAAACGACGTTGCGGGGAAAAAAGGCGGACGGCATGTCCGGGCCTTCTTCCCCCGCAACGGTTCAGTTCGGTATTGCGGAGCGGGGCTCCCTGCGGGCTAGTTGGCCACCACGTTGACCAGCTTGCCGGGCACCACCACGACCTTGCGGATGGTCAGGCCGCTGGTGTGACGCTGCACGGCGGCGTCGGCCAGGGCCACTTCTTCCATCCGGGCCTTGTCGGCACCGGCGGGCACTTCGATGGTACCGCGCAGCTTGCCGTTGACCTGCAGGGCGATGGTGACGGTATCCTGCACCAGGGCGCTTTCCTCGCACACGGGCCAGGCTTCTTCCTGCAGGGAAGAGGTGTGGCCCATGCGCTGCCACAGTTCCTCGCACAGGTGCGGGGTGATGGGCGAGAGCAGGGTCAGCACCGTGGCCATGGCCGAAGAGAAGACGCGGTTCTCGGCGTCGCTCTTGCCCAGCTTTTCACGGGACAGGTACATGGCGTTGACCAGTTCCATGACCGCGGAGATGGCGGTGTTGAACTGGAAGCGGTTGCCCATGTCCTCGGTGACCTTCTTGACCGTCAGATGCTCGCGGCGGCGCAGGTCGCGGGCTTCGGGCGTGGTCACGTCGTCGGCACCGGCGCCGCAGGCCTTGACCGCGGACAGGCGCTCGGCCTCGTCCATGAACAGACGCCAGACGCGGTGCAGGAAGCGCGAGGAGCCTTCGATGCCGCTGTCGGACCAGTCGAAGTCACGCTCCGGCGGCGCGGCGAAGAGGCAGAACAGACGCACGGTGTCCGCGCCGTACTTGGCGATCATGGCCGTGGGGTCCACCACATTGCCCTTGGACTTGGACATCTTGCTGCCGTCCTTGAGCACCATGCCCTGGGTGAGCAGGTTGGTGAAGGGCTCGTCCAGGCCTTCGGGGTAGAAGCCCAGGTCGCGCAGGACCTTGGTGAAGAAGCGGGCGTAGAGCAGGTGCAGGATGGCGTGTTCCACACCGCCGATGTACTGGTCCACGGGCAGCCAGTACTTGAGGGCGTCCATATCGAAGGCGCTCTCGGTATTGCGGGCGCCGGTGTAGCGGGCGAAGTACCAGGAGGACTCCACGAAGGTGTCCAGGGTATCGGTCTCGCGACGGGCCTCGCCACCGCAGACGGGGCAGGTGCAGCGCACGAAGGAGTCGGTCTCGGGCAGGGGAGAGCGGCCGTCTTCACGCACATGGGCATCCAGGGGCAGGAGCACGGGCAGGTTCTCTTCCTTCTCGGGCACCACGCCGCACTTGTCGCAGTAGATGACCGGGATGGGGGCGCCCCAGTAACGCTGGCGCGAGATGTTCCAGTCACGCAGGCGGAACTGCGTGGTGGCCTTGCCCTTGCCTTCCTTTTCCAGACGTTCGGCCACGGCCTTCTTGCCGTCGGTGTTGGGCATGCCGTCGAAGTCGCCGGAATTGACCATCACGCCTTCGGTGGTGAAGGCGGCTTCCATGGTGGCGGGGTCGAGGACCTCGCCTTCGGGGCTGATGACCACCTTGACGGGCAGGCCGTACTTGCGGGCGAATTCGAAGTCACGCTGGTCGTGGGCGGGCACGCCCATGACGGCGCCGGTACCGTAGTCGGCCAGGACGAAGTTGCCCAGCCACACGGGCAACTGCCGGCCGGTGAAGGGATGGATCACATAGGCGCCGGTGAAGATGCCTTCTTTTTCCAGATTGTCGGACTGGCGCTCCAGACGGTCCATGTTGCGGATGCGGGTCACGAAGGCGCGCACTTCGTCGGCCTTTTCGTAACCTTCGATGAGCTTTTCCACCAGCGGATGTTCGGGGGCCAGGGTCAGGAAGGTCACACCGAACACGGTGTCGGGACGGGTGGTGAAGACTTCCAGATGGTCGACGCCGTCCAGGGGAGCGGGCAGGCCGAAGCGCACGGCCGCACCGGTGGACTTGCCGATCCAGTTGCGCTGCATGGAGAGCACGCGGTCGGGCCAGCCGCCTTCCAGCTTCTGCAGGTCCTGCAACAGTTCGTCACCATAGGCGGTGATGCGCAGGAACCACTGGGTCAGGTCCTTCTGTTCCACATGGCTGTCGCAGCGCCAGCACAGGCCGTCGATGACCTGTTCGTTGGCCAGCACGGTGTGGCAGGAGGGGCACCAGTTCTGGGGCGCCTTCTTGCGGTAGACCAGGCCCTTTTCCAGCAGGCGCAGGAAGAAGCTCTGCTCCCAGCGGTAGTACTCGGGGCGGCAGGTGGCCACTTCGCGGGACCAGTCATAGGAATAGCCCAGACGGCGCAGCTGGGCGCGCATGTTGTCTATGTTGGCATAGGTCCACTTGGCCGGATGGGTGTTGTGCTTGATGGCGGCATTTTCCGCGGGCAGGCCGAAGGCGTCCCAGCCCATGGGATGCAGCACGTTGAAGCCCTGCATGCGCTTGCAGCGGGCCACCACGTCACCGATGGAATAGTTGCGCACATGGCCCATGTGGATGTTGCCCGAGGGGTAGGGGAACATCTCCAGCACGTAATACTTGGGTTTGTCGCTGTGATGGTCGCAGGCAAAGGCATCCTGCTGCTGCCAGCGCTCCTGCCATTTCTGTTCGATGTCCTGCGGGGAATAACGATCTTGCGTCATGACACTTGTCTGCTTTTAGTTGGTGGAATCCTCTCCGGCGGAGAGGGAACCCTTTTCCAGAGCCTTGGCGGCGGCGTCCAGAATACCGTTGACAAAACTGGTGGCGTTGTCTTCGCCGAACTGGCGGGTCAGCTCCAGGGCCTCGTTGATGGCGACCTTGGCGGGGACGTCCTGGCGGTACAGCAGTTCGTACATGGCCAGGCGCAGCAGGGTCAGCTCCACGCGACCCATGCGGTCCACGCGCCAGTTGCGCGAGAAGCGGCTGATGGTCTTGTCCAGTTCATCGCGCCTGCTCCACACGCCCTGCACCAGATCCCAAGCAAAACCGGAAGGCAGCTCGCCTTCTTCGGTCTCCTGATGGTCGGGGGACTGCAGGAAGGCGCGGCGCACGTCTTCCAGCGAGGTGGCGTCGGCGAAGGACAGCCCGTACAGAACCTGAAAAGCCTGGGCGCGTTCGCCCCGGCGGCTGGCGGATTTACCCTTGCTCATGGATTACAGCTGCTCCAGCACGCGGATGGTTTCCAGCATGGCGGCGGCAGCTTCCACGCCCTTGTTGCCGCCCTTGGAACCGGCGCGTTCGATGGCCTGCTCGATGCTGTCGCAGGTCAGCAGGCCGAAGCCGATGGGGGTCTTGTACTGCAGCATCACCTGGGCGATGCCCTTGCTGGCTTCGTTGCACACGTAGTCGAAGTGGGGGGTGGCACCGCGGATCACGGCGCCCAGGGCCACGATGCCGTCATACTTGCCGCTGGCGGCCAGCTTCTGGCAGACCAGGGGCATCTCGAAAGCACCGGGGATGCGCACGATGGTGATGTTCTTGGCATCGAGGCCGTGGCGTTCCAGGTAGTCCAGGGCGCCGCCGGTCAGGCGGTCCACGATGAAGTCGTTGAAACGGGTGGCCAGGATGGCGATCTTGAGGCCTTTGGCATCAAGCATGCCGCTGATGGTAGTGGGATTGCTCATGGTCTGCTCCTAAAGAAAACCGTTTTGCAGTAAAAATTCCTTGTTGATGCCGCTGCTCTTCTGCGGCGTGGCGGGCCCGTCGGCCTGGCACTGCATGATGCGGCGCACGTACTTGCCGATGAGGTCCGTCTCCATGTTCACGCGGCTGCCCGGGCGCCAGTGCAGCATGGTGGTGCGTTTCTGGGTGTCCGGGATGACGTTGACGGTCAGGAAATCCTTGCCGCAGGCATTGATGGTCAGGCTGATGCCGTCCAGCGTGACGGAGCCTTTTTCGATGACTTCCGCCGCAAAGGCCGGCGGGAAGGCCAGCGTGCAGCGCAGGGAAGAACCGGCCTGTTCCACGGAACGCACCGTGGCCACGCAGTCCACATGGCCGCTGACCAGGTGCCCGCCCAGGCGGTCGCCCAGGGCCAGGGCCCGTTCCAGATTGACCAGGTCGCCCTTGCGCAGGTCGCCCAGGGTGGTGCGGGAAAGGCTCTCGCCCGAAGCATAGACAGTGAAGGTGGAACCGCTGTGCCGTTCCACGGACAGGCAGGCGCCGTTATGGGCGATGGACTCCCCGTCCACGATATTTTCCAGAGGGAAGAGGGGGCGCACTTCCATGCGGCACTCCTGGCCGCTGCGGCGCAGGCCCACGATCTCGCCCTGTCCCTGGATGATGCCGGTAAACATGGTCTACTCCTGAGGAATGGCCGGGCGCAGCTGCAGGTGGACGTCGCCGTCGCACAGGGAGGTGCGGCAGACGCGCAGGTCCAGGGCCTCGGCCATGGTGAGGGGGCTGCGGCCGTCGAACAGGGGCGCGGCCTCGTTGTCGCCCAGGATGCGCGGCGCCAGATGCAGCAGGAATTCGTCGGCAAAACCCGCTTCCAGCAGGGAAAGGGCCAGATGCCCGCCGCCTTCGCAAAGCACGTAGGGGCAGTGCAGGTCCTCGTACAGCATGTGGAACATGGCCGGAAAGTCCGGGCAGCCGCGCTGCCCGGGGCCAAGGGCCAGCACGCGCACGCCCATCTGGCGCAGGGCGTGGGCCGCCGTAGAGGCCGCCGCCGCAGGCGAGCAGAGGAAGACCGCCTGATGGGGACGCTCCTTGAGCAGATGGATGTCGCCCGCGGGATTGGGCAGGCGCGAGGTCAGCACACAGGCCAGCGGCTGCTGTTCCACCGTCTCACCGGGGATGCGGGCCGTGAGGCAGGGGTTGTCGGCCCGGAAGGTGCCGCCGCCCACCAGCACGGCGCCCCCGGCACGACCGATACCGGCACGCAGGCGATGCACCAGAGCGCGCGAACCTTCGCTGCTGACCCAGCGGGAGTGGCCGGTACGGGTGGCGATGCGCCCGTCCATGGTGGCGGCCATCTTGAGGATCACATAGGGGCGGCCCTGCTGCCAGGCCAGGAAATCGGCCACCTGGTCGCGGCATTCCCGCTCGCAGACCGGGCCGATGACTTCCACACCGGCGGCACGCAGGCGTTCGGCACCGCCGGCCGCCTTGGGGGTGGGGTCGTACAGGCCGATGACCACGCGCTTGATGCCCGCGGCCAGCACGGCTTCGCTGCAGGGCGGGGTCTTGCCGTAATGGTTGCAGGGCTCCAGCGTGACCACCAGGGTGCACTGGGCGGGGTCGATGCCCTGACGCTGCGCGTCGCGCAGGCATTCCACCTCGGCGTGGGGCTGCCCGGCGGCATGGTGCCAGCCGCGCGCCACCACCTGACCGTCGCGCACCAGCACGGCGCCCACCGTGGGATTGGGACAGGCGCTCCAGCGGCCCTTCTCGGCCAGGGCCAGGGCCTCACGCATGAAGGGGGCGAAAATGTTCTCAGACATGCTGCGGTCCTTTGAGCATGTCGGGCGAGAAGGGGATCTGCTCGAAGGTCACACCGGCCTCGCTGAGCATGGCCAGTCCCAGCTCGTCGGGATAATGCTCGCTGTACCAGATATGTTTGATGCCGCAATTGATGAGCATCTTGCTGCACATGGCGCAGGGGAAGGTGGTGCAGTACAGCTCCGCCCCGGCGATGCTCACGCCGTGCACGGCGGCCTGGATGATGACGTTCTGTTCGGCGTGCAGGCCGCGGCAGATCTCGTGACGCTGCCCGGAAGGGATGCCCATCTGTTCGCGCAGGCAGCCCGTCTCCAGACAATGGCGCACGCCGGAGGGCGCACCGTTGTAACCGGTGGCCAGGATGTGCCTGTCCTTGACGGCGATGGCGCCCACCTTGCGGCGCAGGCAGGTGGAGCGCTCGCGCACCAGATAGGTGATGCTCATGAAATAATCGGGCCAGGGCATTCGTTGCATGACAGTACTCGCAATAAAAAGTTGGACTACCTTACACGCAGCCGGGGCAAAAGCCAAGCCCGCCGGTGGCAGGGACCACGGACGGAAAAGGCCGCCAGAGGCGGCCTTTCCAAAAGGGGGGCTTTCCGCAAGGCACCGTCAGCAGCAGCGACCGGCAGGTCTGGGCCGCCGGCAGGCGCGGCGGAAAAAAAGAGGGAGGGAGCCCCATCCCGTACGGGACGGGGGCCTCCTCCCTCCTGTCGTGCATGGTTACCAGGTGAACAGGGGATAGGCGCGGGCGAATTCCTCCACGCGGCTGCGGATGGCGGCCAGGGAGGCAGGCTCGTTGCGCTTTTCGATGGCTTCCACGATGAAGGCCGCCACCTGGCGCATCTCGTCTTCCTTCATGCTGCGGGTGGTCAGGGCAGCGGTGCCCAGACGCACGCCGGAGGTCACGAAGGGCGAGCGGGTCTCGAAGGGGATGGTGTTCTTGTTGACCGTGATGCCGGCGGCATCGAGAGCATGTTCGGCATCCTTGCCGGTCACGTCCTTGTTGGTCAGGTCCACCAGCATGAGGTGGTTGTCCGTACCGCCGGACACCAGCCGGAAGTCCGCATCGGTCAGGCACTGGGCCAGCACGGCGGCGTTCTTGACGATCTGCTGGCTGTAGGTCTTGAAGCCGGGGCGCAGGGCCTCGCCAAAGGCCACGGCCTTGGCGGCGATGACGTGCATCAGCGGGCCGCCCTGGATGCCGGGGAAGATCTGGCTGTTGAGGCTTTTGCCGCGGGTCTCGTCGGAGAGGATCATGCCGCCGCGGGGACCGCGCAGGGTCTTGTGCGTGGTCGTGGTGGTGATGTGGGCGTACGGGATGGGGCTCTCGTGCAGACCGGCAGCCACCAGGCCCGCGATGTGGGCCATGTCCACCATGAGGACGGCACCCACTTCGTCGGCGATGGCGCGGAAGCGGGCGAAGTCGATCTTGCGGGGATAGGCGCTGGCACCGGCCACGATGGCCGCGGGCTTGTGCTCACGGGCGATACGGGCCACTTCGTCATAGTCGATGCAGCCGGTCTCGCGGTTCACGCCGTAGAAAACGTTGTTGAACAGCTTGCCCGAGAAGTTGACGGGACTGCCGTGGGTCAGATGGCCGCCGTGGCTCAGATCCATGCCCAGGATGGTGTCGCCGGGCTTGAGGAAGGAGAAGTAGGCGCCCATGTTGGCCTGGGAACCGGAGTGGGGCTGCACGTTGGCGTATTCGCAGCCAAAGAGCTTCTTGGCGCGCTCGATGGCCAGGTTCTCGGCGATGTCCACGTATTCACAGCCGCCGTAGTAGCGCTTGCCCGGATAGCCTTCGGCGTACTTGTGGGTCATCACGCTGCCCTGGGCCTCACGCACGGCCGGGGAAACAAAGTTTTCCGAAGCGATCAGTTCCAGTTTGGTGACCTGGCGCTGGGATTCCAGGATGATGGCCTGGGCCAGTTCCGGGTCCTGAAGCAAGATTTCATCCATTCTACCGCTCTCCCTTTGGGGCTAGTCGTTCCACTTCTTCAGGATCAGGCTGGCATTGGTGCCGCCGAAACCGAAGGAATTGCACATGGCGTATTCACAGGGGATATGGGCGGAACCGCCGGCCATGTAATCCAGATCGCAGTTGGGATCGGGATTTTCCAGATTGATGGTGCCGGGCAGCCAGCCGGTATGCAGGGCCATGGCGGTGAACACGCTCTCCACACCGCCCGCGGCACCCAGCAGGTGACCGGTCATGGACTTGGTGGCAGAGATCTTGATCTTGGAAGCGTGCTCGCCGAACACCAGTTTGATGCCCTTGGTCTCGGTCTTGTCGTTGAGCTGGGTGGAGGTGGCGTGGGCATTGATGTGCCCGATGGCCTCGGGGGCCAGACCGGCGTCGCGCAGGGCGTTCTGCATGGCGCGGGCCATGCCTTCGCCGGAATCGGCGGGAGCGGTCATGTGGAAAGCGTCGTCGGAGGCGCCGTAGCCCACCACTTCGGCGTAGATCTTGGCGCCGCGGGCCTTGGCGTGTTCCAGTTCTTCCAGCTGCAGCAGGCCGGCGCCTTCACCGATGACGAAGCCGTCGCGGTTGGCGTCGAAGGGACGGGAGGCCTTGGCAGGCTCATCATTGTAATGGCTGGAAAGGGCCTTCAGGGCCGTGAAGCCGGCCACGCCCAGAGGCGTCACCGTGGCTTCCACACCGCCGGTGATGGCCGTGCTGATGCGGCCCAGCAGGATCTCGCTGAAGGCGGTGCCGATGCCGTGGATGGCGGAGGCACAGGCGGTGGTGGTCACGATGTTGGGGCCTTTGGCGCCGGTGAAGATGGCGATCTGGCCGGGGCCCATGTTGGAGATGAGCATGGGGATCAGGAAGGGAGAAACCTTGCCGGGACCACCCTGCAGCAGCTTGGCGTGGTAGGTCTCGATGGTCTTCAGGCCACCCAGGCCGATGCCCAGGATGACGCCCACGTCGTAGGCGTTGTCGTCATTGATGACCAGGCCGGAGTCTTTGAGGAGCTGCTGGGCGGCCACCACGGCGAACTGGGTGAAGCGGTCCATGCGGCGGGCCTGTTTGGCCGGGATGAAATCTTCGGCAACGAAGTCTTTCACTTCGCCGGCAACGCGCGAGTCATAGTCGGTGGCATCGAAAAGGGTGATGGGGCCGATACCGGATTCGCCGGCAAGCAGGCGCTTCCAGGTAGTTTCAAGGTCATTGCCCAGAGGGGTGATGGCGGAAAGACCAGTGATGACAACGCGCGGACGACTCATGGATACTCCTTGGACAGGCGGGGGCTTGTGCCTGGAAAAAATACTCGTGTTGAGGCCGGAAGGGGAAAAACGCACCGGGCAAGCCCGGTGCGTTCCAATTTTCCGGCAGACAGGGAAAAACTTAGCCCTGCTTGCTTTCGATGTAGCTGATGGCGTCCTGCACCTTCAGGATCTTCTGGGCGTCGTCATCGGCGATTTCGATGTCGAATTCTTCTTCCATGGCCATGATCAGTTCGGTCAGGTCCAGGGAGTCAGCGCCCAGGTCTTCCACGAAGGAAGCTTCGGGCTTCACTTCTTCAGCGCTCACACCCAGCTGGTCCACGATGATTTTGGTCACTTTGGCTGCAACTTCAGACATGGTTATCCTCCAACTCGCTTTGTGTTTTCCGGTAGCGGGAGCGGCAGCGTGCGCGGCCGCAGTTTTTAGCAGTACATGCCGCCGTTGACGGCCAGCACCTGGCCGGTGATGTAGGCAGCCTTGTCCGAAGCCAGGAAGGCCACGGCATCGGCGATCTCCTGGGCGGTGCCCATGCGTTTCAGCGGGATGGCGGCTTCATAGGAGGCGCGCACATCGTCGCTCAGGGCGGCGGTCATGTCGGTTTCGATAAATCCGGGGGCCACGGCATTGACCGTGATCTGGCGCGCGGCCAGTTCCTTGGCGCAGGACTTGGTCAGACCCAGCAGGCCGGCCTTGGCGGCGCTGTAGTTGGCCTGTCCGGCGTTGCCCATCTGGCCCACGACGGAAGAGATGTTCACGATGCGGCCGTGACGGGCCTTGGTCATGATCTTGGCGGCTTCGCGGGTGCAGATGAAGGCACCGCGCAGGTTGATGGTGATGACGCGGTCGAAGTCATCGTCCTTCATGCGGACCAGGAAGCCGTCCTTGGTGATGCCGGCATTGTTGACCAGCACGGCCAGATTGACCTTGCCTTTGATATGTTCGGCAAAAAAGGCAGCCACGGCTTCGCCGTCGCCCACGTTGAGGGGCAGGGCCAGGGCACGGCCGCCGGCAGCCTCGATCTCCGCCACGGTCTTCTCGGCTTCTTCGGGACGGCTCACGTAGGTGGGGATGACCTGATAGCCGTCACGGGCCAGGGTCAGGGCAACGGCGCGACCGATGCCGCGGGAACCGCCGGTAACCAGCGCGGTAGGAGTGGTGGAATCAAGATTGCTCATGATGCTGCCTCAATGGATTTTATGATATAGCAGAAAGGGGCCGAGTTCAACGCCGCGGCAGCCTAGAACTGCAGCAGGGCCGCGCCCCAGGTCAGGCCGCTGCCGAAGGCGGTCACCAGCACACGGTCCCCGGCCTTGATGCGGCCCTGGGCCATGGCTTCCACCAGGGCCAGCGGCACGGAGGCGGAAGAGGTGTTGCCGTATTCGGCCACGTTGGTGAACACGTGATCCAGACCGATCTTCAGGCGGCTGCCCACGGCCTCGATGATGCGCATGTTGGCCTGGTGGGGCACGAAAAGATCGACGTCAGCGGCCGTGAGGCCGTTGCGCTCCAGCAGTTCCTGGCAGATGCCGGACATCTGGCGCACGGCATGCTTGTAGACTTCACGGCCCTGCATGGAGATGAAAAAGTCGTCGCCCACGGGATCGCCGGGCTTGTACCGGCAGCTGGTGCCGCCGCCCACGATGATGAGGTCGTGCAGGCTGCCGTCGCTCTTGCAGATGCTGTCCTGCACGCGGGCCAGGGCGTTCTCGGGATCGCTGTTCAGGATGCAGGCGCCGGCGCCGTCGCCGAAGAGCACGCAGGTGCTGCGGTCGCTCCAGTTGACGCGGCGGGTAAGGGCCTCGGTGCAGACGAAAAGGATCTGGGAAGCCGGATCCTGGCAGAGCAGGGCGTCCGCCAGATGCAGGCCGTACAGGAAACCGGAGCAGGCGGAGCCGAAGTCGAAGGACATGGCCGGGCCGGCACCGATGTTGCCGCCGATGATGCAGGAAAGCGAGGGGCTGAGATGGTCCGGCGTACAGGTGGCCGTGAGGATGTGGGTCAGCTTGGCAGCATCGAGACCGGCATCTTCCAGAGCCTTGCGGGCGGCATGGGTCCCGAGGTCGGAAGCATTCTCTTCCTGGGGCAGGCGGTGACGACGCTTGATGCCGGTACGGGTGGTGATCCACTCGTCGTTGGTCTCCACCAGTTTGCTCAGATCATCGTTGGTCAGGACCTCGGCGGGAACGTAGCTGCTGAGGGCGTGCAGATAGCAGTTTGGCTTCATAGAAATACCCGTGGCTTAAATGGCGCGTGAGAAGCGGGTGAGTTCCTCGTTGGCCAGGATGGTTTCGGCGAGACGGTCGTTGGTGCCCTTGCGTACGAAGGTACCGGCCATCTTGATGGCGTTCTGCATGGCGCGGGCGCTGGAACGGCCGTGGCAGACGATGGCCAGGCCCTGCAGGCCCAGAAGGGGGGCGCCGCCGTATTCGGCGTAGTCGATGGTGGTGGCGAATTTTTTGAAGGCGCCCTTGGCCAGCATGCCGCCCAGGGCGGGCAGGAAACCGGAGGTGAACAGGCGCTTGAGCATGCGGACCAGGGCCGAGGCCAGGCCTTCGCTCATCTTGACCACCACGTTGCCCACAAAACCGTCGCAGACCACGACATCGATATCGCCCGTAAAGATGTCGCGGCCTTCGGCATTGCCCACGAAGTTGAGATTCTGGGCGAGTTTGAGCAGTTCGTAGGCTTCCTTGACCTGGCTGTTGCCCTTGCCTTCCTCTTCGCCGATGCTCAGCAGGCTGACACGCGGGGCCGCATAGCCCAGCAGGTCACGCGCGAAGGCGTCGCCCATGAGGCCGAACTGGAAAAGATGATAGGGCCGGCAGTCCACGTTGGCGCCGGCGTCCAGCACGACCACGGGATTCTTTTCCGTGGGCAGCAGGGCAGCCAGCGCCGGGCGTTCGACGCCCGGCAGCCGACCCATGATGAACATGCCGCACGCGACCGTGGCGCCGGAATGACCGGCGCTGACCACGGCATCGGCCTTGCCGTCCTTGACGAGACGGCAGGCCACCTGGATAGAAGCGTTTTTCTTGCGGCGAAGGATGTCCGAAGGCTTTTCATTCATGTGCACCACATCATCAGCCTGGACGATGTCGAAATGCACGTTGGCAAGGTCGAGCTTGGCGAGTTCCGCTTCCACCTTGGGGGTATCCCCCACAAGGAGGACGTGCAAGTCATGAAGCCTGGCGGCGTCGATGGCACCAGGAACAACCACGGAGGGGCCAAAGTCCCCTCCCATGGCATCAACGGCTATGATGGGGCGCGCGTTCATTACTCAGCTTCGGTCTTGGCGATCACCTGACGGCCCTTGTAAGCGCCGCAGTTGGGGCACACGCTATGGGGCACGGTGGGCTCGCCGCAGGAGCAGTAGATGACGGTGGGGGTGGCCACGCGGTCGTGGGAACGACGCATGCCCTTGCGGGAACGGGACTTTTTGTTTTGCTGGACAGCCATGATGTTCTCCTTCTCCGAGAGATCGGAAATGATATGCTTTTTGGGCGTGAGTGACCCTATGGGCCAAGCTCAAGAGGCAAGAGCCTAGCAGAAAAAAATTTTGATGTCTAGTTTTTGCGCAATTTCAGCCCGCGCAGGACGGCCATGCGCGGGTCGCCCTCTTCCGGGGCGCACTGGCAGGGGCCGTCATTGAGGTTGGCGCCGCACTGGGGGCACAGGCCTTTGCAGTCAGGGCGGCACAGGGGATTGACCGGCAGGGCCAGGACGAATTCTTCCCAGCAGATGGCGCCCAGATCGAGATACGACACGCCATTCTCCACGACGACGCGACTTTCCAGCAGGTCTTCACCGGTGGTCGCGGCCTCTTCGTCTTCGGGTTCGGCGGCGGTCTCCTCAAAATTTTCGAAATGCGAATCCACGGTCACGGTCACGTCTTCGGCGCAACGGTTGCAGGGCAGCACCACGGTACCGGTGATGCTCCCGCGCACCAGATAGCCGCCTTCCAGGGGCATGATGCCGAGCTCGGCCTTCAGGGGATCGATGATGCGGCAGTCCATCTGGAACTCGGCCAGCGGTCCCTGCCAGATGGCGGGATCGTCCAGCGTCATGTCCTTGCCGGAAGGGGAAATCTCACTGAGCGGGATACGATAGTTCTGCATGGTCACCTCAATGCGGCCTTCTTACTCGGCGCTCAAGCCTGTGTCAAGCCCGGAAGGGGCGGCGTCACAGGCCTTTGCGCGGCTCAGGCCACGCAGGAAAAGATCAGCATCACGGCCAGGGCCACGAAGACCAGACCGGCCACACGGTGCATGAGCATCTGGCCGCGCGGCGAGCTGTTGAACCAGTGGGCCAGGCGGCCGCCCAGGGCCGAGACGGCCGTGAAGACGAGGAAGGCCGCCAGCATGAAGAGCAGGCCCAGTTCCATGACCTGCAGCGCCACGCTGCCGCGTTCCGGCGCGCAGAACTGCGGCAGGAAGGCCAGGAAGAAGAGCGTCACCTTGGGGTTGGTGATGTTCATGATGACCCCGCGGCGGTACAGGCCCCAGTAGCCCAGGAACCGGCTTTCCTGCAGATGGGCCATGCTGGCCCCGGCCCGGAAGGAGAGCCAGGCCAGATAGAGCAGGTAGGCCGCCCCGACGACGGTCAGCAGGGTGAAGGCCAGCGGCGAGGTCATGAAGATGCCCGCCACGCCCACGGCTACTATTGTTGTATGGAAGCACAGGCCGGAGATGAGCCCCAGGGTGGTGGCCACACCGGCCCGCATGCCGTAAAGGGCGGACTGGGTGAGGACGAAGATAATGTCCGGTCCCGGGGCAAGGGCCAGCATGAGGGCAGTCACGAAAAACGTCAGGACAGTATCCAGGGGCAGCATTGGGGAAACTCTTTCAGGGCCTGTTCCTTGCGGGAGCGGGGCAGTCGTTTGATATGATATTCCAGGCGCAGGGCCTCCTGCCGGGACGTGCAGGCCCGGGAGAGCAGCAGGGCCACGGGCCTGCGCGGGCGCGTATAGCGGGCCCCGCCGGCCAGGCGGCCGTTGTGCTGGGCCAGACGCCGGTCAAGGTCGGTGGTCACGCCGCAGTACAGGGTGTCATCAGCGCAGCGCAACAGATAGACATGCCATGTGGCATCACTGGAAGCCACCGGAGAGCCAGCCTACCAGCAAAAAGCTGATGGTCCAGCTGAGGATGCGGCCGGGCCACGGGTTGGGGGGATTGCCCGCCAGCATGGAGCGCATCTCGCGCATGGAGTTGAGGACAGAGCCGATGGCATGGAAGACCATGAAGCCGATACTGGCCAGCAGACCGAACTGGATCCCGGCGATGATGATCAGGGCCAGGGTGATGCCGGGCGCCAGACCGGCCTGCCGGCTGCCGCCCGAGGTCCAGATGGTCTGGAAATGGAGACCGCCGTTCCAGGGGCTGCGGCTGCCGCGGAACTGTTCCTGGCCGTAACCGCCCCGACAGGAGCGGCCGTAAGGCCCCTGGCCCCTGCCGTCGTCACAGCCGTCGTGGATGATCTCGGCCTCGATGACGCGTTCGTCATCGCGGGACTGACCGCTGTCGCTCCGGGGAGAGGGGTATCTGTTCTGGGAATCGGGATTGAAGGGGGACATGATACTCCTGTATCAGGTAGGAAGGTTATAGCGGGCGGCTATGGCCCGCAGCACGCCCCTGCCCAGGCAGCGGGCGCGTGAGGAAACTTTGTCCAGGGGCACGTGGTCCAGCGGCTCGATGTCGCACACCTTGGCCCCTGCACGCACCGGAAGACCGGAGCGCAACAGGCCGCGCAAACGGCCGGACAGGGGAGCCGGGACGGGAACACCGTCCACCCGGCCCACTTCCTGGCCCTGAAGGACATGGCTGCCCAGAGGCAGGGGGCTTGCGAAGACACCGGCACACGGGGCACGACCCACGCGCTGTTCGGAGCGGCCATGCTCGCAGGGGATGCCGGTATTGGCCAGGGCCTGTCCCTGCCGGAGGCAGCGGCCCATGTCCGGGCCGAAGCTTTCGATGACGCAGTGGACGTCCCGCCCGGCTTCGATGCCCGGGCCAAGGGCGATGACCAGATCCGCCATATTCGGGGAAAGGCCGCGGGCCTTCTTGCTCATGGTGGCGTCCACGAAGACCTGCGGACAGAGCTCGTGCAGGCTCGCGCCGTCTTCGTCCACCAGCAGGGGCAGGGCCTCTCCGGTCTGCCAGAGGGCACGGCAGGCGGCCGCATCGGGGCACAGACGGGCTTCGAGTCCTTCCACCCGGGCCTTGCCTTCGAAGACCGCCTCGGAAAAGACCACCAGACGGCGGATGGCACGCGGCCGGGCGCACTCCAGCAGCACGAGCCTGTGCAGGCCCGCGTGCCACAGTTCCAGGGCCACACCGGTGCCCATGTCTCCGGCACCCCGGATGACGATAAGGGGACAGAATCCTTTTTGCATCATGACAAAAATGCATCTTGCCGGGCCAGTCGTCAAGGGCCGGGGACGCGCGGACAGGATGCTTGTGTCCCGCCCCGGGGCGGCGTATGGTGGCCTGCACGCGTGTCCCCGGTCTGATGCCGGAAGAGGAAACGACACGCAAGGAGAGATCATGAACAAGATACTTGCGACAGGCCTGCTGGGCCTTGCCCTGGTGAGCGCCATCCCTGCCGTGGCCGCGGACAGCAAGGCGGACAAGACCTGGCAGGAAGCCTGGACGGCCTACAATATCGGCCAGTACAAAAAAACGCTGCGCCTGCTGCAGCCCCTGGCCTCGGACGGCGATGCCCGCTCGCAGGTGCTGCTGGGCCGCTGCTACGAGAACGGCCTGGGCGTCCCGCAGGATCTGGCAACGGCTTTCAAATGGTATATGCTGGCGGCGGAACAGAACGATGCCGAAGCCCAGACCCTGGTGGCCTATATGCTGCGTTCCGGTGCGGGCGTGCCGCGCGACACCAATGGCTATCTGCAGTGGATGCAGCGTGCGGCCCAGAGCGGTTATGCCGAGGCCCAGTTCAACATGGCGCTGATCTGCGCCGACGGCGAACTGGTGACCAAGGACCCCGAACAGAGCTTCGACTGGGCCAAGCGTGCCGCCGAACAGGGCAATGGCCAGGCCCAGCGCTTCCTGGGCGCCTGCTATGAAGTGGGCTTCGGCGTGCCGCAGGATGCCACGGAGTCCGCCCTCTGGTATGCCAAGGCCGCCCAGCAGGGACTGGAACGGGACGGCAGCATCTTCTCGCATATCCGCCAGTATCCCAAGCCGTAGACCGTGCTTATCCGTCACTGCGGCACGTCCGGTACCGCATCTGACGGACAGATAAAAAACAGGGCCAGTCTCCCTTGTGTGGGGACTGGCCCTGTTGCGCAGGCGGTCCAAAAAAACGATGGCCGGCAACATATCGTATGGTGCGCCGGAAGGGGGGCCGTCCAAACTGTCCGGCCGTGCCGCGTAGCGCATCCCATGCGCGGCGGCAAGGCGATGCATCTCTTTCCGGGGCGCCCCCATTCTTTGCCTTCATGCCGGACCTTGTCTTTCTCCCGCATCATGCCGGGGGACGGTGAGTCGCGCACAGCCTGCGCGACACGAGACCTTGCCGGTGATCCGGCCAAAAGTTTTTGGCAGGGATGGGGGAGTTTGAGGGGGAAGGGGAGACCTTTTTTCAAAAAGGGGCCCCCTTCCCCCTCATCCTTTTATTCCTGCTCTTCAGCTTCCATATCGGCCAGCAGCTGGCGGATGCCGTCCAGGCGGGCGGCCGCCGTGTCCTTGAGACCCGCATGGAGCTCATTGCCGACGATGCCTTCCAGGGTATCGGCCAGCCAGGGGAAGAGGCTGTCGGCCAGGGCTTCGGCCTGCGTCACCGAAGAAAGGCCGCTCAGGGCCTGACGCTGCATGCGGATGTAGATCTCTTCCGCCGTGGCCAGGTTACGATGACGGGCAGTGAACAGATCGCCCAGGCAGGGCGTGGTGCAATCCTGCGCGGCGGCTTCCAGCGACTGGCGCTGGGCCTGCATGGTCTGGCGGAAACCGTCTTCGGGCAGACCGTCCTTGTCTTTTTTGTTCTGGGCGTAGGTCTGGGCAGCGGCGGCATAGGCCTGGGCGTCACAGACCAGGGGCAGGAGCTCGGCGGCCTGTTCCAGGCTCTCGCGTTGGCGTTCCAGGCTGTGGATGATCTTGCGGGCAAAGGCGGCCATCTTGCAGGCTCCGGGCTGCCCGGCGGCGTGACCGGCCTCGGCGGCTTCGGCCTCCTGCATGGCCAGGTTCAGGTCTTCGGCCACATGCAGGATCTCCAGCCCCAGCATGGCCTGGAGGTTGTTCTCGGCACGGGCCTGCTCCAGCAGCAGGATGTCCAGACGGGTCTCCTGCTCCAGATCGAGATATTCGGGCGACATGCGGCAGACCTGATCCATGACCAGGGCCACGTGTTCTTCCCAGACCTGTTGCAGCACGCTCTGGTCAGGCTCCTTGGCGTGTTTCTGCTGGGCGGGCAGGGCGGCCACGTCGATGCCGTCCAGATTGAAATTCTCCAAGCCCTTGGGGCCGTAGCAGCGGGCCAGACGGGCGGCCAGGGCCTGATCCAGCGGGTACTGGCTGATGAGGGCGGTGATGGCATTCTCGTCAGCGCCCACGCGCTGGGCCTGGGCGATGTCCTGCAGGACGCTTTCCTTGTACGCGGACAGCTCTTCGGGCTGCTTCATGACGAACTCCTGAAAAGCCGGATGATCCCGGCGTGTGATCTGTTGAAGGTAAGGGCGCGGCGCAGTCCCCTTGCCTCGTGGGGGGGAGGGTGCCGCAGGCAGCCGTGGTCGCGGGCCTGTCCCGGACTGCCTGCCGGAGCAGGGATACGGGCGGGAGGGCCGGGCCGGACGGCGATGGCACGGGCGCGGGAAGCGCTCCCGGCGCTGCCGTCGGGGCTGCCGTGTTCAAAGGGTAAGCCTCAAATGGCATCTGTGAAGGATGCGGAAGGAAATTTCCGGGATTTTGTGGCAGCGGACAGGGCGCGCAGATACGGGGGATGCCATCCGCCCGGGGAGAAGAGGAGGTACGTCCTTGCACGGCGCGGCCCGGCGGTACCGCAGGGACATGGCTGACGGCAGTCTGGGGAGTGGCAGCAGGGCGATGGCTGCCCGGAACCTGCCGGCTGTGCGGGACGGCATCAGCTGGTGAAGAACGGAGATGCGTCCAGCGCTCCGCCAGAGGAGAAAGGAAAAGGGCCGCTTCCATACGGGAAGAAGGCCCTTCAACGATCCTTATCCGCGTGTGCTAGTCGGCCACGGGCTGCCAGTCCTTGATGCCCACGTCGATGGAGGCCACGCCCCGGTAGTAGTCCAGGCGCGGCGTGTAGGCCACACGGATGCGCGAGCCCACGGAGGAGGGCGGGAAGGCCGTGGCCATGTTCCAGCCCTTGGCCATGAGGGTGATGCCGCTGGCGCTGTCCTTCAGGCGCAGGCGCACATGGTCGCCGCTGTAGCCCAGCGGGCTGCGGTCCACCACCGTGAGTTCCGGGGAGGCGAAGACCGGTTCGGCATTGCCTGCCCCAAAGGGCTGCATGAGTTCCAGCTCCTGCAAGAAGGCGGAATCCGAAGCCTGCTGGAAATCCAGCTCGCATTCCAGCAGCAGGGCCGGGGTCAGGGGCTGCTCGCCCAGCTCGTCCGCCACGACCCGTTCGAAGGCCTCGCGGAAGCGTTCCAGCTGGTTGGGTTCCAGGCGCACGCCCGCGGCCAGCTTGTGGCCGCCGAAGCCCGCCAGCACGTGGGCCGTCTTCTGGAGCCCGGCGTAAAGGTCGAACTCGCGGATGGAGCGGCCCGAGCCCTTCATCATATTGTTGTCGTCGCAAAGGATGATGGTGGGCCGGTAGAATTCTTCCACGATGCGCGAGGCCACGATGCCCACGATGCCGGGGTGCCAGTCGCCGCCGTAGAGCACCAGGGCCGGGCGCTGGCGCTGTTCCAGCTGGCGGTGGGCCTGCTCGCGGGCGGCGGCCCAGATGCGTTCCTCTTCCTCGCGGCGCTGGGTGTTGAGGGCATCCAGATGCTGGGCCAGGCGGAGGGCCTCCACATGGTCCTTGCTGCGCAACAGCTGGAGGGCGGTGTCGGCCGCGCCCATGCGTCCGGCGGCATTGATGCGCGGCGCCAGACGGAAGACCACCTGTCCTGCGTTGAGGCGGGCGGCCGCGTCGGAACCGCTCACGGTCTTGAGGGCGGCGATGCCGGGACGGGCGGCCTCGGCCAGCTTGTCCAGCCCGCCGCGCACGAGGATGCGGTTCTGCCCGCCCAGGCGCATGACGTCGGCCAGCGTGCCCAGGGCCACCAGATCCAGCACCTTGTCCATCTTGAAGCGGCGGCCCGTATGCGGGGCCAGGGCCGCGTTGACGGCGGCCATGAGGAAGAAGGCCACGCCCACACCGGCCAGATGGGGGCAGGGCATGTCGTCTTCCGGGCCCAGACGGGGATTGCAGATGGCGTCGGCCGGGGGCAGTTCCGGCGGCGGCAGGTGGTGGTCGGAGATGACCACGGTCATGCCCAGCTCGCGGGCGCGGGCCACGGCCGCCATGTCGGAGATGCCGCAGTCCACGGTGAGCAGGATGCCGCAGCCCTGCGCGGCCAGTTCTTCGATGGCCGGGATGTTCAGGCCGTAGCCTTCGCTGCGGCGGTCGGGCACATGCCACAGGGCTTCCAGGCCGTGGGCTTCCAGCACGTCCAGCACCAGTGTGGAGGACGTGATGCCGTCCACGTCGTAGTCGCCCCAGACGGCCAGCTTCTTGCCGTCCAGCAGGGCCTTGCTGATGACCTCGGCCGCCTGCGGGAACTGGGGCCAGCGGGACGGCGGCACCAGATCGGGCAGACGCGCGGAAAGATAGGCGTCCAGCTCCTCGGGGCTGTCCAGGCCGCGCCGCCAGAGGATGTCCAGCAGCAGGGGAGAGATGGAGAGCTCACGGGCCAGACCGCGCGGCGGCGAACCGGCAGGGGGCTCACGAAACAGCCAGCGCTTCATGCCGCCACCTCCCTGACAGGCCCGCGACGCCGGATGCTGGGGCGACGGGGCGTGCTTGAGGTGCGGAAAAGGGCAAGAGGGGCGCTGGCTGTCATGCGGTCTCCTTTAGACGGCGGCTTTCATCTCGGCCTGGATGGCACGGGCGGCCTCGGCGGGCGAGGGGGCCTTGAGGATGGGACGTCCCACCACCAGGAAGTCGGCACCGGCCTGCACGGCACGGGCGGGCGTCATGATGCGCTGCTGGTCGTCGGTATCGGCACCCGCGGGACGGATGCCGGGGCACAGGCAGCGCAGGCCCTGACAGGAGGCCTTGATGCGGGCGGCCTCATGGCCGGAGCAGACCACGCCGTCCAGGCCCCAGCCGCGGGCCTTGCCGGCCAGCTCCAGGGCAAAGTCCGAAGGATCGGCGCTGATGCCGGGCATCTCGCCGGGGCCGAAGCTGGTCAGGGCCGTGACGCCGAAAAGCTGGGGAGCCTTGCTGCCGTAGCTGTCGGCGGCAATACGGGCCTCGCTGCACATGCGCTCGCCGCCCTGGCAGTGCAGGGTCAGCAGTTCCGCACCGGCGGCGGCAGCGGCCTTGACGGCCTGGGCCACGGTGTGGGGGATGTCGTAAAATTTCATGTCCAGGAAGACATGGAAGCCAAGGTCGTGCAGTTCGCGGATGATGTCCGGGCCGGCCAGGGTGAACAGTTCCATGCCCACCTTGCACCAGGGCACGGCGCCTTGCAGTTCGCGGGCCAGGACGAGAGCGTCTTCCTTGCGGGGCAGATCCAGAGCGACAATGAGTTGGGCAGCCATCGTTCTTCTTCCTTTAAAGGAGGTGTCCGTTGTTCAGGGCCTCCACCAGCCCGGGGCGACAGTGGGGCGCCAGGGTCGCGGCCAGGTAGGCGGCGCGCAGGTGGTCGTAAGCCGTGTCCAGGTCGTCATTGACGATGAGGGCATCGTAGTGGGGCGCTTCCTGCATCTCGGCACGGGCATTGGCCAGGCGGCGCAGGATGACTTCCTCGCTGTCCAGGCCGCGGCCGCGCAAACGGCGTTCCAGTTCTTCCATGGAGGGCGGCAGGATGAAGAGGAAGCGGGCATCGGGCATGTTCTTGCGCAGCTGGGCGGCGCCCTGCACGTCGATGTCGAACAGGATGTCCTGGCCTTTGGCCAGCATCTCGCGCACAGGGGGCAGGGGCGTGCCGTAGAAGTTGCCGTGCACCTCGGCCCATTCGGCAAAATGGCCCTGGTCGCGCAGCTCCACGAAGCGCTCGCGGCTCAGGAAGTGATAGTCCTTGCCGTCCACTTCGCCCTCGCGGGGGGCGCGGGTGGTGCAGGAGATGGAATAGCCGAAGTTGGGGAATTCCTTGCGCAGGCGTTTGATGAGCGTGGTCTTCCCCGTGCCGGAGGGCGCGCTGATGACCAGCGCGATGCCGAGTCTGTTCATGATGTCAAAATCTCCTTCCGCAGGCAGGGCCCGCGGAGCTCAGTGTCGGACGACCGTGACGGGAACCCGCCGGCTATTCGAGGTTCTGTACCTGCTCGCGGCACTTTTCCAGTTCGTTCTTGAAATCGACCACCATGCGCGAAAGCTGCACATCGGGGATCTTGTTGCCGCAGGTGTTGATCTCGCGGAAGCATTCCTGCAGCGTGAAGTCCAGACGGCGGCCGGCATCCTTGCCCGCATCCAGCAGTTCGTGCAGGCGGGCAAGGTGGGTGTGCAGACGGGTCAGCTCTTCGGTGACGTCCAGACGGTCGGCCAGGATGGTGACCTCCTGCAGGAAGCGGTTCTCGTCCAGGCCGTTGACGGCTTCCAGCGCCTCGTTGAGGCGTTCGCGCATGACGGCGGCGCGCTCTTCCTTGATCTCGGGCGCGCGTTCGGCGATGAGGCCGGTCCATTCTTCCATGCGCAGGATGCGGGAATGCATGTCGCGGGCCAGGGCGCGGCCCTCGGCGGCGCGGGCGTCGTTCCAGTCTTCCAGGGCCAGGGACAGGCCTTCTTCCAGGGCCAGGGTCAGGCTCTCGTCCACTTCGTCACCGGCATCGCCCCACAGGCCGGGCAGGGCGAGCAGGGCGTTGTAGTCGGGGGTGAAGGGCTCGCCACGGCGGGCAGCCAGTTCTTTCAGGCTGTCCAGCATGGCTTCGGCCTGCATGGCGTCAAAACGCGGCGCGGGGCCGGTGCCGCCGGTGTACTGGAGGGTCAGGCTGATGTCCACGCGACCGCGGGAGGCGAAGCGGCGCACCACTTTTTCCAGGCGCGGCTCAAGGCTGCGCACGCTCATGGGCAGGCGCCATTTGAGGTCCAGATGGCGGCTGTTGACGCTTTTGACTTCCCATTGCTGGGTGAAGCCTTCGCTCTCTACCAGGCAGCGGCCGAAGCCGGTCATACTGCGCAGCATAATATCCCCCTGAAGTGAAAATATTCCAAAAGAATAGGCCAAGCAGCTCCATAATGCAAGGAACGCGCCCGCGCGGCTGGATACATGCCGCGGAAGGCGCGTCCCCAAAATGAACGTATCCTGCCAGGATACGAGGAGCCTAGGCTCAGGAGAACTTGCCGTTGCCGCCGCAGGCGGAGCCGGAGCTGGGCGCGGCGGGGGTGCTGCTGCCGCAGCCACCGGCCTGACCGCAACCGGCAAGGCCCTTACCCATCTTGGAGGCCAGCGGATGCACCGGGCCGGGCTTGAAGGGGAAGGCGCCGGTCTTGAGCGGGCTGGGCACGCTCATCTGGCGCTGGGTCTCGGCATGGCCGCACTGGGGACAGGCGGGCGTCTCGTCACCGAACGCCAGCTCTTCGAACTGGGCCCCGCAGGCGGGGCAGACAAAATCATACAGGGGCATGGAGCACTCCTTGCCATGTTTTGGGCCGCAGCCGTGGCCGCGGGACAGTGGGGTGTATCGGCAGGCAGCCGCCGGGACGGAAAAGCTCCGGCCTGCCTCTTGTCTGTAACATTCCGCTGCTTATATAAGCAGTATATGAGCGATGGCAAGAGCGGGCCCGGCTTCTTTGTTCCGGACGGGCGACTTGCCGCACAGGAGTATACGATGAAAAAGATTCTGCTGCTGGCCGGCGATTATGTGGAAGATTACGAAGTGATGGTGCCTTTCCAGATGCTGCTGATGCTGGGCTACGAAGTCCACGCCGTCTGCCCCGGCAAGAAGGCCGGTGATTTCGTGCGCACGGCCATCCATGACTTCGAGGGCGACCAGACCTACAGCGAGAAGCGCGGCCACAACTTCGCCATCAACTATGACTTCGACAAGGTCGATGTGGCCGACTACGCCGGTCTGGTGGTGCCCGGCGGGCGCGCTCCCGAATATCTGCGCCTCAACGAGCGCGTGCTGGAGATCGTGCGTGAATTCGACGCCGCCGGCAAACCCATCGCCGCCATCTGCCACGGCCCCCAGCTGCTGGTGAGCGCGGGCATCCTCAAGGGCCGCACCTGCACCTGCTACGCTGCGGTCAAGCCCGATGTGGTGGCCGCGGGCGCCACCTGGCATGACTTCAACGCCACGGCCAGCAACGCGGTGGTGGACGGCAATCTGGTCACGGCCCCGGCCTGGCCTGCGCATCCGGCCTGGATCGCCGCCTTCGTCAAGCTGCTGGGCGCCCAGATCAGCATCTAGCCAGCGAATAACGATATCCCCTGACAGGGAAAGAGGGAGCCTGCCCTGCGGCACGGCTCCCTCTTTTTGTATGGATTCGTCTGTTGAGCCCCGAGGCGCGAAACCAAAGGCATGCGCCATACGGGGGCTGTGTGTATGCATGAGGCCTGGGCGGCAGGCGCTCCGGTCTTATCCGGCATGTGCCTGCCCCGGTGGCCGACAGGAAGATCCTGGGCTGCCGGTGCGGGCCTGTCTGCTTTCTCCGGCGGGGAAGAGGGTTGCCTCTCTACCTCGTGCGGGCAAGGAAGACGGCGTCATTGCAGTAACGCACCGCAGGCTGCGTGGACGGGCCGCCCAGGTTCCCGCTGTTGTCCTCGGCAAAGATGCCGCGCTGGCCGATGCGCGAGACGAAGCCGGGATGCGCCTGGTAGTGGGGCTTTTCCGGCTGCTGGGGGATGGGCGTCACGCTCTGGAGCACGAGGCAGGCACCCACACGGCCCGCCTGGGCGACGGCATCGTCGGCGGATGCGGGGACGGCGCTTTCCCATGTGGCCCGGCCCAGACGGACATAGCCGTCAGCAAGGGCCGCGGCAAGGCGTTTTTCCATAACGGATGCCGGGAGCTGTTCCACGCGGGGGGCGCTACAGGATTCAAGGGTATCCACGGGGCGGACATGGTCGTCCGCCGCCTGATAATGACGGGA